>REDS01000091.1 GCA_007693395.1 Balneolaceae bacterium | reverse complement strand
CAAAGCCTGCAGCACGCCCTTTTTTCTGCGGGGAATCTTGCAGGTGAACAAGGCCCGGAAAACGTCCAGTGGATCGAAGGCGGCGAACGCTTCTCATACATGGAGCAGAATTTTCAAACCGGCGATATTCAGATCCGGGTATATAACCCTGCAACGGATGAAGATGAACTGATTTTTGATACATCTCAATACACCTTTCCCGGAAGCGAAGACCCATTTTATTTCCAGTCTTTTCAATGGTCAGCCGATTTTCGATACCTGGTTTTTCAGGCAGACTTTGTGCCGATCTACCGCTACTCCGGCACTGCCGATTACTACTACTACTCCCTCGAAGATAATACGATCGAAAAAATTGTTGAGCAGGCGTTTACAGCAGAACTTTCACCAGATGGACAAAAAGTGGCATACCACCGTGATGGTGAGATGTTCGTGTTTGATCTGAACAGCGGTGAAGAGATACAGCTTACATTCGATGCAGAAGATCACTTCTTTAACGGTCGATTTGGCTGGGTATATGAAGAGGAATTCGGGCTGGTTCAGGCGTGGAGCTGGTCGCACGACAGCCGCTACATCGCATTCTGGCATTCGGATGAAAGGCATGTAGAACGTTTTGTATCCACCGATTATGAAGGAATTTACCCCCAATATACCGACATACCCTATCCGAAAGTTGGAGAGGATAATCCTTTTGTGAAAATCGGTGTGATCGATATAGAGTCACATCAAACCAAATGGATGGATATTGATATTGGCGACGGACTGATCCCCCGGCTCTACTGGACATCAAACCCCGCTGAACTTGCCGTAGTCTGGATGAATCGCCAACAAAATCACCTGAAATTGTTTTTCCATGATGCTACAGATGGCAGCGGAGAGATGATTATGGAGGAGAAACCGGAACATGGCTGGATTGATGTTTTCGACTTTTTTGCAGGAATTGACCACTACTTTTTCTTTCCGGATGACAGACAGGAATTTTTCTGGATCTCAGATCGGGATGGCTTTAAACATCTGTACCGGTACGATTACAGCGGCGAGCTGATTAATCAGGTAACAACGGGTAACTGGCAGGTAACCAATGTTTATGCAGTAAATTCCGATCAGGGCAAAATCTATTATGAGTCAACGGAAGAGAGTCCGCTCGAAAGGCATCTCTACTCTATCCGGTTTGATGGCACCGAAAAAGTGCGGTACACCGAACAGCCCGGCCGGCACTCGTTCAGCATGGGCGCTGATGGGCGCTTTTTTATTGATACGTGGTCGAACGTGAGCACACCCACACGGGTTGAAATTCGAACTACGGAGAACGGGGGAGAAAAACTGAAAACTCTTGTGGATAATGAATCGGTGCAGGAGTATATAAACTGGTACGTGTATGCACCCCGGGAGCTTTTCTCATTCACAACATCCGATGGGCAGGATTTGGATGGATACCTGATTAAGCCACCGGATTTTGACGAGGATAAAACGTATCCGCTCATTTTAATGATCTATGGAGGGCCAAGCTCACAGGGAGTGTATAACCAGTTTGAATCGAATGCGTGGTTCCAATATCTGGCACAGAACGGGTTTGTAATTGCCAATGTAAATAATCGAGGAAACGGCGGTTATGGACGGGATTTTGAGAAATCGGTCTACCTGAATCTCGGTAAAAAAGAGGCGTATGATTTTGCAGAAACTGCCCGTTATCTGGCCGGTTACGACTGGATTGATGGGGAGCGGATGGCTATTCGGGGACACAGTTATGGCGGCTATATGGCAGCCTTAACCATGGTGCTGCATCCTCGTGTTTTTAAAGCAGGAATTGTGGCAGCTCCTGTAACCGACTGGCGCCTGTATGATACTATTTACACCGAGCGTTACATGGGTTTGCTGGAAGAGAATTATGAAAATTATCGCAGCAGTTCTGTGATGGCACATGCGCAACGCCTGCAGGATAATATGCTTGTGGTGCACTCATCTATGGACGAAAATGTGCATATTCAAAATACCATGCAGATGCTAACCGCATTTACCAATGCAGGCAAAGATGTGGATGTACGTATTTACCCGCCCGGCGCCCACGGGGTAGCCTACAACCAGCAGAGCTACTTGCTGCTGCACAGGGTCTATACCAATTTTTTGAACAGGCATTTGAAGTAGGGGACAAAGTGCAAGGGACGTGGCTCAAGGGGCTGGGTGCGGGGTGTAAGTGGAAAGGCGAGGTTTTATAATTATCGCATTTCTATGCTTTGAATGAATCTGTAGATCATTTTGCCGGTTTGGTCTAATTTATTTTGAATTCTTTCAAATTTGTTTCTGTCTTTTAAAGATTCTGTTTCAAATAGAGTTTCAAGGTGGTCTCGGGTTTCATCTACTGATGAATGAGCGTAAATCAAAAATCTTATGAAATCTAATTTATACCTCCTGCGCCCATATCCCTCAACTATGTTCGAACGAATAGATTTTGAAGATCTTCTGATTTGACTACCGGTTTCATACAATTCAAACTTTGGAATCTGCATTGTCATTTTATGTATTTCAATAGAAAGCTCTTTCGCTTCTTGCCAGATTTTTAAATCTTTATAGCTCATTGCAAAAGTGTTTAATCACTGTTTAGATGTATGAGCACAAAATTCATGATTCCTTACAAAATAAATTCAAAACCTCCCCCCTGAACCTTGCACCCTGAAACTTGAAACCATTCGTAGAACACATGCAGGCAGCCATTGATGTGGCAAGAAAAGGAAAAACTCCATTCGGAGCAGTACTCACCATGGGTGATGAGATTTTTGCGGAGGCAGCGAATCAAACCAAGGCTTTGAATGATCCCACAGCACATGCCGAGTTGCTGGTAATTCGAAAACTGGCGGAACATTTGCAGAAAACCGATCTCTCCGGTTTTACACTCTACACTACCTGCGAACCCTGCCCGATGTGTATGAGTGCGGCTATCTGGGCTAATATTGACCGAGTAGTTTTTGGTTGCAGCATCGATACAATCTCCGGATACATGCCTCAAATCCGGTTAAAATCTCACGAACTTGCAATGTTAACTACCCATAAAATTGAGGTAATTGGCAATATCATGTCTGAAGAGTGCGAAAAACTTTTGAAAGATTTTTCGTAAAAAACGTCTGCTTTACGCGGAATCCATTTCGTAGAGTTTAACAAATTCGGTTTCGCTTTCTGATGAACCGATCAGTACGATTTCTTCTCCCTCTCTGAGTTTTCTGTCAGGCTGAGGGCTTACTTTCATCCCCTCTTTACACTTAATGGCAACCACGGTACAGCCGGTATTTTTCCGAATATCAGACTCTATCAGGGATTTATCAGCGAGTAGTTTATTCACTTTATGGTTGAATATGTTCAGCCCTTCAGCCAGTATCAGCACATCCTGTCCCTCAATAATATTAAAAATGGAATTTGCCCCCATGGATGCGTACGACATCACAAAATCGGCCCCGGCGCGGTGCATTGTGGCAATATTTTTTTCGTACGTGGTACGGCTGATGATCTGCATATTGGGGCTTAACTGGCGGCAGTAGATGGTGAGGTAGATATTCACATCATCATCGTGGGTTGTAATGAGTACGGTGTGGGCGTCTTCTAACCCGGCCTCTTTCAATACCTCATGATCGGCAGCATCACCCTGGATGTATTTACTCTTATCGTAAATTCTGGTGGCATCTTTGTCAATCACACGGTAATCAATATGCCTCTCTTTAAAGTTTTTTGCAGCGGCACGGCCTACTCTTCCGGCTCCAATAATAATTACCGGTTTATCTGATACGTGGTAGATACTTACGAGTTCATCGTAATTTCTGAGTTGATTTACGGATCCCGCCAGTACAAGCATGGTTTTTTCTGTGATAACCGTTTCTGGCAGTGCCTGTTTAAACTCTCCGCGTTCCCAGAAACCCACTACAGTTACACCGGTTGTTTCCCGTAATCGGCTCTCAGCAAGTGTTTTGCCAATTAACGGTGTTTCCTGGGCTGTAGCTTCTCCAATTACCAGTTCGTCGATATGCCCAATAACATGAACACGGGCATTGCCTCCAAGAGTGCGCCGTGCGAGTGATCGGCCTAAAATTTCGCCCATCTGCAGAACGTGATTTGCCCCGGCAAGCTGCAGGATATCAACCGAATCGGGCGAGGCAGCCGTAGCAACAATTTTAATATCGGGGTTATATTCCCTTACTGTAAAGGTTACGTTTGTGTTTACAGTATCAGTTCCGGTTGCAACAACCATTCGTGCATTGTTAATGCAGAGTTTGTCGTAAGCTTCAAAGTCGGTCGGATCGAGATTTACAATTTTATACCCGGCGTCCGACAAGTCAAGTGCTTTTTGCAGGTCGGGTTCAAGAATAACGTAATCAATTTTATAGGTATGCAGTTTTTTTATGAGTGCATCTGCAACAGGGTCAAGTTTTGTGATAATTACATGATTTTTCACGGAAGGATCCAGCGTTTTTGGAGCTCTTGCTTCGTTCTGAGCTTCCATCCATGGGGCATAAAAGAACTCAATGAAGGTAAATGGAAGCAAAACAAGCAGAAAGAGAATTCCGGAGAACATAACAATCATAGAAAAGACCCTTCCAAGATCGGTGGTAAACACAATGTCACCGTACCCAAGGGTAGACATAGTTGTGAGCGCCCAGTAAAACCCGGTGATGAATGAATGAGTCTCCATCTCTTCATATCGGGCTACAACGTGAAACAGAATTGCATACACCGCATATATGATGAACAGAAATCCGATGAATTTCATCAGTTTCTTTATGTTTGTCCTGGTACGTCTTTTAGCAAAAAAATAAGTTAACTGTCTGTTAGTTGTGTTCACAAGATTAGCTTAGCTGAAATTTAAATCGAAATCCATGAGTTGTAATCTGTCGGTTAATTTAATGCATTCAATTTACAAACTCATTACCGATTGATTGGCAATTCTTTCTGTGAATTGATTACCTTATAAGTTCTGCAGATAATGTTAAAATCCCGTCTGATTGTTGTGATTCGCCTAATAGCATTTTTTTTACTAGTTCTTTTCGCTCAGGATGTTGTATCTGCTCAAAGTTCTTCCCGCTTCAAGCCCATACCTAACGTCTACCTGGATTGTAACGTATGCGATGTTACCTATATCCGATCAAACATTACATTTGTTAACTATGTGCGCGATCAGGATGATGCCGACATTTATCTCACCATAACAGATTTACGAACTGCGGGGGGCGGTCGTGAATTTACACTAACCTACAGGGGTCTTCGGGATTTCAGCACCCGGCGAGATACACTGAGATATGTATCATCCGGTACGGATACATCCGATGAACGCCGTGTTGGATTGAACAGGCATATCAAAATAGGTTTGGTTCCATTTGTAATGGGAACCGTAGCGATGAGGAATTTAAATGTGTTTTATGATGCCCCTGCAGAACAAGATCCGGATGATGAACCCCTGTATGATCCCTGGCGGGGCTGGGTTTTTGATGTAAACATGCGCTCGTGGCTGAATGGCCAGTCAACAGAAAAAAACCTGGGGCTCTATTCCGGAATATTTGCCGAGTGGATAACCGAAGAGTGGAAAATCAGAACGCGATTACGGGGCGAGCTTAATCGGCGAGAGGTTGAGTTGAGGGATGGTGTTGCCCGCAGTATACGTGATTGGGGTGAGTACTGGGGGCTCTATGCATACAGCCTCAACGAACATGCATCAATAGGTTTATATACAAGAGCAAATTTTGCCCGTAACAGCAATATCAAATCGAATGTGGAAGCATCGCCTGCTTTTGAATATAATTTTTACCCCTATAGTGAATACCAGCAGCGGCGTTTTATCATTCGCTACCGCATTACGCCCTCATACCGAACCTACTATCAAACAACCGTTTTAGGCCAGGATTCAGAATTTCTGGTACACCAAAATCTTTTTGCACTGCTTCGGTACGACAGGCCCTGGGGAAGGGTAAATGTGTCGCTTTCAGGCTCTAACTTCTTTCACGATCTCTCCCTGAACCGGTTTGAGTTTAACCCCTCACTCGATTTGCGAATTGTTCGTGGCTTTTCAGTGAGCTTTTCCGGAAGGTACCGGATTATTAACGATCAGATTTCACTGCCGGCCGCAAATCAATCGGATGACTGCTTTGCTCTGGGTAACTGCCAGCGGCCAACATCCTACGACTACAGTGTATCGTTTGGCCTTACATACACATTTGGATCAATCTTTAACAATGTGGTTAACCCTCGCTTTTAAGCCATTCTGTATATTGCAAGTGATTCTGCGTATCTTCAGGGCATGAAAAAGTCAGCAACTACAGAAAGCAGCAAAGTGGATCTGAAGTCCCTTACGAAACAGGAGTTATCCGGTTATTTGAAGGGGATGGGCCTTGCATCTTACCGTGCCGATCAGGTATTTCAATGGCTCTATCAAAAGGGAGTTTCTTCATTTGATGAGATGACCAACCTCTCCAAAGACCTCAGGCAGAAGCTTAGTGAAAAGGCAGAGATTAAACGGGCAAAGGAGTTCAGGAGGCAGGAATCGAAAGATGGTACCATTAAGTTTCTTTTTCAGCTTGATGATCCCGACGGGCACAAGGTAGAAGCTGTAATGATACCCGATTTTTATGACGATGGAGAAGCAAACAGGCTGACTATTTGTGTGTCTTCGCAAGTTGGGTGCATGTTTGGCTGTTCGTTTTGTGCTACCGGCAAGATGGGCTATTTCCGCAATCTTACACACGGCGAAATAGTAGATCAGGTTCAAGCCATAAATGAGCTATGCCTTGAAACGTTTGGCAAAAAAATTACCAATATCGTTTACATGGGGATGGGTGAGCCGCTGCACAACTATAAAGCTGTCACTGAATCGGTTCGCATTATTTCTGATCCGCTGGGTATTGAGCTCTCTCCCCGCCGAATAACCATCTCAACGGTTGGGCTAACCAAGCAGATTAGACAGCTGGCTGATGAAGATCTTGGCAGCAATCTTGCCATTTCACTCCACGCAGCCGATGATGAAAAGCGTAATAAAATTATGCCGATAAACGAATCACTGAACCTGGAGAAACTCGAAGAGGCGGTTCGCTATTACTACGATAAAAATGAGAAGCCGCTTACCTACGAGTATCTTCTCTTTGATGAGTTTAACGATACCGCCGCCGATGCAAAAAATCTGGTGAAGATTGCCCGCTGGGTTCCCTCGAAAGTGAATATTATTATGTACAACAATGTAGCAGGTGTGGCGCTGCAACGCGCCAGGGAAGAGAGGCTGAATGCATTTATGCGGATACTTGCAAAAAATCATGTTACTGCAACTGTTCGGCGCAGCCGCGGCGATGATATTGATGCCGGATGCGGCCAGCTCGCCATAAGAGAAGGTCAGGAGAGAGGTAAATCTCTGGTTAAAGCCTGACCCTTTGCCGTGAGGGTTTTATCAAAAAAGTTGAGACGAAAATGGCATCTGAGTACATTTTTACAGCACAAAACTCTTTGTAATTATCACTTCAGAACTCTGAATCCGCTTTACAGAAAAATTTCAGCCTCTTTCGGGAAACCGATATTTTCAGAAGATTTTTTCAGAATGGATGCAAACTCAAAGCGGGTTTCAGTTTGCGAACGGAGAGTGGCAAATTGGCTGCTTTTTAGTTCACTGCTTAAACCAATCAGTTCTCTCAGCCCTCTGTGGTAAAGGGAAATTTGATGATTTTCCCAAAGAAATGAAGCAAAGGTTTTCTCTTTTGGCTGCTTTACATCGGGAGGGGCTGCATCAAATTTCACAGCGGAACGTTTCAACCCAAAAAATTTACAGAGTTTGGCAATCACTATTTCACTTGCTCTGAACTTTGCCTCTCGCGAATAACCCGCAATGTGCGGTGTGGCGATAAACGCTTGTTTTGCAGCTTCATCCAAAAAGTCAGGCTCGTTCTCCCACACATCAAGAATAAAATCGTCCACGGTACCATGTTCTTTGGCATTGAGCAGTGCATTTTCATCAACCACTCCGCCTCTGGCGCTGTTGATGATCAGTTTGAATCCATTATCCAACCACTCTTTTCCACAAAGATGAAGGGTTTTATTCTTACCGGATGTGGTTAAAGGTGTATGAAACGTGAGAACATTACAGTCTAAAAGTTGCTCAAGAGGTGCAGACTTAAATGCGGGAATTCTTCCGGCTTTTGGGGGATCATAAAGCACAGTTTCAAAACCGATCTTTTTGAGATAGTAGTTAACTGCGGTTCCTGTGTACCCGCACCCAACAATTCCAATTCGAAGTTTGTTGATAGATTGCCTGTTCGATTCTGCCCATTTTAACAAAGATGTAAGCACATATTCGCCAACAGCATTGGAATTGCACCCCTCAGAACGGGCAAATGCGATACCAAGATTATTCAGGTGAGTTCTGTCAATATGATCGAACCCTGCGGTTGCGGTGCCGATAAACTTTAGGTTTCCGCCAAACGGCAGGGTTTCGTGGTTTATTTTTGTAACTGTTCTGATCAGAAGGGCATCGAATGAGCTGGCATATTTCGGGAATCCATCAGCAGGATCAAATAGTGTACATTTACAACCATCCGGAGAAAAATCCCGAATACGGTAAAGAAATTGGTCTGCCAGTATATTCATACCATAATAATAGCAATTTGCAGCCTATGATTTAAATGGCAATAGTTGCTACATTTATTTAAGCTTACGTGAGTTAGATAAAAATAGTAAGTTAGTAGGCGAAAAAGCCCTATCGAGTGCAATCCCGACGTTTTTTAGGCGGGATGAAGACGAAACACGTTTATTTTTATCTCTATACTACTACACGTCTTACTTATAAAATCAGATTCCTAAAAGAAAAATTGTTCATGTCTAAAACAGAGTTTAATACCGTATCCCTCATCAGAAAAAAACGAGAAGGCGAAACACTAAGCCGGGAAGAAATTCAGTATTTGATACGAGCCTACACTGACGACCGCATCCCCGATTACCAAATGAGTGCATTTTTGATGGCATCTTTTTTGAATGGGCTTGACACATCGGAGGCTGCAGCACTAACACACTCTATGCTGCACAGCGGTATTGTGGTTGATCTGAGCCATGTGGAAGGCATAAAAGTGGATAAACACTCCACAGGCGGAGTTGGCGATAAACTCTCACTCATTCTGGCTCCTGTAGTTGCAGCCTGCGGTGTACCCGTACCGATGATTTCGGGCAGAGGGCTTGGCCATACCGGCGGCACACTCGACAAACTGGAATCAATACCCGGATTTACAGTAGATGTTACCCTTGACCGCTACAAAGAGATACTTGAAAAACAGAACCTGGTACTGGTTGGGCAAACTGAAGAGATTGCCCCGGCTGATAAACGCCTCTACGCCCTGCGAGACGTAACGGCAACGGTTGAATCAATACCGTTAATTGCAGGCAGCATTATGAGCAAAAAACTGGCTGAGGGAATTGATGCACTTGTGCTGGATGTGAAATTTGGGTCAGGCGCCTTCATGACAAAGCACGAGGATGCCGTAAAACTGGCAGAGACATTGGTTGGTATTGGCGAAGAGTTTGGGAAACAGACTATCGCCTTTCTCACCAACATGGAACAGCCCCTGGGTAATGCCATCGGGAACTGGCTTGAAGTGAAGGAGAGCATTGACTGCCTGAAGGGCGGAGGCCCGGATGATGTGATGGAAATTACCCATCTGCTGGCCGGCACCATGATTTATCTTGGCAGAAAAGCGGGCTCAATTGAAGAGGGTATCGAAAAAAGTAAAGAGGCAATCCGCGATGGCAGTGCATTCCAAAAGTGGATTGATATTGTTGAAGAGCAGGGAGGGGATTCATCCGTAATAAAAACCCCCGAAAGTTATCCGGCTGCTGCACACATTGAAGAGGTAGCAGCACATGGAAGCGGATACATCACAAAAATGGACGCTTTTGCGATGGGTATGGTTTCTGTTGAGCTTGGCGCCGGCCGCCGTGCAAAAGAGGATAGTGTGGATGCCGCTGCCGGTTTTATTCTCCACAAAAAAATAGGCGACCGGGTAAATAAAGGTGAAACATTTGCTACCATCCACACGAACAAGGAGGAGATGCTGGAATCAGCAATAAACGGACTGCAAAGGGCAATTACCTTAGATAATAAACCTCCTGAAAAGCTTCAGCAGATAACACACATGGTAGATAAAACCGGACTACACAAATATGGCGCTTAAAGATTGCGAAAGCCACGAAAACCTGTAAATTACACACTAAGACTTTTTAACAAAGGTTTATTAACAAAAAAAACTAAAAACTATGTTTAAACGATTTATCAGAGCCATTAAATCTATGTTTGGCGGAATGGTTAGCTCCATGGAGGACCCCAAACTTATTCTTGAGCAAAATATTCGTGAGCTCAACGATCAGATACCTCAGATGAACGAAAATATTGCGACGGTAAAAGCGAATGCCGTAATGCTTCGTAAAGAGGTAGAGCGCTACGAAAAAACTATTGCCGAGATTACAGCAAAAATAAAGTCGGCTATTAATGCCGACCGCGATGACCTTGCTGAAGGGTATGCTCTCCAGCTCGAAAAAGCGAGAGAAAATCTTGTTCAGTCCAAACAGCAGATGAAATATGCCGATGAAGCCTATGAAAAGGCAATTAAAGTGAAGCAGGCATTTATGCGCGAAAAAGATCGAAAGATCAAAGAAGCACGTGAAGCACTCCGGGCAAGTGAACGCGCGGAGTGGCAGAGCCGCGTGGCTGACGCGCTCGAATCATTCGAAATGGGCGGGCTTGACCAAACCCATAGTGAGATGGTGAACCGCCTGAACGAGCAGACTGCACGTAATGAAGCCCGTATGGAAATTGCCCTGGAAAGTGTAGATACCCAAACCATGGAAATTGAAGCCAACGCCGAAAAACTGCGCGCGCAAGAACTTGTAAGCCAGTTTAAGCAGGAGATGGGTAAAGCGGAAGAGCCTGCTCCAAAAAGCAAGAAAATTGAGATTGATGAGGAAGAAAAGCCCGCGAAAGAATCTCAAAAAACTATCGGTAAAGATCGTACCAAAGCTTAACAACAAGTTAACGCTAAAACTGACAAACAGATGAGCAGCAATAGCGAACAAGAAAGGGAACGCCTTAAAGAGGAGTACAAAGATCACTATCGGAAGATACGTGATGCCAAAGAGAAACTGAGGCGTTCTACCTATGTTCAGAATGTAAACGAATCGCTCAGGCGGATGAACTCTGATGAATTGCTCTCATCTGTAGATGATTTTTTGGGAAAAGTTCGGCACAAAATGGCTCATATAGAAACCCGGCTCGATGTGGCAATGGAACACTTTATGGAGAGTGATAAAAGCGAAGCCGAGCTCGACGAATCGATGAGGAAAGAAAATGCCAAGAATACGCTGAAACAGATAAAAATGGAGATGGGACTTTTATACCGGGAAATTGAGCAACAGGCTGATGAACTGCAGGCCGAAAAAACTGTGGGACGAAAAGCACCGGAGGGCGAATCAGGCAAGAAGCATGATTCTGAAAACGAGTAAATGGAAAAAGAAGAGAAAAATATAAATTTTACTAAAGAGGCATTTCTGCATCCGGTGAATCTTGTTTGCCTGCTGGTAGCGATGGTATCCGCACTTGTTTTGAACGATGTTGGCCTTGCACCTAACGCTATTCTTGCCTTCGCTTTTGGGATGGAGCTTATCTACCTGGGAATTGTACCAAGGCTGCCATCTTATCAAAAAAATATCCGGCTTAAGAAAGAGAAAGAAGAGCAGCAGCAAGGATCGAATGAAAAACAGATATTTTATCGGCTCGATGCGAAATCGCAAAAGCGTTTTCTGGTATTGAAACACATCACAAAAGAGGTAAAAAAGAATTTTGATACACTTCCTTACACATCAAAAGGAATGTTGGAGCATATTCAAAATAAAATGGATGATCTGCTCTCAACCTACCTCAATCTTCTCGAAATGCACAGAAGATATGAGATGTACATGAACTCGGAAGTGGAGGATGAAATACGGCGGGATGTTAAACTTCAAGAGTCTAAACTAAATGAAACAGACTCTGAAAAGCTGCTTGCCACAGGAAAACGGCGGCTGAGTATTTTGAACAAACGCCTCAAAAAATTCGATACTGCAAAAGAGAAATATTTGATTACCGAAACGCATCTCGATACCATAGAAGATGCCATCAGATATATCTATGAACAATCCATGACCATGCCGAATGCCGATGATGTTGGGCATCAGCTTGACCATCTTCTCAGTGAAGTTGAAGAGACCACCACCGTTATTGAAGAGCTTGAATATGATATGTTCCCCGGCATGGAAGAGATGGATAAAGAGCTGAAATTAGCCGAGCTGAAAAAAGATGCAGAAAAACTGCACACCGAAACTGAAAAGAAAGTTAGAAAACCTGTATGAGCCTGCCTGTGTTTGAGAATATTCTATTTGATACCGATGAAAACGGCGTTGCCACACTTACCATTAACCGGCCCGATAAACTGAACGCTTTAAACGCGAAGGTACTCAGCGAGCTTTCTGATGCCATTGAAGCGGTACAGGCTGATGATGCCATTAATGTACTTATCATTACAGGTGCCGGGGAGAAAGCATTTGTAGCCGGCGCCGACATCAAAGAGTTGAGCACATTAAATAAGCAGACCGGTGAAAAACTTGCTTCCGTAGGCCAGCAGATTTTTGAAGCCATTGAGACCAGCAGCAAACCTGTAATTGCGCTTGTAAACGGGTATGCACTCGGTGGTGGTGCTGAACTCGCAATGGCATGCCATCTTAGAATCGCAACAGAAAATGCAATGATAGGTCTGCCGGAAGTTTCACTCGGGCTGATACCCGGTTATGGCGGCACACAGCGCCTGCCTGCACTGGTTGGCAAATCAAAGGCGATGGAGATGATTCTCACCGGAAAACCGATAGATGCAGAGCAAGCACTCCGAAATGGCCTTGTAAACTACGTTCTGCCTGCCGCTGAAGCTCTTGATTATACAAAGAAACTGGCTGCATCAATCAGCAAAAACGGCCCGCTTGCAGTTGCTGCTGCAATTGAAGCAGTTAACCGGGCCGGCAATGCGAATGGATTTGCCTGTGAAGCGGTACTTTTTGGCGGTCTGTGCGAAACTGAGGATTTTTCCGAGGGTACCGGCGCATTTCTTGAAAAAAGAAAAGCAGAATTTAAGGGCAGATAATGGCCAGTTCTCAATTTCAACCTTTGCGAAACCTTCTAAATGCCTGAAATTCTTTACATTGTAATAGTAATTTTGATAAGTGCATTTTTTTCGGGTTCAGAAATGGCATTTGTTACTGCTAACAAACTGAAGCTGGAAATAGAGTCGCGTAAAGATACATTTAGGGGCAGGTCGCTTGCCTATTTTAGTGATAACCCCGAAAAATTTCTTTCTACAACTCTTGTTGGGAATAACATCATCAATGTGGCCTATGCTACACTAATGGCCATTTTTCTCGCTGAACCTATCCGTGCTCTTTACTCTTCAGTTTTGGCTGAAGTGCCGAGTGCGGCTATGGTGCTTTTTCTCCAGACGGTGGTTGCTTCGGTATTGATTCTTTTATTCGGAGAAATTCTTTCCAAAGCCATATTCAGGGTAATGGCCGATCATATTATTAAAGTTATTGCCATTCCATTACGAATCACTGAATATCTGTTATGGCCGCTCATCTATTTAAGCAATAGTGCATCCGGTTTTCTCATTCGGCTGCTTAAGATTGATAATGAGAGAAGTGATAAGGTATTTCGCAGGCAGGATGTTGAAATGATTTTTAGAGAACTGAAGGAGAGTGGTGGCAGCAAGGATATTGATCATGATGACTCGGAAATACTTCACAACGTTCTCGAACTTTCCAATAAGCGTGTTCGCGAAACAATGGTGCCACGAACAGAAATTATTGCTGTTGAGAAAAGTGCCAGCCTGCAGGACCTCAAAAAGGCATTCATTGAATCAGGCTACTCAAAAATTCCGGTTTATCAGGATACTATTGATGACATTATCGGGGTGGTTTTTGCGTACGACATGTTCAGTAACCCAAAAGATATCAGTGAGATTATACGTCCGGTGAAGTTGATTCCATCCAGTAAAAAATCAAAAGATCTGCTAACCGAATTCAGGCAGAGCAACATTTCTGTTGCTGTGGTGATTGATGAGTACGGAGGCACAGCAGGCATGGTAACTATTGAAGATTTGATTGAAGAAGTGGTTGGTGATATACAGGATGAGTATGATAAAGAGAGTGAAATAATCAAGAAGATAAATCAGAATACGTTTCTGCTATCGGGTTCAGTTGAACTGGATGATCTTGAAGATTATTATCCTGAAATCAGTTTCAATTATGAAGAAGATGAATTCGAAACAGTAGCAGGTTACATTATCCATCATACCGGCCGGATTCCAAAAGTGAATGAAGAGATTTTGATTAACGGAAATACGTTTATTATTACGAAAGCCACCCAAAGCAAGCTTGAAACTGTAAAGCTTGTAACAGGTACAGGAGATTGATTGGGCGGCCTGTAGGTAAATAACACTGCAAAAAGGAAAAGTTATGATAGATATATATCCCGAATGGGCCGGGCAGCTCGCTAAAAAGTATCTCAGCAGAACGCTGAACCAGTTTATCATACACGGAAATGTGCACGACCTTGTACCTGTAGGCCCTGAAACAGACAAGAAATATCTGCGCCTGAAAACCTTTATGGCGGAAGAGTTTTTTGGTGCCCGGGATATTGTGGTTTTCTACGATCGTGCCTCCGGTATCTATTTCCGCGATCAGGATTCACAACGGGATTTCAGCAGGGCAGTTGCCGGCCAGGATTCGTTTGCCGGTACGGAGTATGCAAAAAAGCTGCCGAAAGATCCTGTGCGGGTATTCTCCATTCTTGAGCAATATTTCCGCTCACGGCTCGATCAGAACAAAAGTGTTGCCCTAATCATCGATTTTGCAGAAACCATAGTGCCCGCAAGCGACACCGGGAGTTCGGGAACCGAAGATCGAAATTCGCTCGTCTATCTGTTGAAGTGGGCTCATGACCCGCTTTTTCTTGCCGCTGATTTTACTACCGTACTGTTAACTGAAAACCGGGCAGACCTGAACCGAACCCTTCTGCAAAATCCATACTCGTCGGATATTCGTATCACACTGCCAGACGAAGACGGAAGGCTTCGTTACATAAAAGCGGAGACAGACCCGAAGCGCTACAACGAGATATCTTCTGTGCCTGAAAAAGTGATGGCACAGATGACGGCCGGCCTTGGCTATCTGAAGCTTAAGAGTATTCTCTCCAATGCGGTGCAAAATGGTGAGAAAATTACCTTTGATTCGCTTACAAAAATCAAAAAAGAGATGATTGAGGCGGAAGCATACGGCCTTTTGGAGTTTGTGAATACCAAAGGGAATCTCGATTCAGTAGCAGGCCACAAGAAAGTAAAATTACATCTGAGGCAGGCAGTGAGTGCACTAAAAGCCGGCAGACGCGACGTGTTGCCAATGGGTTACCTTGTTTGCGGCCCGGTTGGTACCGGTAAAACCTTTTTGGTAACCTCGTTTTCGGGGGAGGTGGGCATACCAATGGTGAAACTCAAAAATTTCCGCAGTCAGTGGCAGGGTGTTACGGAGGGAAATCTTGAAAAAATTCTGAATTTGCTCAGGGCGATGTCCCCTGTGGCGGTGATGATTGATGAGGCCGATGCCTATCTGGGCGACAGGGCAGCATCGGGGGATAGTGGTGTTTCAAGCAGGGTGTTTTCGCAGATTGCCACATTTATGAGTAACACTGAAAACCGTGGAAGAATCATCTGGTTTTTGATGACAGCCCGCCCCGACCTGATGCCGATTGACCTGAAAAGGCAGGGCCGTGCTGAGGAGCATATTGCACTTTTCCCGCCCGAAACAAAGGAAGAGCGAATTGAACTTTTTGAGGCAATGCAGAAAAAAACAGGCCTTGAGCTTTCAGAGCCGTATGTACCGGGGGCAGTTTTAAAAGGCAATGCCAATTACTCCGGTGCCGATATGGAAGCCGCACTGACGCGGGCCAAATTCCGAACTGCATCAGAAAGCCTTGATAAAACCACTCCTGAAATTTTAGAATCAGTTTTTGAGGATTTCCTCCCGCCCACCTATCCCGACGAAGTTGAGCTGCAAACATTAACAGCTGTAGCAGAATGTACATCAAAAGCACTTTTACCCGATCGATTCCGTAAATTAGATCGCAACAATATTTTAACACGTATACAAGAACTGAAGAAACAGATACGCTAAGAATGTCAAAAGAACGACTGGAAGAGATCCGCAAAACCATCGATCACCTCGATGAAGCCATTGTAAAAGCACTGGGTGAGAGGCAAAAAATTGTACAGCAGGTTATTCATGATAAACTTGAACGTGCAGACGAAATTCGAGACCCCGAAAGGGAAGAAAAATTACTAAAGAAAATCCGTGAAAAAGCACCTGAAGCAGGCATGGATCCCTTTTTTCTGGAGCAACTTTTCCGTGAGATTATTCAACACTCGGTTCGTTATCAAACACATGCGTTGTTAGACCACCAGAACGATAAGGCCCAGGAAGAGACAATACGGGTTTCATATCAGGGTACAGATGGGGCGTTTAGCCATCAAGCGGCAATGCGCCACTTTAAGCAGCGTTATAAACATGTAGAGTGTATCGGGTATACCCGTTTTGAAGAAGCCGCTGATGCAGTAGAAAAAGGCGATGTGAACGTTTCAATTCTGCCGATTGAGAATACTACTGCCGGCTCCATCAACGATACGTACGATCTTTTGAACGAAAAGAATCTCTACATTATAGGTGAGGAGGTTCTGAAAATTAACCACTGCCTCATGGCTCCGGAGAATGTTCAATTGAGTAATGTCAGGAGAATTTTATCTCACCCACAGGCGATTGCGCAGTGCAGCCGATTTTTGAGCTCGCTGCCCAGATGCCATGTTGAGTCGTACTTCGATACCGCCATGGCTGCCCGTAAAGTGCGGGACGATGATGATCTTTCGCAAGCAGCAATTGCCAGTGCGTATGCTGCAGAAATCTATGGCCTGAATATACTGAAGCGTGATTTGGCAAACCAAGCGGATAATTTCACGCGGTTTGTAATAGTGAGTAAAGATGAAATTTCCTGCGACCCTCAGCTCAACTGTAAAACTTCCCTCATTTTCGCTACCATAGATGAGAAAGGAGCCCTGCTAAAGTGCCTTAACCTGCTTGATGCCAATGGAATAAACATGACAAAGCTGGAGTCTCGCCCGCGAATGGGGCACCCGTGGCAATCCCTTTTTTATCTGGATATTGAAGGCAACACCAATAACTCAAGAGTGGCAGATGCTCTCGAAAAATTGGCAAAAAAAGCGCAGTATTTAAAAGTTTTAGGCAGTTATCCGGTTCGCGAAGGCAAGTGGTAGTTTTTTAGCTTATGTGATATCAGGAGAAGTTGATCGGAAGTGATCAATTCAGTAAAGTAGAGGTAAGCCATAACGATATAAGCTATGAAATTTACTCCACTACGCATATCTGTAATCTATCTGATCTTTGCTACTGTATGGATTGCAACTACGGATCAAATACTGGAATGGCTTGTCGATGATATTATTCTGCTTTCACAACTTCAGACGGCAAAAGGCTTTTTCTATGTTACAATGACTGCAGTTGCTCTTTTTCTGATGATGAAGAGCTATGAAAAGTACATTGCCGGCAGTGAGCGAAAACTTCGGGAAAAAGAGAAGAGCCTGAATCTTGCACTCAACTCCGGGCAGATAGCAACCTGGGAATATTTTCCTGAAACCGATTCATACATACTTTCCAATAATCATAATTCACTTTTTGGGTTTCGGGAAGGTGTAAATCTGAATATAGGGATGGTTCTGGATGTTATACATGAAGACGACATTGATGAATTCAACAGGCTTGCAGAAAAAACTCTGAAAGAAGGAGTAGAATTTTTTATGCAATACAGGGTTGTATTGCCGGATGGATCAACCCGATGGCTATGGACAAAGGGAGAACCAACAGAAGTAACTGATAGCGTAAAAAAAGTGAGTGGTATTACCATTGATGTTACCAAAAACCGGGAGTTAGAGCATCAACTTAAAATAGAGAGAGAGCGTCTCGAAAAGCTATTCGACCGAATTCCGGTTTTGATTAATATTTATGACAAGAATCAAAACCTGATCATGTTCAACAAATATCATCAAGATATTTTGGGCTGGAGCTACGAGGATGTGAAGCAGAGCTCACTTTTGGAACTTTGTTATCCGGACCCTGCCTACAGAGACGTTATCAGAAAGGATATTAAAAAAATGTACAAGGGCTGGAAAGAGTATGAAGTGCATACCAAGAGTGGTGAAGTAAGAAACCAGCTATGGACCAACATTATTCTGAGCAACGATACATTTGTAGGAGTGGGTTACGATATAACTGAGAGGAAAAAGCTTGAAAATCAGATAAAATCAGAAAGAGAAGAGCTGCAGGCAATTTTTGACAGTATGCCGGTTTTCATCTATGTGCATGGGGATAGAGCAACTGTAACATCAGTAAATAAGTATTTTGAAGAGAAGATTGGATATACCAATGAGGATGCAAAAACAGGCAATCTTCTCCAATTGATAACAACGGAAGAAGATTATAACAGGGGCAAAACAGAAATTTCTGAGGCAGAGGGTAAATGGTCAGACTTTGAACTGATCAGCAAAAGTGGAAAAAAACTATATACCACCTGGATAAATGCCAAAATTAGTGAAGACAAATCAATTGGAATAGGTGTAGATATAACCGAAAGAAAAAACCTGGAAGAGAGCATCCAAAAGAGTAAAGAAAGGCTGGAGCTTACAACCTCGAGCGCAAATGTAGGCACGTGGGAGTGGTACCCGCATACCGGGCAGGTTGAAATAGATGAAATGTGGGCCATACTTGTTGGCTATAGTAAGGAGGAGCTGGAGCCAATATCAATAGCTACCTGGAACAAATTGGTGCATCCTGATGATCTGCTGCGATTTAAAAAGGCAGTAGATGACTACTTCGAAGGCAGAACTGAAATCTATGAAGTAGAAGTGAGGATGAAACACAAGAAAGGCCACTGGGTTTGGATTTTAGATCGCGGCAGAACGGTTGAGTGGGGCGATGAAGGAAAACCGGTAAGGCTTGCAGGAACTCATGTGGATATTACGGACAGGGTAAACTTTGAAAAAGAAAACCAGTTACTTGCAGAGGTATTCTTGCAATCAAACACCGGTTTATCAGTAAGTAACCATCAAGCCAATAAACTTGAGAGGGTTAACGGAGCTTATGCAGAGTTGTTTGGATATTCGATGGATGAAATGGAAGGAATGTCTGTAAACAGGCTTTATTCTGAAAAATGGAAGGGTGATGTAGACAGAATTATTAATGAGCTCGATGAATTTGGATTTACCATATTTGAAAGTGAAATGATGCGAAAAGATGGTTCAACTTTTGATGCGCTCATTAATCTCACATTGGTTACAGATTCCGACACAGGAAGAGGGTATCGGATTAGCACAGTACAGGATATCTCCAAAATTAAAGAGCAGCAGTACGAATTGTTACGTAACCAGGAAAGGCTTTTACAAGCTCAGGAAATTGCGCGTTTAGGGTATTGGTCGCTAAATATTGAAACCGAAGAGCTTTGGTGGTCAGACATAGTGTATCAGATTTACGATAAAGACCCTGCTCAGTTCAACCCAAATATTGAAAATTATGTTGAGTTGACCCACGCAGATGATATGGATTTAGTGGAAAAAACCATTTCGAAGTTTATCGAAGAAAAAAGCTTTGAACTGAACCATAGAATTATCAAAAGGGGGGGGCAAATTGGTTTTGTGCAGGTAAAGGGAAAACGGATTTATGACGAGTACAACAACGCACACATTTTTACCGGTACAGTGCTTGATATAACCGAAATAAAAATGATGGAATATCATTTGCAACAAGAACAGAAACGTTTTGAAGTAGCTGCAGATATTATAAGTGATGTGATTTGGGAGTGGAATCCCGAGGCAAATATGCTTTGGTGGGGAGTTGGAATTGAATCTGTGCTTGGTTACTCAAAAGAGGAATATGAGGGTAATAATAGGTTCTGGCATGAAAAAATTGCGGAGGAAGACCAGCAACGTGTCATAAATAGCATGGAAACTGCTGAAAATGATGGCTCAACGTTTTGGTCAGAAGAGTATCAATTTTATGCAGCAGATGGCACAAAAAAAACTGTAGTAGATAGTGCTACCATCCTGAGAGATGAAGATGGTGCCATTATTAGAATTATAGGTGCAATGGTTGATAAAACCCAGGAATTGGAATACAGAAGAACATTAGCAGAACAGAGTTATAAGTTTGAGATGATTGCCAAATCTTCTAACGATGTTTTATACGATTGGGATAATAAAACCGGCCACGTTTGGTGGAGTGAGGGCTGGCAGCTGAGGTTTGGTTATAAGGATAACGAGATTGAAAATAACGTTGGCTGGTGGGAGAAAAATGTGCACCCTGATAACCTTAAGAAGGTATATGAAAGCCTAAAAAAATCAATGGAATCCGGGCATAGTTCATGGTTCGAGTATTATCAGTTTAAAAATGGTTTTGGTAATTACTCCGTGGTGATAGATCGGGGGTACTTTCTAAGAGATGATGAGGGAAATGTACTAAACATGGTAGGAACCATTTCTGATATTACAGCAGATGTAAAATCTAAAGAGGAGTTAAAGGCTTCTGAGGAACAATACAGACTGCTTTTTGAGCAGAACCCAATACCTATGATTATTTTTGATCCGGAAACATATCGCTTTACGGCAGTAAATGATTCATTCTCGGATAAGTATGGCTTCAGTAAAGATGAGGCACTGGAACTGGATCTGTTTGCAATAAGGCCGGAAAGTGATATTGAGTATGTAAAACGGGATGTCAAAAAAAACAGGGGTAAAACATCATTTGGTGAATGGACTCATCTTACCAAACATAGAGAAAAATTAATAGTTGAAGTATCTGCTTCAGACATATTTTACAAAGGAAAAATACAGAGGCTGGTGATTGCCCATGATATCACAGAACAACGACGGGCAGAAGAACGCGCAATAAGTGCCATCATTGAAGGTGAGGAGCGGGAACGGCAGCGCATAGCAAAAGAGCTGCACGATGGCCTCGGGCAGTACTTATCGGCTGCAAATATGAACTTAAAATCGGTTTTTGAAGACCTTCCTGAAATCCCCGAAAGGTTGTACGGTGCTTATCAGTCGGGCCTGGAATTTTTGAGCCACGCTATATCAGAAACGAGAAATATTTCTCAGAATTTATTACCCAAAGCAATTCAGGATTATGGCCTTGAGCTGGCTATAGAATCACTCATCAGCCATCTTAAAAACAGCAATGAAATTGATTTTTACTATTACAATAACCTTGGAGACACAGAAATATCTGATAAAGTTCAGATAAATTTATATCGTATATTTCAGGAAGCAATAAACAATGCAATCAGGCATGGGAAGGCTAAGCGAATTGATGTACAATTGGTATATTCAGATAAAGAGCTTCTTCTTACCGTAGAAGATAATGGTGTAGGGTTCGATTTAAATGATGAAAGCCATTTTGGCCTTGGAATACGCAGTATGCGAACAAGGGTAGCGGTTATGGCAGCTGAGCTCGATATTATAAGTAACAAGGGACGCGGTACAATTGTGAGTGTTGTAGTACCGCTATAATCTAACTACCAGATCATGGCAAATGTAAAAGTTCTATTGGCAGACGACCATAAAATTGTTCGGGATGGAATTAAGTTAATGCTCGATACGCAGGTTGGTATTGATGTAGTAGCTGAAGCAAATAACGGTGCCGAGGCGTTGAAGCAGCTTGAAGAAACACTGATTGATATTGTGATAATGGACATAAATATGCCTGAAATGGATGGTATTACGGCAACTAAAGAGATTAAAAATGCCTACCCGGATGTGAAAGTCTTAGCACTGACCATGAGTAATGATGACCTACACATCAGGCAGATGATTCAAGCGGGTGCATCGGGCTACATCATGAAAAGTGCAGGGCGAAATGAACTGAAAGATGCGATCTATTCTATCATGAATGGAAAACATTATTTCAGTGATGAAGCAACGCATAGCATTATGATGGATCTTGTAAAGGGGAAAGGTAAACCAACTTCACCTGATTCTGTACACATTACCGACAGAGAGCTTGAAATCCTGGAGCTAATCGTACAGGAATTTACTAACCATGAAATTGCAGAGAAGCTTTTTATAAGCCCCAGAACAGTAGATGCGCATCGCAGAAACCTGTTGCAAAAAACAGGAGCAAGAAATACCGCAGGCCTTGTGAAATACGCATTCCAGCATAACATTATAGCACCCCCCCAAAAGTAAACTGCACGGTAAAAATTATTTTGTTGAGTGATTGTTAAAACTTTTCTGCGTAAGTAGTTTTACTTAATGCAAAAAAAAAAATACAATCTTTCGCCTATTCCAATAGTTTAGGGGCATCTATAGATTAGAAACATGGGTCAGGATATAGAGAATATTGCAATTGTATCTACGCAAAAAGTTCGTGCATCGATAATTGAAGAGCTCATCAAAAATAGCTTCGGTGTTGACGTTAATACGTTTGTGATTGATCCTGATGACGTATTATCTATTACTAAATTAAAAGAGAGATTTCTGATAATTTTGGATTTAATGGGGGTTGATGCTCCCGCCAAAAAAATTATTAATGAGTTAAAAAATCTTCACAGTGATGCAGCTATTATTGCACTTCACATGTATCGTTCTGCCAATCTGGTTAAACCACTTTTTGAGTTTGGAGTAAACGGATACGTTTATTACGAACCAACTAAAGACGAGCTCAATGAAGCTATCAGGAAAGTGGTAAGAGGTGACCGCTATGTGCCTTCTTATTTACTGGCTAAGTAAAAGAACGTAGGTTTTTTGGTATTTACTGTAGGCATTTGTAATATTAAAAAAAATTAAGCTTTTTACGTCTGATATAAATGCCACGAAAACAAGAGATTGTAGTATCAAAATATTCAGTCAATAGAAAAAAATAAGTACGTGGCTAAACAACAGAGTTTATTGAAAGAAGAGAGTGCTATTCTAAAAGCATTGCCCGGCGCAGCAGCAATAGTAGATGCTAACGGTGAGATCATTTGTTCTAATAGTAATTGGGATGCAAACCGTAAATGCTCAAATTGGCTTGGATTAGAGAGAGATACTAACAACTACTTTTCCCATTGCCGTAAAGCTGCAGAACAAGGCAATGACTACGCTCTCAAACTATTAATTGGCCTTAGGGAAGTTTTAGACGGCGAGAGAGAGTCTCTTGAAATGACAATGGCTATGAATGGTGATATTAGAACCTGGTGTAAAATATCCATTTCAGCAATTGACACAGATGAACCGCTTGCATTAGTAATTTTTGATGATGTAACCGCAAATATGCGAACCATAAAGCTGCTGCGGGAATCAGAAGAGAGGTATAGCCAACAATTTCAGCATTCGGTATCAGGAATCATTTTGGGTTCGCCTGATGGGAATATTTTTGATGCAAATCCTGCTGCATGTAAAATACTGGGCTATACAAAAGAGGAGTTAATGCGCGGAGGCCGGAAGTTGATTGTAGATGAAAACAATGCTGCCAATGGTGAGATGCAGCGAATCCGGGAAGAAGAGTCGATCTACGAGGGCGAAAGAGAGTACGTGCACAAAGACGGATATACAGTACCTGTTGAAATAATCTCTGTTGTATATAATGATGAACATGATAGCCAGAAGGTAATTAATACATTCAGAGATATTACACTCGAAAAGCAGGTTGAATATTTTCTTGAAGAAGAACGCCGATTCACAAAAACTGTGCTGGATAGTATTCCCGGAATTTTCTTTGTGCTTGATAGTAATGGGAAGTTGATTCGATGGAATGATTCTATCGAAAAAGAGCTGGGTTACAATGAAAATGAACTGCAGACAATGAGTATCCTCGAAATCTTCAAAGAAGATGAGAGAGGAAGGGCTGAAGAGATGTTTAACAATGCATATGAATATGGTAATAATGGGTTTGTTACTCAGATTCTTTCCAAAAATAACGGAATACGTTCTTTCCACCTCTACATTAACAGGTTTAAAAGTGAAGAAGAAGAATACCTTGTAAGCACAGGTGTTGATATTACCGAGTTTCTTACATCTGAGTTGGAAAGAGAGAGAAATTTTGCCCTCATGACCCAGCTTTTTGAAAATTCACCGCTCGCAATGGTTATGATTGATCTGCAAAACAGGGTGCAGAAAGTAAATAATGGCTTTACAACACTTTTTGGTTATGAGTCCGAAGAAATAATCGGGCAAAATGTTAATGCGTTAATCACATCAGATAAAAATGCTGAGGAAGCAGAGGAGGTTAGCAATAGATCTATCTCAGGTTTTGCTCACCAGCAAGAAACAACACGTTTCACGAAGCATAGAAATACTGTTCCGGTTTTGGTGAGTACGGTACCTATTTGGAGCCATGGAGAGGTTATAGCAGCTTACGGAATATATGTTGATCTGACAGAGCAAAAGAAGCTTGAACAGCAGTTGCAATCATCATTAGATGAGAAAAATGTTCTTTTGCAGGAACTCCACCACAGAGTGAAAAACAATCTCGCCATCATTGCAGGGTTGCTTGAACTTCAGGTTATTTATGAGAAAAATGAGGTTGTGCAACAAAAAATTGAAGAGGCTCACAGCCGTATCTTTTCTATTGCAAAAATCCATGAAACACTTTATCAGCAAAAAGATGTAGTTCAGATTGAATTCAATGAGTATCTGGATTCCATCATTGGATCTATGTCTTATGTAGCAGGAGAAAAGAAGTTAAGTATAAAAAGAACTGAAAGTTCACGGCGAATTATGCTTAACCTAAATCAGGCGGTACCGCTGGGGCTTGTAATTAACGAGCTTATTCAAATGAAAGCCACAGATGATACAGGTACAAATAACAAGATTAATATCAATCTTACTCACACCGGGAATGATGTTAAACTTGAAATTGAAGGTTTAGAGAAGAATTTTGAAAAGTCTGATGCGCCGGATGAATCGCACGCATTCCATAGACTATTAATTGATACTTTCATCAAACAGATGGATGGAGAGATTAACTACACAACAAATGGTAAAAACAGCGTAGTTATCTATTTCAAACGCACAGAGAACCTTAGAGGGTCGAGTAGTGCAATTACAAGAAGAGATAATCTACTAAATACATGAAAGAGAAAAAACAAATGAGAATTCTAATTATAGAAGATAATGCTATACAAGCATTGTACTTAGAGACAGTAGTGAATAAAATGGGTTTTAATCAGATTGAAAAAGCCCACTCATACAAACAAGCCGTAAGATTAATTGATGAGTTTAAACCTGAACTTTTGTTTGTAGATATAAATCTGGATGAAGAGTCAACAGGTATTGATGTGGTTAACACACTAAATGGCAATCATGATGTGCAGGTAATCTATGTTACGGGAAATTCAGACAGGTATTACACCAAACAAATTGAAAACACAAACTATCTTGGTTACCTCGTAAAGCCGTTTAATCTGAACGAACTGCGAGATCTTCTCACAAGCGTTAATATTTTGAATCAACAGTAACTATTTAGGTACATGAACTTAAGATGGCAGAAACTATAGAATTAAAGCGTGTAAAAGCTCTTGATTCGTATAATATTATTTATACCGATTCAGAAAAAGAGTATGATGAGTTAACTCTGCTTGCCGCAACAATCTGTAATTCTCCTGTATCTCTCATAAACTTTATTGATGAGCATGAACAGTGGTCAAAATCTGTTTATGGTATTGCAAAGAACTATCGCAGGGTTCCGCGAAGCCAAACAATTTGTCAATATGCCATACAAAAAAACGACCTATTCGAAGTACCTGACCTTTCTGCGGATGAACGATTTAAAGAGATTCCCTACATAAAACACGACCCGAAATTCAGATATTATCTCGGAGCACCATTAGAAGATAGTGAAGGGAATATCATAGGCACGTTGTGCGTATTAGACTATATTCCCAAAACACTCGATGCAGAAAAAAAGAGCCAATTGCGAATATTGGCCAACCAGGTTATGGCTCATCTTGAACTTCGCAAACAAAACGAAGCACTGCAAAAACTCAATCAGCATCAGGTACAGTTGATGAAAATATTGAGCCACGATTTGAGGGCCCCTTTAAATGGAATAATCGGCTTATCAGAGCTTATGGTTCTTTCTGATGAAGATAATTTTAAAAAAGATGAATCAAGAGAGATAATTTCGGGGATAAACCGAAGTGCTGTACAATTAAAACAGATGATAAGCGGAATTTTGAATTACGCTCTTTTCAAAACCGAAGGGATAAACCTAAACCGAGAAGAGATTGACCTTAATGAGAGCATTAACAAAGCTAAAGAGCTATATGAACCACTTGCACGATTTAAGAATATAGAGCTTGATATTACGGGCGGGGAATCAATCAAAAAAATAGTATTAGACAAAGAGAAATTTGAGCAGATTTTTGGAAACCTGTTGTCTAATTCTATAAAGTATACCGAAAATGGCGGATTCGTTAAAAGTACAATTGAGGTTGTTGGGCATAACGGTTCTAAAAGTTTGATTTTGAAAGTTAAAGACAACGGCATCGGCATGAGTGAAGAGCTCACTGAGATGGTTCTGAATGGAGAAGTAACCGGTAATACTAACAAAACAATAAAAGCAGAGAGTACAGGTATAGGTGTTACAATAATTAAACGATTTGTAGATTTTTTTGGTGGCACACTGCAAATAAAAAGCAAAGAAGGAGAAGGCTCGGAATTTACAGTTACGCTACCCTTGCGGGAAAGTTAGGCTGAAAATCGTACTTTCAGTTTTACACAACATGCAATTCTCTTACCTTTGGACAGAAATTGTTTACCTGTAAACCTATCTGCTATACATGGCATTAACTAAAGCTGAACTATTTTCAGAGACAAAAAGTGAACTGCAATCTATGGGCCTGCGGGTTCAATCAGAAGATTTATCGAGGCCATGGGGTGGTTTTTTTGTTATTTCTGATGAATCCCTTCAAACGTTTATCAACCTTTTCTTTCAGGGTGAATTATCAAACAAAGATTTGAATGATCTTACCCTCAGTCCTAAAATTTTATTGGTAGAACCGGGTAAACCGTTATCATGGCAATATCATAATCGCAGGTCGGAGTACTGGAAAGTATTTCGTGGCGATGTGCACGTGGTTATTAGCGAAAATGATTCACAGAATACTCCGCAACGACTGCAAGAGGGCGACATTATTCGCCTTGAGCGGGGAATCAGGCACCGGGCAATCGGGCTTGATGACTGGTGTATAATTGCTGAAATCTGGGAACATAGCGACCCGGAAAATCCCTCAGACGAAAATGATATCATCCGGGTTGAAGATGATTTCGGGCGATAACTCCACTCAATTATCAATCATAAACTAAATCATTATGGCAAAAATACAGGCAATAATTTTAACGGTTTCTGTTGCACTATTTTCAATGCTGGCTTGCTCTGAAAGCTCTGAACAAGTACACAGGTCAACACTTGATGAGCAGATTGGCCAAATGCTTATGGTGGGCTTTAAAGGCTTTGAAGTGGCTGATACTTCTCACATTATCCGGGATATTCAGGAATACCATGCAGGGGGAATTATACTTTTTGATTACGACATGCCAACACGCACTCCCAACAGAAATATTGACAGCCCGGAACAGGTAAAACAGCTAATTGCTGATTTGCAGAGCCTCACGGATGTAACACTTTTTATGGCGGTTGACCAAGAGGGCGGCCGTGTTGCCCGTTTAAAAACAGAAAGAGGCTTTGCGAACCACGTTTCAGCTGATTTTCTGGGCGCTTTGAACAACCCCGATTCAACACGTTATTATGCGGCAGCAATGGCAAAACAGCTGAATAAACTTGGCTTTAATGTGAATTTTGCACCTGTGGTAGATCTGAATACCAACCCTGAAAATCCCGTAATTGGCCGTCTTGACCGTAGTTTTGGAGCGGATCCGGAACTTGTAACGATCCACTCATCCATTTTCCTTGAAGAGTTCACCAGGCAGAATGTTTTGGGTGTGCTGAAGCATTTTCCCGGCCATGGCAGCGCCTGGAACGACTCTCATGTGGGCATGGCAGATGTTACAGATACCTGGGAAGAAATTGAGCTGCTTCCATATAAGGATCTCGCCAAAGCAGACTTGCCGTTTGCGGTTATGACGGCTCATGTTTTCAATGAAAATCTCGATACGGATGTACCGGCAACATTATCCAAAGCTGTTCAAACCGGGTTGCTGAGGGAAGAGATTGGTTTTAATGGGGTGCTTTTTTCTGATGATATGCAGATGGATGCAATCCGATCGTACTACGGCCTTGAGATGGCTGTTGAAAATGCTATTCTGGCAGGTGTAGATGTGCTGGTATTTGCGAACAATTCAGTTTATGATCCCGATATTGTTCCGCGCGTAATTGGAATCATAAAAGATCTTATCGAAGAGGGTGCTATTTCTGAGGAGAGAATCCAAGAGTCGTACAACCGGATAATGGCGGCTAAAAACTCCTGGAAATAGATGGGTAAATCCTATTCCTACCACGATTTGAGGGCTCTTTTTGAGAATAGTATCAATCAGGTTGAAAAACTGAAAACTACTCCTCCGGAAAAACTTTCGTATAAGCCATCGGAAAAGGGCTGGTGCGTGGGCGAGATTGTACAGCATCTTGTTCGGTTTAATCAGCTTTATCTCAGATTTATCGGAAAAGCACTTTCAAAAAGTGACAAACCCAAGGTTGATCAGCCCTCATTTTCGCCGCGCTTTTTGATGAATCCTTTCATTCGATTTCTTGAGCCTCCCTACAAACTGAAGATCAAAACCATCACACAGATGAAGCCTCTCAATACAGGGAGTAAAGATTTTAGTGAGGATTTTGATGAACTCATCAGCCAAAACAGAGAGCTCATACAAATTATTCATGATGCCAAACAAACCGGGCTGAACCTGAATGGTATCAAAGGTAAAAACAGTGTGTTTATGTTTCGTATGACACTTACGGAGTTTATTCTTTTTTGGGACGTACATCAAAGAAGGCATCTCTGGCAGGCGGAACAGACTCTTGCGATGAGAGATTGATTTTTCGAGGAATACCGATCTTCTGTCTTTCCCATTTTTTTGATTTCATTTCAATGCACGGTGTAGCTTTTTTATCTTTTGATGAAATCCAACCAATCATCTGCCCATGAAAAAACTATGTTTACTTCTGCTATTCTCACTTTTTGGCTCAGCACTATTTTCGCAATCACCCGACCTGATTCTGCAACATGCAGTTCCTTTTAATGACAGGTCTGAGCTATCCGCTTTAACGGATGCGATCACCACAGAGCGCCTGGTTTTGATGGGAGAAGCCTCTCATGGAACCTCTGAGTTTTACACAAAACGTGCAGCTATGAGTAAGCATTTAATTGAAGAGCGCGGGTATAACTTCATTGCTGTTGAGGGAGACTGGGCTGCGATGGCGCGTATCAATGAGTTTGTTAAGCATAAACCGGGTGCACCTGCTACCATAGATGATGCGATGAATGCCCTGACCCGCTGGCCATTGTGGATGTGGAAAAACCTCGAATTTAAAGCACTTGTAGAGTGGTTACACGAATTCAATGCCAACCTGGATATAGACAACAGAGTGGGTTTGTACGGCATTGATGTTTACGATCACGAAGCGGCAATTCAGGATGTGGTGAGCTGGTTAAGCAGAGTTGATTCAGATATGGGAAGACGCGCCGAACGTGCCTACTCCTGTATGACACGCCACGCCGACATTGGGAACTACATTCAGATGGTAGCGCGAACCGGTCAGCATTGCGGAGAAGACATTGCCGGAGTACTCCAAACAGTACAATCATTGCGTGAAGCGGAAGGAGTTGATGCATGGGAGTTTTTCAGGGCCGAGCATGGTGCGAAAGTGGCTGTCAATGCAGAGCTTCACTATCGGGCAAATCTGGAGGGTGGAGCCGCTTCGTGGAACTACAGGGCCTCGCATTTTTTTCTTACTGCCGAGCGTCTTCTTGGTTATTACGGCGATAACAGCAGGGGAATCATCTGGGCGCATAATACACATATTGGCGATGCAAGGGCTACAGATATGGGCAGAATGGGTGTTCTGAATATTGGCCAGCTCAGCCGGGAAGCACTTGGCCGCGAGAACACCTTTGCGATTGGATTTGGAACCTACACAGGCGAGGTTCTTGCTGCGAGCAACTGGGAAGGAGCTATGCAAACTATGGAAACCCCGAATGCCCAAACCGGCAGCTGGGAGCATTTACTCATGGAGACAGGCCTTGAGCGGCTTTTTTTAATATTTGATGATGAGGAACTTATTACTGAGCTTCAAAATCCTGTTCCGCACAGGGCAATAGGTGTTACATACAATCCGGCGGCCGATCAGGGAAATTATGTTCCTTCACTGATGCCAGAACGGTATGATGCCTTTATTTTCATCCATACAACAGGTATTCTTTCACCGCTTGAGTAATAACATTGCATACATTTATATATAAATCATTCGGATGGCATTACTGAGAAGTACCCTTTTATTTTGTCTTATTTTTATAGCCGGTTTTTCAACTTTGAATGCACAGTTGCTAAATGTTGAACGAATACGAACAGTAGCAGATACCATCGGCTGGCACGGGGATCTTGGTTTTGACCTATCCGTAAATAAGTACAGAGACCGGATTTTTAAATTGGGCAATCAGGCCAATGCAGCTTACTATTCCAATCTGCATAACTATGTTTTTTTAACAAACCTTGAAATTATAAATGTAGATGGGGCATCTCTGGTTAGCAGTGGCTATGCACACCTGAGGGCGGTTTTTTTGAGAGAAAGAACACTCTCGCCCGAACTTTTTGTGCAACACCAATACAACAACAATCTTGGGTTGAGAGGACGTGCACTTGCAGGTGCCGGTATTCGATACACGTTCTTATCACGTGATGCAATTACCGGAAGGTTCAGCTCTGCACTAATGCATGAGTATGAAAACTGGCGGCTTTCAGGAGAAGAGGCAATTGAGAACAATTTTATTAAAAGTACTAACAACATCTCACTTCGCGGCAGCCTTTCCGATCAAACCTCACTTTCGGTTATCGGGTATTATCAGGCCAGGCCATCCCGATTTTTTGAACCAAGGGTAACGCTCGAAAATCAGCTCAATATTCGTATGAGCCGCTGGGTACTTTTTTCCGTCAGTTTTGTGCTTACAAACGATGCCGATCCAGTTATAGACATTCCAAAACTTACCTATGAATTGAAAAACGGCATCATTATCTCGTTTTGAGCAGATGCATAACGCTGTGAGCAAGCTTCAATTCACGCAGCTCTGATGTCTCCGTTCCTAGGGAATTTGTATGAATACAGAAGGCTCAATTTCCCAAGCTGGTGTTGCGAACTGCAAAAGATTGATCTTATTTCCCCTATAATCAGGTTGCATAGCTGGGCACAAAACGTTTACTATTCAGGTAATACAGCAAAAACCTCTACCTGATGGCAAAAAAAATCTCTCTCTTAGCATCCATTCTTTTCGGTGCACTAATTTGGTTCACCTATTCGAACGCGGTTGGTCCGCTGCCACCAGCCGGCCAGTTTTTTCACCCGGCAACCGGATTCCTCGCAAATGCGGAGAAGGTTACAGTAAGGGGAGAGCTTCTGCTCGAGGTTGAAGGGCTGCAGCAACCTGTGGATGTATTTTTTGATAAGAGGGGAGTACCACACATTTTTGCAGAGAACGAAAACGACCTCTACTTTGCTCAAGGGTATGTAACTGCGCGCGATCGCCTTTTTCAGATGGAACTTCAGATTCGGGCAGCAGGTGGATTTTTAGCTGAATGGCTGGGTGATGACCTGATTGGATACGATCGTCACCAGAGACGACTCGGTATGCTTTATGGAGCTGAGAAAGCACTGGAGGAGATAAAAAAGGATGAAACCATTTATGGTATTATTGAGGCTTATGCGGCAGGGGTAAATGCCTATATCGCAACACTGAACTACGAGAAATACCCGGTAGAGTACAAAGTTCTGGATGTAGAACCGCAGCAGTGGAAACCGATTCATACAGCTTTATTGCTGAAGTATATGACTCAAATGCTTGCCGGAAGAAATTCTGCCGTTGAAACCAGCAACGTTATCGCTTATCTGGGAGAAGAGTTTGTAAATCAATACCTGAGTAAACGTCCGGACTTGATGGATCCTATCATTCCGCCCGGAACCGAATGGAATTTTGAACCCATTTTGGCCGAAAGACCGGATACTCTGTTTCAGCCCGGTTTTACACATCAGATTGAACCCTGGAAACCACATCCGTTTAATGGCAGCAACAACTGGGTAGTAGACGGATCGAAAACGGCCGGTGGTTTTCCAATTCTTGCGAATGATATGCACCTGAATATGAGTGCTCCGGCTATCTGGTATGAAGTACAGCTAAACACACCCGATCATAACGTCTATGGAGTTACGCTGCAGGGCGCACCAACGGTAATTGTAGGATTTAACGAGCATATTGCCTGGGGCTCTACCAATACCGGTGCTGATGTAATGGATTGGCTTGAAATTACTTTTCGGGATGAAGCAAAAGCAGAATATCTATACAACGGCGAATGGCTGCCAACAGAAACCCGAATTGAAACGATCAATACAAATAGCGGAGAAGCTGTTTCTGATACGATCATTTTTACACATCACGGGCCGGTTTATGAAAGTGCGGATGAAACATCCATAAATGAAGTAATTCAAAAAGATTTGGCATTACGATGGATTGCACACGAGCCTTCGAACGAGCTGCGAACCTTTTATTTACTGAACAGGAGCGAGAATTACGATGATTTCAGAGAGGCATTCAGAACGTACAGGGCTCCTGCGCAGAATATGAACTTTGCTGATATTCACGGCAACATAGCTATACAAACCGGCGGCCTGTTTCCGGTAAAATGGCAATTCCAGGGCAGAACGGTGGGAGACGGTTCAGATCCCCGTTATAGCTGGAACGAATTTATCCCTTATGAACACAATCCTTTTTCTTTGAATCCCGAAAGGGGATTTCTGAGTGCGGCAAATCAGTACCCCGCAGATGAAGATTATCCCTACTATTTAGGAGATGATTTTGCGCCTTTTGAACGTGGTCGCCGAATTAATGATCTGCTTGCGTTGATGGATAACATCACTACGGATGATTTCAAACATATGCTGATGGATAATTTCAGTTACCATGCTTACAATTTACTGCCAGTTTTACTGGAAAGAATAGAGCCGGAACGCTCAAAACTCGAGGCACAAAAAAGGGTTCTCCTCGATCAGCTTGTAGAATGGGATTACATGAATGATGGGGATAAAATTGAGCCTTCAATCTTCAGTCGATGGTGGATTGAACTGAACAGGGAAATATGGGAAAACAAATATGATACAGGTATCCCGATGCGCCGCCCCTGGAGGGATCTTACGGTAGAACTGATTATGAATGATCCTGATTCACAGATTTTCAATAATGTATTAACAGAAGAAACCGAAACACTGGATGATCTTATTTTTATCTCTTTCCAGAATGCGGTTACACATTTGGAAAATATGTATGGGGAATCAACGGATGATTGGCTTTGGGGGTATGTAAATAATACCAGCTTAAACCACATTGGACAGATACCGGGAATGGGCATTATGGATCTTTTTACAGGAGGTGGGCCGGAATCGATCAATGCAATTTTCGGGAGTCATGGGCCATCATGGAAAATGATTGTAGAACTCAACCCGGAAGGAGTGAGAGGGTATGGTGTATATCCCGGCGGACAATCAGGTAATCCATTATCCGCAACATACGATGAATTTGTGGAAACCTGGAGAACCGGAGAACTCTATGAACTGTTATTTTTAAAAGAAAAGCCTGTTATTGGAGATGAGTTTCCTTTAGTGATTCGATTTGAATAAGCAATTGGCATATGAGAATGAAACAAATAAAATAAAGTTCATTGAGTAAAGAACCATTCAAAGTGCCCCCTGCAACAATCAATAGTTCGGGTGAGGAACGCAGAGCAGGATATGAATTTGAATTTACCGGCCTATCTCTTGATGATTCAGCGGCAATTATTACAGATCTGTACGGCGGTGAGATTGAGCAAATTTCATCTTATGAGTACAACATCAAAGGGACAGAACTTGGAGATTTCGGTGTTGAATTGGATGCACAGCTTCTGAGGGACAAAAAGTATGAAACAATTTTAAGAAAAGTCGGGCTTGATATTGAAACATTTGATGATAAAAAGTCATTCGAAAAATCATTAATGGAGATGGCATCATCGGTGGTGCCATTTGAAATTGTTACACCTCCGGTGCCGCTTTCCGGAATGCACCATCTTGAAAAACTAATTCATCAGCTTCGGGAGAAAAAAGCACAGGGCACAAGAAGTTCGTTCTTCTATGCATTTGGCCTTCACATCAACCCGGAAATCAGTAGTAAAAAGGTTCAAAGTCTGTTGAGTCACTTGAGAGCCTATATGCTGCTCGATGCATGGATACGAAAAGATGCATCGATCGATATTAGCAGGCGTCTTACACCATACATCAATGAGTATGAAAAGGAGTACGTAAAGCTGATTCTCAACGAAGAGTATCAGCCTGACTTAAGACAATTTATAAAGGATTATTTCGCTTTTGGCAACTCCCGAAATCGTCCTCTTGATCTGTTGCCCCTCTTTATGCATCTCGATGAAGAGTACACCGACAAGATGCTTGATGAAACCCTGACATCCGCTCGCCCCACGTGGCATTACAGGCTGCCAAATTGCTCGCTGGATGATGAAAACTGGTGGCTTGCAAGCGAGTGGAATCGATGGGCTTTGGTTGAGAAACTTGCAGATGACGAAACCTCACTGAACGAATTAAGCACCAAATACAGAGAACTTGAATCTCAATCTATCTTTGGCTTTGAGACAAAATGGGTGGGACTGATGGAAAGATGGGTGATAAACCATGGGTAAACGAAAGCCAATCATCGGTGTAACGGGTCCGGACGAAGGGGGTGGGGCTGCCTGGTTTTTTACAGCATTATCGGTACGCCTGGCTGGTGGAAAACCGGTACGAATAACTCCCGGAAACAATGCAAAAACAGATCATCTGGATGGACTGATTTTAGGAGGAGGAGCTGATGTTGAACCTGAAAAATATGGCCAGGAAAGGCTGAAAAAGGCTATTTTAAAAAAAGACAAACGAACGGTTTTTGAGTGGTTGTTATCGATTCTCTTTTTTCCGGTTTATTGGATTGCAAGATATTTTAGGGCTACTAAGAGTGCTCCAATGGATTTGGCACGTGATAAGCTTGAGTTGTCTCTGCTCGAAAAAGCGATTGAATCGGGTAAACCTGTTCTGGGAATATGCAGAGGCATGCAGCTGATGAACGTGCATTTCAACGGAAATCTGCACCAGGACATAAGCGGTTATTATACTGAAGAACCGCAGGTAGCTACCATATTTCCAAAGAAAAGGATTACTCTTGAAAAGGGCTCCTGTCTGGAGAGGATTTTAGAGACAAGCATTTGCAATGTAAACGCGTTGCACAATCAAGCCATCAACAACCCGGGTGAAGGCATTAAGCCTATGGCCAGAGAGTTACATACAGAAATTATCCAGGGGATTGAACACACCGGTTACGATTTTGTGATCGGAGTTCAGTGGCATCCGGAATATCTGATACAGATATCCCGGCAGCGGAATCTGTTTAAAGAGTTGATTAAAACGGCCAGAAAGGTTATCCGAGAGCGGTAATCAGAGGTACTGATAGACCCGTATGTAATCCACCACCATCGACTGTGGAAATTCGGTTGTGTAATCGGGTGAACCGGGCCAGTTTCCACCAACAGCCACATTCAAAATGAGGTGAAAAGGATTGTTAAACGGATATTGTATTCCATGCTGGCTTGTTGTAGCGGGGTTAACTGTGTAGTAATGATTATCATTTACAAAAAACTTGATCTCATCCGACTTCCACTCAATTGAAAAGATGTTAAAATCATCTGCAAATGTTCCTTCACTCAATGTGTAACCAGTTCCTTCGAATTGATGGTTATATGGATCATTGGTTCCAAAATGGACGGTGCCATGTACCTCTTCCGGTTTATGCCCTACCAATTCCATGATATCGATCTCACCATCGCGGGGCCATAATTTATTATCTCCTGAAGGAAGCATCCAGATAGCGGGCCAGATACCCTGTCCCTGTGGAAGTTTTGCGCGTACTTCAATTCGCCCAAACATCCAGTCTCCCTTGTTTACAGTGCGTATCCGGGCAGAAGTATGCATCCTGCCTTCGTAGTACTCCTCCTTAGCAGTAATAATGAGCTTTCCATCTTCAACCCTAACATTCTCTTCCCGATCGGTATAGTATTGAAGCTCATTGTTTCCCCACCCGGTTAAGCCCTGTTCTCGTCCGGTACCAAATTGATACGACCACTTTTCCGGATCTAAAATATCACCATCAAATTCGTCAGCCCAAACCAGCTGCCACTCACGCGTAGTTGGAATGGTATCGTCACCTTCATTTATGCTGTTTTCATCAACAGAAGAAGTTCCATCACAGGAAAAAGTGAACAGTAAAAGTACGATTAAAAGAGAGAGGTAGCTTTTAGGATAGATCATAAAAAGTAATTTTTAATTTTGTTCTTTGTGCCCATAATCATAGATAATATAACTATTTAGTGTTTTGTGCAGATATACCGGCTTAACCGAACCACCGGTTCCTCATGTAGTGTATATTGCAACCCCAATCATCTTTGCAGCTAAAATAACCGGGATTTTTGGTATCAATTACCCGGGCCATTGGCTTTTTACTATATGTGAAGCCTCGCGATATTGCTATTTAATCTGATATACTCTTACATAATCTATTATAAGTGATTGAGGGAATTCAGTTGTTTCATCCGGATCGCCGGGCCAGTTGCCTCCCACTGCAAGGTTTAGAATCAGATGAAACCGCTCATTAAACGGATAATTAAATGGCTCGAGGTCGGCCGGGGTTACTGTATGAAAATGAATATCGTTAACATACCAGCGGATTTCGTCCTCCTCCCATTCAATGGCAAAGATGTGGAAATCATCTGAAAAGATTCCCTTGCTTAAGGTAAACGAAGCACCGTTCTCCTGGTTTTGAGGCCAATCTTCTCCATAATGTACAGTACCGTGAATGGTTTCAGGTTCGTGGCCAACTTGTTCCATAATGTCTATTTCACCGCTTTTTGGCCATCCTCCGTGAACTTCGTCGGTTGGTAGCATCCATATTGCAGGCCAGATACCCTGTCCCTGCGGAAGTTTGGCTCTTGCTTCTATCCGGCCGAACTTCCAGTCACCCTTGTTTCTTGTCTTGATTCTTGCCGAAGTGAAATCTTCCCCGCTGTAAGCCTCTTCAAGTGCAACAATGTACAGTTTGCCATCTTTTATAAAAATATTTTCCTCACGATCGGTGTAGTACTGAAGCTCATAATTGCCCCATCCGCTTAAACCTTGTTCCTCCCCTGTTCCATATTGAAATGTCCACTTATTCAGATCAAGCTCTTCGGAATCGAACTCATCATTCCACACCAGCTGCCAAGGAGTTTCATCTTCAGTAGAAGTACATCCAAAAAATATGCAAAATCCTAAAACGTATAAAAGAGCTATTTTTTTTAGCATGTCATTTTATTTATTAAGTTGGAGTTAAAACAATGTTCTTATTGCCCATAAGTCAGGGAATATAGGGTTATTTAACGTTTTATGCAGATATGCTGAACCATCTGATCCGCCGGTTCCTTTTTTTGTTCCGATTGTACGTTCTACCATCTTTACATGGCGGTATCGCCATTCCATCAAGCCTTCATCGTAGTCAACAAAAAGCTCGCAGAGATGTGCTGCTTCGGGATCATTTTTCATGATCTCAACGAGAATTTGTTGATTATGCTCTGATGTCTCATGAATCAATCCGTGATCATTTAACCGTTCAGGGGTTTTGATGTTGTGGCCCCTCTTCTGCAGAAATGCACAAAAACTCTCCCACATGGTATCTTCGTTCTGCCGGTTTAAAAGATTTTGTTGCAGTGCCGGCTGATCTTTGTGTACATCAATAATATGCCCGGACCGCATACCACAAAGTATTTCCATTTCGCGAAACTGCACGGATTGAAATCCACTTGCACTTTGCAGAAACCCACGAAAACTGTTGAATTCAAGAGGCGTCATCGTTTCAAGAATATCAACCTGAGAAACCATGGTTTTCAGAATGGTTAAAACGCGCCTCATGGTTTTTGCTGCAGCCCATGTGCTGCCCGTTTTCAAATCCTTTCTGAGCTTATCAAGTTCATGCAAAATTTGTTTGAACCACAGTTCATACACCTGATGTATAATGATGAATAGCATTTCATCGTGCTCTGCCGGATCTGATTCAGGCTGCTGAAGTTCGAGCAGCTCTTTAACTTTTAGATAGGAGGTATAGGTTAAACTTTTCGATTGTTCCATTAACATAATATGGGTGAATGATTTACCATTCTTAAAGTACAAAAGCGGTTATTTACTTTCGAGCTTCATCACAAAAACAGTACTTTTAAATACAGTAATTTGAAATTGACAGCTCAGATTGCATTCCTGAAGTCTTTTAAAAGATGCCGGAGATAAGTCACTTGGTTACCAATTACAGATGCCAGACTATAGAAACGATATAAGAAAACCCACAGGAATTTTGATACCCTTACTGTTTCTGGTTTGGCTGGCAGGGTGCCTTGGGCCGGTTCAGCATCTTTATCCGGAAGATGAAGAGTTGCGCCCTGTGCCTGTTTATATCATCAGCCATGGGTGGCATGTGGGAATTGCCATTGAACGTGAACATATCGAGTCATTTCTCCCGCAGCACGAAATGATGCCACAGGCTGCGATATACAAATTTGGCTGGGGTGATGGCAGATATTATCCGGATTCTGAAGCCGGTTTCGGTTTGATGATGCGTGCAGCGATACTGCCAACAAGAAGTGTAATCCATGTAGTAGGAATTGATATGCCTGTTGAACATTACTTTACGGCAAGTACTGTTGTGAAGGTGCGGGTAACGGAGGAGGGTGCACAAAGGATGGCTGAATTTATTGGAGATAGGTTCCTGTTGGATCGTGAGGGAAACCCACAATTCGCAGCAGTCGGCCTTTACAGAAACAGCACGTTTTTCAAAGCGCGTGGCAGATATTTCATCCCGAAAACATCTAACACATGGACGTCAAGGGCGCTTCGAAGAACCGGCTATCCTATAACCCCGATTTTTGCTATCACTTCCGGCAATGTTATACAACAAGCAAGAAAAGATGGTACAGTGCTTCGCGATAATTAATGGTGTAACCCAAAGAGCCTGAACGCATTCTGAGTGGTGATTTCAGCAATCTCCTGCAGGGAAATATCTTTGATGTCTGCCAGTTTCTCAGCCACAAGTTTGATGTACGCCGGTTCATTTCGCTTGCCACGATATGGTGAGGGAGTTAAGTAAGGGGCATCCGTTTCAAGGATCAATGAATCGAGAGGCAGATGTTTCAAAACCTGATCGACCCCGCCGTTTTTGAATGTGGCAACACCACCAACACCAAGAACTAAGCCGAGATCGAGTGCACGCTTACCTTCATCAATCGTTCCGGTAAAACAGTGCCATACTCCGTTAAGCCGGCCATCCTGTTCATCTTCAATGATATCCAGCAGATCACTGGTGCTGTCGCGATTATGCAGTACAATTGGCTTGGCTGTTTGTCGGGCAACATCGCAATGCGTGCGAAGGCTCTCTTTTTGCTCCTTCACATAATCGGTGCTCCAGTAGTAATCGAGGCCGGTTTCTCCTACAGCCACAAAATCATTGGAATTACAAAGTTCATAAAGCCTTTCTGCATCAACAGGCAGATTCTCTTCCACGCTGCATGGATGGATACCGGCCATTTTGTAGAAGGTAATATCCGGATGTTTTAGGCTCTTCATTTGATCAATGGATTTCCAATCGATAGCCGGCAGAAAAATGTGAGTTAATCCGGATTCTACAGCTCGCCTGAGGACTTCATCAAGGTCGCTGTTAAACTGTTTAAGGTAAAGATGGCAATGGGTGTCTGTGAGGGTCAAGGTTCAGAGATCAGGCTGAGAACCTGGCAGAGTGGACCGCGCTTTTCGGGCCTCCTGCAAGAGTTCGGGTGCTCAAGGTTTAAGGTTCAGGGTGTTGATGCCGTTTCTGATCAGTTTTAACAGCGGGAATCAGATTAGATCAGTCCATTAACTTACATCAAACAAAGTTTTCAATTTTGTATTGAGTTTGTCAGCAAGGTTTTGATTAACATTTCCAAGTTTTCTTTTTATCAATGATTTTGGGATGGTAACCAATTTATGCAGCCGTATTACTGAATCCACAAAAAGTCCAGTACCTACCCAATCAGATGTGTTAATATAAATGGTCAGATCGCTATCTAATTGATTTTCAGGAATTTTACTTGAAATAAATGCTATTATTATATGATTGTGCTTTCCAACTTCATTAGTCAAACATAATGCCGGGCGGACTTTAACTGAAGAAAAATCATCAAAAGGAAAGGGAACTAATACAATTGAATATTTAACCATGGAAAGGTTCACCGTCTTCAAGAGTATAAATGTCTTCTTCGGGATCATTTAGAAATTTGAGTGAGGGGCTTTTCACCATATTTTCAAGCCAAACATCATCGTGATCAATGTCGTCTTGAGTTTCATCAATCAATATTAAAACACGAACATTCTCATTCTTTTTATGAAGTTTGCGATCAATTCGAAGATGGCCATCTTCATCTGTTTTTGAAGTAAATTCGATTGCTTTCATGATTGTATTGATTCATTTAATGAAGACTTTTGAAATATCAGAAAATTGTCATGCCTAAATATAATGATTTTAATTTCATGATTGAATCATGAACAGAAGTCATCATTCAAAGGTCAACATTACCCTCTTTAACCCGTTCTCTCCAAGCTGAGATAACGGGATAGCGTATTTTTACATTACTATATCCTTTCCGATTGAGCAGTGGAATCAAAATGTCTTTATGCACATGTGCCACTTTACCAGTAAAAACGATTTCTTCATCCAGTGAGAGTTCAAGCTGGCTTAGCTGGCTATCTGCAAAGTCTGTAAAGGCATCCCGAATCATAGCAAGAAGTTCGGGTGGCATCGGGTTGTGGAGTGCTTCACCCGCAATAGATGCCAGTTCGCGGTTGGGCTTTCCGGCACGATAGATTTGGTTCATCATGGTTGCATAGTCTTTATGCCCGATCTTTTCCCCGATAAATTGAATGGTCTTATTATCTCCGGTTTGGCGGTAATAAGTTTTCAGGATTCTGCGGCCCAGATCGGCAGCACTGCCTTCATCACCAATAGCAAAACCGAGTGCGGCTGATTTATCTGCTACCTGTCCATTTTCAATCTTTGCACAAATAGATCCCGTACCAAGTACGGCCACAACTCCATTTCCTCTCCCAAAAAAAGCTTTTCCTGAGCCGTCAAGATCACTTTTTATGCTGATGGTTGCATCCGGGAAAATGGGCTGCAGAAATCGCCGTACCACTTCATCAGAAACCGGATTTCCACATCCGGCACCAAAAAAATGGATTGTTTCAGGTGTGAGTCTGCCTATTTGATTTTCAATCTCTACGGCATCACTCAATTGCTCAATATTAGACGGATGCAGCCCCTGGGTTTTGAACTGTGTAGTATCGGTTCCATCCACATAAAGCCAGTCTGTTTTAGTGGCTCCGCTGTCAGCAATTAAGTAGGGCATAACGATTAGTTTTTGTGGTAAAAGTTAATGTAACGGCTGGCGTAGAAAGTAAGAAACATCTGCCACAAAATGTATAAAGGCAAAATGCGGATAGGCACACTATTTCTTTTGCACAAAATCAATTACATCCAAAGCGGGTTGAGGGTCTCCCATAATATAATAATGAATTCCTGGTGCTCCGGCTTCCATTAACTCGAGTGTTTGTTTCTGCGCCCACTCAATGCCTATTTCTTTGGCTCTTTCGGGATTTGCATCTACCTCAGCGGTTAATACATCAGGAATGTTCAGGTGAAAGTACTTTGGCAGGCTTTTCAGATGATTATTTGTAGTCAGGATTTTCAGGCCGGGTACAATTGGAACATCAATTCCATTTTCACGGCATTTTTCCACGAATGAAAAGTAAGCGGAATTATCGAAAAACATCTGTGTAACCACGTAATCGGCTCCTGCATCAACTTTATCTTTCAGGCGTTTTATGTCCCAGTCGAGATTCGGTGCTTCAAAGTGTTTTTCAGGGTAACCCGCCACACCTACACAAAAGTTGGTGGGCTCTGCATTCACAATATCTTCGATGTAATCGCCTTCATTCATCTGCCGGATCTGTTTTACCAGGTCAATGGCATATTTATTTGCTGTACCATTCAGGTTTAGAGATACCTGAGAACCATTATTATCTCCCCTTATTGCGAGAATATTATGAATGCCAAGATAGTTTAACTCGATAAGTGCATCTTCGCTCTCCTCACGGGTAAACCCCTCGCAAATGAGGTGGGGAACGGGATCAATTCCGTATCGGTGTAAAATCGCGGCGCATAAGCCTATGGTGCCGGGCCGTTTTCTGCGAACCATACGTTTTAAGGTGCCATCCGCCTGCTCTTCCACATAAGCCTCAGCAGCGTGATAGGTTACATCAATGAAAGGCGGTTTTACTTTATCAACAACTTTGTCTAAGGATTCAAAGATGGTTTGTACAGACCCGCCCCTTTTTGGCGGGATAATTTCGAACGAAATTAATGGTTCCGTTGCTTTCTCGTAATGTTCTATAACTTTCATAAAAAATGCAGTAATTGATGCACAAAATGCAGATTTTGTAATCTTGTGATAAAATCAGCCAATGTAAAAGCTGAGTATTTTTGATACCAAAGTTTATTGATACATGAATCTTTCAAAACATCCACTCTACAGTCATCTGCGAAACAGAATTCTTGTTCTCGACGGAGCTATGGGAACCATGATTCAAAACTACAAGCTCTCCGAAGAAGATTTCAGGGGATCGCAGTTTGCTGATTTAGAAGATGACCTAAAAGGTAATAATGATCTATTATGTATAACACAGCCTCAAATAATACGAGAAATTCATGCCAAATTCCTCTCTGCGGGGGCTGATATCATCGAAACTAACACATTTAATGCCAATCCCATTTCGCAGGATGATTACAACCTTGGCCATATTACCTATGATCTAAATGTAGCCGCCGCAAAAGTTGCAAGGGAGGCTGCCGATGATGCAACCCGCCAAAATCCCGATAAACCCCGGTTTGTGGCCGGCGCAATCGGGCCGACCAATAAAACATTGTCACTTTCACCCGATGTGGAAGATCCCGGTTTCCGAGCCACAACGTTTGATGAGCTGGTTGATGCCTACACCGAGCAGATCCGCGGCCTGGTAGATGGCGGCGTGGATACCCTGCTCGTTGAAACAGTTTTTGATACGCTGAATTGCAAAGCGGCGATCTACGCCATTCATGAATATTGCCGAAAGATCGGGAAGAAAATTCCGATTCAGATTTCCGGTACCATTGTAGACCAGAGCGGGCGGACCCTCTCCGGGCAGACCACAGAAGCGTTCTGGATTTCGGTGCAGCATGCCAACCCGTTGTTGAGTATCGGGCTGAACTGTGCGCTTGGCTCCAAGCAAATGCGCCCTTACATCCAGGAGCTCTCGAAGCATGCTTCCTGTTTTACCAGTTTGTACCCCAATGCCGGGCTGCCGGATGAGATGGGGGAATACAACGAATCGGCCAATTTTATGGCTGCCCAAATGCGGGAATACGCAACCGATGGATATGTGAATATTGTGGGTGGATGCTGCGGAACGCGTCCCGAACATATCGCGGCGATAGCCGAAGAGGCGAAACGGCACAAACCGAGAGTGCCTGCCAAACCGAAGCCGTACCTTCGCCTGAGCGGACTGGAACCGCTGGTGGTGCGTCCCGATACCAATTTTGTAAATATCGGCGAGCGGACCAATGTAACCGGCTCAGCCAAATTCAAGCGACTCATCAAAGATGAAGAGTATGAAGAGGCGCTCTCCGTTGCTCGCGAACAGGTGGAGGGAGGAGCGCAGATTGTGGACATCAACATGGACGAAGCTCTGCTCGATTCCGAAAAAGTGATGAAGGATTTCATCAACCTGATGGCAGCCGAGCCCGATATCGCGCGGGTACCGTTTATGGTGGACAGCTCCAAGTGGAGCGTGCTGCTTTCAGGCCTCAAAACTACACAGGGCAAAAGTGTGGTGAACTCCATCAGCCTTAAAGAAGGTGAGGAGGCGTTCAAAGAGCAGGCGCGGCGCATTCTCGATTTTGGCGCGGCCGTTGTGATTATGGCCTTCGATGAAAAAGGCCAGGCCGATACACTGGAACGCCGGAAAGAGATCTGTAAACGCGCGTACGATATTCTCACGGAAGATGTAGGGTTCCCGCCGCAGGATATCATTATGGATCCCAACATCCTCACCGTGGCAACGGGAATTGAGGAGCATAACAACTACGCCGTTGATTTTATCGAAACGGTAAAGTGGATCAAAGAGAACCTGCCGATGGCAAAAGTGAGCGGCGGACTGAGCAACATCTCGTTCTCATTTCGCGGCAACAATGTGGTGCGCGAGGCGATGCACGCGGCGTTTCTCTATCACGCCATAAAAGCGGGGCTGGATATGGCCATTGTGAACGCAAGCCAGCTCGAAGTGTACGAAGAGATTGACCCTGAGCTGAAGGAGCTGGTGGAGGATGTGCTTCTGAACCGGCGTGATGATGCTACTGAACGGCTGGTGGATTACGCCGATAAAATTAAAGATCAACAGGCCGGAACCGTGGCTGCGAAGAAAGATGCCTGGCGCGAAGGTTCGGTGGAAGAGCGGATTAAATACGCGCTGGTGAAGGGAATTGTAGATTATATTGAAGAGGATGTGGAGGAGGCCCGCCAGAAATATCCGCAGCCGATTGAGGTGATTGAAGGGCCGATGATGGACGGCATGAACGTAGTGGGCGACCTTTTTGGGGCCGGGAAAATGTTCCTGCCACAGGTGGTGAAAAGTGCCCGTGTGATGAAAAAAGGTGTGGCCATTCTGATTCCCTACATCGAAGCGGAAAAAGAGAAGAACAAAGACACCAAGCCGAAAGCAAAAGTATTGCTGGCCACCGTGAAAGGCGATGTGCACGACATTGGCAAAAATATAGTGGCGGTGGTGCTGCGCTGTAATAATTACGATGTGATTGACCTCGGTGTGATGACGCCCGCCGATAAAATCCTGGCCGCGGCAAAAGAGCATAAGGTGGATGTGATCGGGCTGAGCGGCTTGATTACCCCCTCGCTCGATGAGATGGTACACGTGGCCGGTGAGATGACACGCGAAGGATTTGAAACACCGCTGCTGATTGGCGGTGCCACCACCTCGCGCATGCACACGGCGGTAAAAATTGCGCCATCATATAAAAACCCGGTTATACATGTGCTGGATGCTTCGCGAAGTGTGACCGTGGTGAACCGGCTGGTTTCCAAAACGCTTAAGAAAGGCTTTTTGGACGAGATCCGTGAAGAGTATGAAGGGCTGCGCGAGCAGTACAGCAGCCGGGGCAAGAAGAAAACCTATCTGCCGATTGATAAAGCACGCCTCAACCGTACGTTGATTGACTGGGAAAAAGCACCCATCAAAAAGCCGGAGAAACTGGGGATTACAGAGTATAAAAACATGCCGCTCGATACGCTAAGGCGCTACATCGACTGGGGGCCGTTTTTTATGGCCTGGGAGATGAAGGGCAAATTCCCCGACATCCTGGAGGATGAAAAAGCCGGAGTTGAAGCTCGGAAATTGTTTGATGATGCCAATAAGCTGCTCGACAAAATCATCAGCGAAAACCTGCTGGCCGCCCACGGCATTGCAGGGCTCTACCCGGCCAACAGTGTTGGAGATGATATGGAAATTTACAGCGGTGAGAGCCGCTCGGAGGTGATTGCTACATTCCACGCACTCCGCCAACAGGCCAAAAAGCGGAGCGGACAGCCCAACAAGGCGATCTCCGATTTTGTGGCGCCCAAAGAGTCCGGCATTGCCGACTACATGGGTTGCTTTGCCGTAACCACGGGCCACGGCGTTCTGGACCTGGTGAAAAAGTTTGAGCAGGACCACGACGACTACAACGCCATCATGGTGAAAGCGCTGGCCGACCGCCTTGCCGAAGCCTTTGCTGAATACCTGCACCGCGAAGTGCGTACCAAACTCTGGGGTTACGCTCCCGATGAAGACCTCGACAACGAGCAGCTCATCC
>REDS01000005.1 GCA_007693395.1 Balneolaceae bacterium | reverse complement strand
GGTCTTGCTGACTGGTAACTTTTTATGTTCCTCCCTCTGGATCGGTTATAATGAGAAATACATCATTGATTGTCCCGTCAAAATTGGTGAAATCTGCATCACTGCCTGAACCGCCGAAAGTGGTTATTCAGTCCTGTGATCCATCAGGATTTAGTTTTGCCACAACAAAACCCTCACACAAAATTCTGTTTTCTTCCCTGCATTAAAAGATAGTATCAATAATCTTGTAATTGATTGCACCACTTTTGATTATGGGAAAATTGGAATTCTTAAACAGAATAAATGACTATCAGGTTGATTTTTATTCGGTTATTGCAACTTATAGTGCTTACGGTTCTCTTCAGCATTTTCTTTGTGATTGGCTCAATGGCTGTTTCAGGATTTATTCCGGATTTACCCTCTGACCCGGGGCTTGTTTCCGGTGAAAACAGGTTGCTCATTATTTCTTTTGTAAACGCCCTGATTGTGATGGCACTGATTTTGAGTTCCCGCTGGAACGGAAGGAAACTGGTGCTGTCCTAGTTTTTCAGTGTTCCAAATAATATCGGCCACATCCTGGAAAACCCCCTGATGCCCGCTGCAAGCATTCGCTTTAGCCACATGATGGAAACGGCACTGTCAACGTTCATTTTTGGGTTGATTGTAATCTGGTTGATGCACCAGAAGCATACATCATTCCCTGATCTTTTGGGAATCAAATAACTACTCTTGGGTAACTAATTTTGCTCAAAAGCCTGCTCTACGAAGTTTTAACGTAGTTGAGCGGGCAACACTATTTAAAAGGTGACAGTAAAAAAAAACCTCTTGAGAGTCGGTCAGAAAAATAGGTAAACAAAGATATCTGTCATTTTTTTACCACGAAGACAGAAGGACACAAAGGTACACGAAGTGGAATAAAAACTGATAAATAACCTTCATGACCTCTTCGTGAAGTCGTGCCTTTTTGGCCCTATAAAAAGGGTTTGTTGTTTACTTGCTTCTTAATTTTCTCACAGCCTCTCGAGAGGGGATTTAGTTTTGTCATTTAACCGATAAACAAGGTTATTTTCATACTTTAAAGAAAGGGGGAGACGATATTCAATCGCAGAGATTTTTACTTCAAATGTTCCTCAAAAAAGTTAAAAATCCGGTAGTACTCATCATACCAGGAGTGCGGGCTGGTGAAGCCATGCCTCTCGCTTGGGTAGATCAACATCTCAAAATTGGTGTTTCCGCTTTGGATCAGTTCTTCGGCATATTGAAATGCATCCTGGGCGCCAACATTATCATCGATCAACCCGTGCAGAAGTAGTGCCGGCCGTTCAAGATCTTTTGCATAGGTGAGTGGTGAGCTGCGGTCGTAGTGCTCAGGCACTTCCTCGGGATTGCCCAGGCGGGGCAGGGTGTACCACGGATTGGCGTAATAGTAATTTCGCCAGTTGGTTACCTTACGCAATGCGGCTCCGGCATGAAAACGGTCGGGCTTGTCTGTAAGTGCATATAACGCCATAAAACCGCCATAACTTCCGCCGTAAATTCCCACATTGTCAAGATCGAGGCAGTCGCTGCAGTTCTCTTGAAGCCAGTCGAGCCCGTCCACAATATCCTGTGTTTCGTACTTGCCCATCCAGTTGGTTACATCTTCGCGGAATTTTCGTCCATAACCGGTGCTGTGGCGAAAATCCACTTCAACTACCACATATCCGTGTTTCAGCAAATATTGATGGAACATATATTCGCGCCAGTAATTGTTTGACCAGCCTTTGTACACATTTTGCAGCGACCCGGCGCCATGTGCAAAAACAACGACCGGATAGCTCTTTGTTTCATCAAAATGCTGTGGATAAAGTACGGACATAGCCAGTGTTGTTTCTCCGTCGCGCCCGGTAAAGTGTATGTAATCTTCTTTCTGCCATTCGTACTCATAAAATCGTTCTGGTACAGATTGCGTGATCTGAATCTCTGCTTCCGGATTGCTCAAATCCATCCGGTGCAGATCATACGGATTATTAAAATAGGTTTTGGCATAAAGCAGATGCTGGCGGTCGGGCGTTAGCCTTAATTGGTAGCGATAAGCCTCATCAGTGGTAAGCTTTTGAATGATACTCTCATCAACAGTCAGTGAATAAATATGCCGTTCACCGAAATCTTCTTCGTTGCCAGCGTAAACGATGGTGTTATCATCAGTCCACCGTGCCCAGGGCACATAATAATCGCCGCGGGTGTGCTGTGTGAGTGACGTGCCGTCGGGATTCACGGTGTAGATGTGGTTCCAGCCGCTCTGTTCGGACAAAAACATAATTTTATCGCTTTCAGGAGCGAAAGAGAAGTAGGTGTGATGCAGCCATCCATCGGTTGAATCTTCAAAAACCACATTTTTTTTACCTTCGTGAAGATCGTGAACAATCAGTTTTCTGTGCTTGAGGGCGGGATCGGCATAGTCAATAGCCACAAATTGTCCGCTGTGAGATGCCCCGGTTGAAGAGCGGTGCGTGCCGGTCATCAGCGTATCGAGGGCTGTTGTGTCAAGAGATGCCACAAATAGTGATACATCCGGAATTCCTCGTGTGGTTCTGCCCGGAACTACAAATTCATCTACATACTCCGGAAAATAGATGGTCCGGGCATCAGAGAAATCGGTTTGCCGTACCACCAGTTTGTCGTTCCCTGCCCAACGGTCAAGCGAAAAACCGAGTCCGTTGTTTTCGCGTTTGGTTACCTGATGAATACCGGGCTTTTCTACTTCTGTTA
>REDS01000024.1 GCA_007693395.1 Balneolaceae bacterium | reverse complement strand
AAAATCTTCAAAATATTAATTAAAACGAAAACGAGAAGTTTCTAGTAGTCCCCTAAATGTCATTTACATACGCAGGTTACGAATAAATAGGGTTTAAAAGCAGTTGTTATGAATTCAATACATATACTATTAGTTGAAGATAATGAAGGGGATATTTTGCTGATTCAGGAAGCCTTTGAAGAGGCAAAACTCATAAACGATCTGAGCATTGCAAAAGATGGTGAAAAGGCGATTGCTTTTCTGAATAAAGAGGGGGCGTTTATCGATGTTAAGACACCCGATTTAATCATTTTAGATGTAAATCTTCCCAGAAAAAACGGTCATGAAGTTTTGAAGTTCATTAAACAGCATGATCAGCTAAAAAAAATTCCGGTAATTATGCTAACTACCTCTTCTTCAGAAAGAGATATAACCCAATCTTACGAAAATCATGCGAACTGTTTTATCACAAAGCCAATAGAAGCAGATGACTTCTTAAAAGCAGTGTTAAGTATTGAAAATTTCTGGTTGAACCTGGTAAAGCTGCCAACCAAAGTATAGAATTCTCCCACTTAATTTATGAAACGAGATGAACGCCCCATTCGGATTCTGTTAATTGAAGATAACCCCGGTGATGCCTTACTGGTTGAGGAGTATCTTGAAGAGTACATTTTACGGCCCGAATTAAAACACGTTGAAAGATTTAATAAAGCAGAGCCTGTAATACAAAACGAAGCAGATCGTACCGATACCGATATCATCTTACTCGATCTGTCACTACCGGATATATCGAAAGATGATTTAATCGAAAAAATTCGTCTGCTTGTAAAGCGGGTTCCTGTGATCATTCTAACAGGTTACGGTGATCTCGACTTTGCAGTAAAATCACTCTCAATAGGGGTGTCAGATTATTTGGTGAAAGACACAATCAACGCCCTGGTTCTCTATAAAAGTGTTATTTATTCTATTGAACGCCATCGTTTTATACGTTCTCTTCGTGAATCGGAAAAACGATATATGGATCTGTTTGAGCTTAACCCATCTCCCATGTGGGTTTTCGATGCGGAAACGTTAGAATTTCTGGATGCGAATCAAACAGCTGTTGATATGTATGGATATTCAAAAGAGGAATTTTTGACGATGACATTGAAAGACATCAGGCCGCCGGATGACATTCCTCTTATGCAGCAGGTTGTAGATGAAACACTTGAGGGTGGGCGCAGCTTGAAAGACAGTTCCACATTCAGGCATCAAAAAAAAGATGGAACGATCATTTATGTTGAGATCAGAAACAATGTGATAGAATATAAAAACAGAAAAGCAATTGTTGCCATTGCTATTGATGTAACTGAGAAGCTATCTCACCTGAAGGCTATTGAAGAGCAGAACACCAAGTTAAAAGAAATCTCCTGGATGCAATCTCACATTGTAAGAGCACCGGTTTCAAGGCTGATGGGTATCATCGATCTGATGAAAACCGGAGAACTTGATATGGCCGAAAAAGAACAAATGCTCGATTTTATCCTAACATCGGCCGAAGAGCTGGATGATATCATCAGAGATATTTCATCAAAATCAGAAGGGGCATTTTCTGATTTGAATTTGGAAAAATAGTACTTAAAGTTCTTGCGAAAGGTTTACCAGAACCCGTTAGACCCTCACTGAAAGAGTAAAAATGGCACAAATTGCTATTCGTGCCATTTTAATATCAGACTTTTTGCAGTAAACTTTACTTCAAATGCTCCTCAAAGAAATTGAAGATTCTCAGGTACTCATCGTACCATGAATGTGGGCTGGTGAATCCGTGCCGTTCACTGGGGTATATCATCATCTCAAAATTGGTATTTCCGCTTTGGATCAGCTCTTCGGCATATTGGAAAGCATCCTGGGCACCCACGTTGTCGTCAATCAAACCATGGAGTAACAGTGCAGGCCGTTCAAGATCTTTCGCGTATGTGAGGGGTGAGCTGCGGTCGTAATGTTCGGGTACTTCGTCCGGATCACCAAGGCGGGGCAATGTGTACCAGGGATTGGCATAGTAGTAATTCCGCCAGTTGGTAACTTTGCGCAGTGCCGCACCGGCATGGAACCGGTCGGGTTTATAGGTGAGGGCATAGAGTGCCATAAAACCGCCGTAGCTGCCGCCATAAATTCCCACACTGTCGAGATTGAGGCAGCCACCACAATCATCCTGCAGCCAGTCCAGTCCGTCAACAATATCTTCTGTTTCGTACTTGCCCATCCAGTTGGTTACATCTTCACGAAACTTTCTGCCGTAACCGGTACTGTGCCTGAAATCAACCTCAACAACCACATAACCATGATTTAACAGATACTGATGGAACATATATTCCCGCCAGTAATTGTTCGACCAGCCTTTATAAACATTTTGAAGCGAGCCGGCCCCATGCGCAAAAACCACTACCGGATAGCTGATTGAGGCATCAAAGTTTTTTGGATAGAGAACAGACATCGCCAGTGTGGTTTCACCATCGCGCCCGGTAAAATGGATGTATTCCTCTTTTTGCCAGTTGTACTCAGCAAATCGATCGGGCACGGTATGTGTGAGGCGAATCTCTTCGGATGGATTATTTAGATCGATCCGGAATAGATCATATGGTTCATTAAAGTAGGTTTTTGCGTAGATCAATTGTGTTCGATCCGGTGATAATCTGAACTGATATCGGTACGCAGTTTCATCCGTTAGTTTTTCGATATTACCTGTATCAACATTCAGCAGGTAGATATGACGTTCTCCAAAATCTTCCTCATTACTTGCAAATACGATGGTTCGGTCATCAATCCAGGAAGCCCAGGGTACATAAAAATCACCGGATGTATGCTGAGTAAACCCGGATCCATCCGGATTGACCGTGTAGATATGGTTCCATCCGCTCTGCTCGGAAAGAAACATAAGCCGATCAGCTACTGGTGAGAATGAGAAATAGGTGTGATGCAGCCATCCCTCAGTAATGTCTTCAAAAACGGTGACTGTTTCACCTTCATGCAGATCAAAAACCATCAGTTCACGAATTTTGAGTGCAGGGTCTGCATAGTCAATGGCTGCATAGCGTCCGCTTACAGAGGCATCGGTTGATGATCTGTGAAAGCCGGTCATTAATGTGTCGAGTGCAGTGGTATCGAGTGATGCTGCAAAAACAGAGACCTGCGGTATGCCCCGGGTTGATCCGCCCGGAACAACAAATTCATCCACATATTCCGGAAAGTAGACAGTTCTGGAATCGGTGTGATCGGTCTGGGTGATGAGAAGCCGTTCATTTCCAATCCAGGATTGTAAGCTGAAATTGGGTTCATCACTGCTTTTCCTGGTGATTTGGTAAATACCGGGTTCATGTACGTTTGTAACCCAAACATCGCCGGCACGAACAAACGCAATTTTTTGGCTGTCGGGTGACCAACGCAGGGCAAACTCATTTTCCTGAGTAGATACAATTTTTCGTTCATTGCTGCCATCAGCTTCGGCAACGAAAATACTGCTCTCTTTTGTGTACGCAATTTTAGAGAGGTCGGGTGATAAAATCGGACGCGGGGAATCATCATCTTCCTCACGAAGATCGTTTCCATTCAGATCGATCGAGTACCTTCCGGTTTCGAAGTAAGAACTGTCGTTCCATGAGATGAAAAGCCTGGAAAGATCACCCGAAAAAAACTGCGCAGATGGCCGGATACCGGGGATCACCGGTTCGTGAAAAATCTCTTTGAGGGTTAGGTTATCGGGTACGCTTTGAGCATGAGCCTGAGCAGGAATAAAAAGCAGGATAATCAGTAAAGAAAAAATAACTCGACGCATATTGAACACAGTATTGATTTCGGGTGTGCGGTAATGATACCATTTTTTTTGAAAGCAGGCAGGTTCAGCTTTTGAGGCTTTTATAGCTCAAGATCTTCCATCAGAATGTTGAAAAATCGATTGTCCGAAAAATTACTTTGAAACGGAACGCCAAAGCGTACAATAACAAGATCGAGCGAAGGTATAACGAACAATTTCTGTCCAAAAAGGCCGGATTTCATGAACAGATCATCCGGAGCAGCTAATGAGATAAGTGCACTGCCGGCAGTCTGATCGCGCAGATCAGGCGGAAGAGCAGTTTCGAACTCTTTGTTTTGTGATGTCTGGCCATTCAGCCAGAATGTGATGCCGTAACCGGGTGCAGTATCCGAAGGTATAAGCAGTTCAGCAAAAACGTCTTGTGGGATGATCACCTGGCCGTCGAGAGTTCCTCGGTTTAAAAGCATCTGGCCGATCTGCAGCCAGTCATAAGCAGGGTAGGAACCCCCAAATGAGAGGTTTATAAAACGATTGTCAACAGTGGTCCATGAACCTCTGCTGAGGCCGAGGGGAGTGAACAAGTGTTCATTAAGAAAAGCGATCGGGTTTTGATTGAACTCCTGGTGAAAAATCCATGAGATAATATAAAAGGGAGTTGGACCATACCGGAAGGTGCTGCCACGCTCAAATTCCATCTCAGCATTGAGCCACTGGCTGGCTGTTTGAGATGCGCCAACAGAGGCAGTTTCAATACCGGATGTAAGATTCAAAAGCTCGCGTACGGTTACCTGTCCGCGCTCTGAAGCGGGATCCCAAGGGGTGATAAGTTCACCAAGAGGGGTATCGAAAGTGAATAACCCTTCTCTTACGGCAATTGCGGCGAGAATACCTGCAAAACTTTTGGAGCCGCTGAATATGAGGTGTTCACTGTTGCCGGTATAGTTCGAAGCATAATCTTCTATCAGAATGTCACCATTCTGCCAGATAATGATAGCATTACCGTTAGAATCATCAAGTGCGTATTTTCGCGCATTTTCGAGAACCTCAGCTGAGAAAATGCCTGTTGTGTCTGTTTCGGGTGATGTGGTGTTGTCGCACGAAACAAACAGAAGTACGAAAACTAATGCTGCTATGGAAAATTTTATTGAACAGATTTTCATGATTGGCATTACGTCTGATTATTTAACGAAGGTAATCTGAACTGGATTTCACAATTAAACATAACCCGTGAGATCCTTTTCAGAAGGGTAAAAAATATATCAAGTCCGGTTCGGTTTGCAGACAAGAGGGCACTTCATTTGCATTATGTTACTTCGTGTTTATTTGTGTCCCCGATGCTTCGCGGGATACGTTAAATGGCTGTAGTGCTGATTATATGTTTTGTAGCACTTTGTAAAAGGTGTACGATTCAATAAACTCTGACCTTGCACAGATGTTACAACAGCAGAATATGATACTTACAAAGCAAAATAACTATAACGCTGAGTAAATGATTCGCTCAAACCCATCATTGATTTCACGGGCGTAGGGCGAGTTTGTCATTTGCGTTTTCATCACAACAATAAGGTTGTTAGCAGGGTCAATCCAGTACGAAGTCTGAAATGCGCCACCCCAGTAGAGCGTACAGGGAGGGCGTTTGCCTTCCACAGCATGTTCATCGCGGCGGATTGCAAATCCGTAACTGTGTCCATCATCATCCCAAAGGTCCCCGACCAAATCTTCGGTCATAAACTCCAGCACTTTTTGGCTGATGATGCGGTTACCATTCCATTCCCCACCGTTCAAAATCATTTGTAAAAAAGTAAAGTAATCGCGCGCCGTGGATAGCAGCCCTGCACCACCGGCGTAATAGGTGTACCCGTCCTCAACCTGGGCATCTGTATTAAAAGAGGGGCCCGGAGGTACCGGTACGAGGCTGCCATTTTGAAATGTGTAGAGTGTGGTTAGATCCTCTTGTCTGCCGTGAAGATAGAATCCGGTATCGTTCATGCCAAGCGGCTCAAAAATGTGTTTATCAACATAATCGGCAAGGGTTAAACCGGATACAACCTCCACAACCCGCCCCAGAACATCGGAGCTGAGGCCGTAGGTATATCGGGCTCCGGGATCGTGCGCCAGGGGAATTTCTCCCAGTCTTGCCATTACCGGCTCAAGGGTTACGCCGCGCTTAGCGAGAATTGCAGGAATTTCCCGGGTTGAATAAAGTGCACCCAGATACGGATGGGTAAAACTGTAAGCTAATCCTGATGTGTGGAGAAGCAGATCATGCAAGGTAATGCTTCGTGAGGCAGGCCTGAACTCGTAACTGCCTGATTCACGATCGAAGCTTGTCAGTACGGTTGGATCTGCAAACTCAGGGATATACATTTCAACCGCATCATCAAATTCGAGCAATCCCTCATCATATAGCTGCAGAATGGCAAAACTGGTAATTGCTTTGGTCATCGATGCAATCCGAAACAGGTGATGGATTTCCATAGGGTGTTCATCTTCAACATTTTGCCAGCCCCAGCTCTGTTCCAGTACAATGGCACCATCTCGTGCTATCAGTGCAACGGCACCTGAAATTTTTTCTTCCTCAACTACCCTGTTAAAGAAATCATCCAGCCCAGCGGATAAATCAGAACTGAAGCCGGGCTCTTCGGGGGTTGAAAAACGGAAATCATTGGCAGATTCACCACCGGGAGTGCAGCCGGTGATTAGAAAAAGAGCAAAGAGTAGATTAGATATTAATTTCAAAAGAGGTGCTTAGATATGAAGTGAATGGAAAGCAGAAAGGGAAAAACACAGAGGCCGGTAAACCAGGATTATTATGATTTACCGGAGAGTTCTGTGTTTAAAGGGATCAAAATCGATCAGGCTGAAACAGCTTGGTCGATATTTTTAAATACAATTGGCTTGATTGCTTCAAAAGCCTTTAGCGTTTTTTCGATATGCTCATCAGTATGTGTTGCCATTGGGATGAGGCGAATCAGCACCATACCTTTCGGAACAACGGGATACGCCACACCGCTCACAAATACCCCGTGGTTCTCACGAAGTTCACGCATGATGGTTGTGCAAAGTTCGGTACTGCCCTCGGTGAGAACCGGAGTTACAGGGCTTTCTGAAGGAAGCACATTATAACCGATCTCCCGGAGGCCTTCACGCAGTTTCAAGGTATTTGCCCACAGTTTTTTTCTCCACTGCGGGTTTTCACGAATCAGGCGGATGCGTTCGCGTGCAGTTACCACGATAGGAAGGGGCAGGCTCTTGGCAAAAATCTGACTCCGCGCATTTGCTTTAAGGAACTCTTTAACCCGGGGCTCTGTAGCCACAAAAGCACCAATCAACGCTACCGATTTTGCAAATGTACCAAAATAGATATCAATTCCATCCTGAACGCCAAGCTCGGTTCCGGCACCTGACCCATCATGGCCGAGAGTGCCTAATCCATGCGCATCATCAACAAGCAGCCTGAACGGATACTTCTCTTTTAGAGCAACAATCTCTTTCAGTTTTCCAAGATCGCCGGTCATCCCAAAAACACCCTCAGTAACAACAAGGATGGAAGAATTTGGTTTCATACGGGAAACAGCTCTTTTTAACTGACGCTCAAGGCCTTCAATATCATTATGTTTAAATACAGCCGTTTCCGACATTGCAAGCTGCTTTCCATCAACAATACAGGCGTGGCTCAATTCGTCATAGATCAGAAAATCGTTGCGGTCAACCAGGCAGTGTATCACACTCATGATTCCCTGATATCCGTAATTTAAAAGAAGGGCGTCCGGCTTTTTTACAAAATCTGCGAGTTCGCGCTCAAGTGCTTCGTGCTCGTCGGAATTTCCGGTCATGAGACGGGCACCCATAGGTGCACTAAGCGAATATTTTTCTGTTGCAGCAACATCTGTTTTACGGATGTCCGGGTTGGCGCCGATTCCAAGGTAGTCGTTAATACTCCATACAACTACATCTTTGCCGTTAAATTTCATTTCGGGCCCTAAGTGGCCTTCAAGCTTTGGAAATGTATAGTAACCGTAACCCTGTGATGTGAATGGCCCAAGCGGAGAAACTCTGTTCTCAAGTTTGTCAAAAAGATCCATGGAGTAGTATTGCTAAATGGTTTAATGCCCGCAGATAATAGTAAAATGCGAGATTTTGTAGTTAGTGTTAGGGTGAAATTACGGAAAATGAGGGCTTTGTAAAAGCTGTAAAAAGAACATTCCCAACAGATATAAAGCTCTAAGGAACCGGATGGCCGTTAGAGGCTTCGAGCAGTTTGTACCAGTCCTGCCGCTCTAACTCAATCTGTGTGGAGCCTGCTGCTCCGCGTAATCTGTCCGTTTTTCCTGTACCCAAAACAATATGGGGATTGCAGGGAAGCATTAGCAGCCAGGCGAGTGCGATTTGATCAGCCGCTGCACTGTATTTTTGGGCAAGATTATTCAGTACATGCAGAACGCGCTGAGTCTGTTCATTCCCATGATGATGAAACAGTCTGCCACCGCCAAATGGCGACCAAAGCATTGGTGAAAAGTTCAACTCCTGAGCCTGATCAAACGTGCCGTTGTAGATCGGTTTAAGGTGAAGCAGTGAGCACTCAACCTGATTGGTTAGCAGCGGTACATCAAGTTTACTCTGAAACATGGAAAACTGGGATGGTGTGAAATTGGAAACTCCAATGTGGCGGATTTTCTTCTCGGAAATCAACTCCATAAAACAATCAGCCATTTCTGTTGCGCTCATAAGGGGATCGGGCCTGTGTATCAGCACGAGGTCGAGGTAGTCTGTGTGGAGATTTATCAGGGAATTTTCAACCGATTCTCTGATGTGGTTTGCTGAGGTATTATAGTGCTGAATGATATGCTGAGGACGATTTTCCGTTACAAGGCAGATACCGCATTTTGTAACCAGTTCCATCTTTTCGCGCAGGGCGGGCTGTTTTTTTAAAGCTTCGCCAAAGAGGGCTTCATTCCTGTAGCCGCCATAAATATCAGCATGGTCGAACGTGGTAATTCCAAGCTCTAAAGCGGTTTCGATAAAACCGGTCATATCATCCACGCTGAAATTCCACTCATTCAGCCGCCACATTCCTGCTGAAAGTTTTGAGAAATCTGGGCCGTTTGGGTGAAGTTGTATGCGAGTTGATCTGTCTGCAGCCATTAATCCGGGATTTGGGTTGAGAAAGTGAATTATTATCGCTATTTGAATAGTACACACTTTTTAACAGTACAGCTACTAACAATCTTAAGTTATTGAGATACAGTAGCTAAAATAATTTCAACTGAAACAAAAGTGGCATTATTTGCGTTAATATTAATACTTGTTGTGGCCAAATAGAGCCCAATCATTTTTTAAAACCTCTAACATAATTTACTTACCATGCCAGAAGAAGATAAGTATGAAGAGATGATCGAGAATCCTACAAAGCATCAAATTAAAGCAATTCATCATGCACGTGAACGGGCATGCATTGATGCGATGAAAAATTCCAGTTCAAAAAATCCGCATAATAAAGGTTCCGACCTCGCAGGATTGTGGAACTACGTTTACGATGAATACTACCAGTTTCAATAACCTACCGGCGTAATCACCTTTAAAGCGTTACGCACTACAAAGAGATCCAGGCTGGAAATATCACTGCCAATATGCTCCCCATCGCAGTGAACAGCCGCCGCTCTATCCGATCTGATTCTCAAACGGCTGCATGTTGCCACCTCTACACCTTTCATGGATGGAGACGGGCCCCATCTGAAACGGGGTAAATAAGCCAAAATCCTCAAAAAAGAGATTTTTTTGATAAGCAGTAAATCCATTATACCATCTTCCATATCTGCATCCGGCGCAACATAAAAACTGCCGCCTTCCCACTTCCCGTTACAGGCTGTTACCATCAAAAAATCATCAGAAACTTTTTGATCATTAATAGTGAGTTTCATGCGAGAACCACGATAGATTGAAGCTGCTTTAAGTGCTCCTAAAACATAAACAATGTGGCCTTTCAGTTTACGGTAGCTGCTGGCATAAAAATTCGCCCAGCCATCCAGACCAAAGCCGATAGAATTGGCACACCAGCCTTCCACATCTCCCTCAAAACGAATCAGGTCGATGGATGAGACATTCTGGGTGTAGATGATATCAAGGCACTGGGGCAGGGTTTTATTCAGTTTAAGAGTTTTCACAAAGTCGTTGCCCGATCCGATTGGTATTACACCGAAGAGGACCTTTTTTTCTGCCAGTCCGTTTACCACCTGGTGAACGGTTCCGTCGCCGCCACAAGCTATTACAGCTGTAAACTCGTCAGCTTTTTGTGATGCGAGTGCGGCAATATCATCGCTTTTTTTTGTGATGACGATCTCAAAATCAGTCCATCGTTTTTTTGCCTCACGGTTAAGCCAGTCAATGTGGCGCTCCGATCTGTTACGATCCGCCGAAGGGTTAAAAATAAAACAGATTCTGGACTCACTTTTAATCATGCTGTGATACTACATCAAAAGAGAGGAAAATAAAAGGGCGCGTTATTTGAAATTTTGAGAAGATGTTTTCTGGCGGAAGATTTTTCAAGTCGAGGCTAAAAACTATATCGCAGATGCTTAGGAAGAGTACAGTTTAAATCTTCAGCTCTGATTAATGGCAAGCAGCATGGAAGGCCGCCGCCCACTTTGGGGTTTGTGGGTTGCGTAACCGCTCTGCATCATCGCGCGCTGCACGATGTTCTTGCCTGCGCACCTTTGGAGCTGGTTCATATAGAATTCGCAAAAACTTATTTATCCACCGATTTACTAAACATTATTCCACGGCCCCAACGGGGCGAAGTCACCAATATAGAGCGGAACACTATGTATAGATAGGCATCAGCAAACATCAGTCCTGAAAGGGCGCAGTCCTTAATTATCCTGTTTACATCTTTTTGCGTTACGGAACGCCCGCTTAAGCTATTTTCTTTCTATAAAAATTTCCGGTAATCTGTTAAAATAGATTCGAGTCTTACCCAGCCGGTATCACTACGCTAAACGCAAAACCTAAACCTGATTTATGAACAGAGCCTTCACAACAAAATTGAAGCTTTTTGCAGCGGCTTTTCTCCTTGTGGGTCTTGTGGGAGCAACATCTTCTATTGCTCAAACACAAACCTCACCTACAGACGGAATGAGAGTAAATACACCTGCAGTGCATGCATTTACAAATGCCACAATTGTAACTTCACCCGGCCAAAGTATTTCAAGTGGTATACTGGTTATTCGAAATGGTGTAGTTGAGGCGGTTGGCAGAAATGTGCGTGTACCTGCGGATGCCCGTATTTGGGATATGGAAGGGAAAACAATCTACCCCGGTTTTATAGATGCACATTCTGATGTTGGCATGAAAGAGCCCCGCGTTGAACTCGATCGCGGAGCCCTCGCATGGAATCCGCAGTTACGTGCTCACCTCTCTGCTGAAAAAGAGTACAATAGAGAAGATGACGGAAGTGAAGCACTGCGTTCGGCCGGTTTTACAACAGCACTCTCCGTTCCGCCACTCGGTATTTTTCAGGGCCAGGCTGCGGTAGTAAATCTTGGTGACGGGGCTGTGGCCGATCGCGTAGTTCGCTCCGGAGTGGCACAGGGTATTAACCTTACAAGAAGCTGGGATTTTGGGTTTACGTATCCAACTTCACCAATTGGAGTAATTGCACTGATCCGGCAGACACTTTACGATGCAGACTGGTATGAACAAGCGCATGCAGCTTTCAGAGGTAATCCGTCCGGGTTGCAGCGTCCTGAATCAAATGCGGTTCTTGCTGCACTGCGTGATGTGGTAAACGGCACGCAGCCAATGCTTTTTGAAACACGAAGCGATGAGGAGATCCTCAGGGCAATGCGTTTTACCAATGAATTTTCCATCACACCATGGATTCTTGGAAATGGCCACGAATATAGAATTATCGATTATCTCTCTGATAATCCCGTTCCGTTAATTTTACCTCTCGCTTTTCCTGATACCCCTTCTGTAGATACCCCGGAAGACGCGTTGAATCAAGATCTTGCTACTCTAAGGCATTACTATTTAGCACCAGAAAACCCGGCCAGGTTAAACAATGCGGGCATTCAATTCTCATTCACAACCAAAGGAATTGATAGCAAAACCGATTTTCTTGCAAATCTGCGGGATGCTGTACACGCCGGCCTCAACAGGAACAGTGCACTGGCAGCGCTCACCACTAACCCTGCAAGCCTGCTTGGAATAGAATCAACCCACGGAACACTTGAAACCGGGAAGGCAGCAAACTTTGTGGTTGCAAGCGGTGATATTTTCGAAGATCAATCCCGCATACTTGATGTATGGGTTGACGGCAAGCACTTCTCAATCAACAGAGAGGATGCATTTAATGCAAAAGGCGAATGGGAAATCACCTCATCAGATGGAAGTATTGATGGCACCCTGAACATTGTGGAAACCCGTCCGGGAAGGCTTGGCGGAACCATGACGATTGGTGAAGAAGAGATTACTCTGAGTTCAGCATCGGTTCATCAGGAATCCCGGAGAGTTCGGGTTGAATTTCCCGGCGAATCTCTCGATGCAAACGGAACAGTACGTTTAACGGCATCCATAAGTGCTGATCGACTGTTTGGATGGGCTGAGATGCCGGGGCATGATCGTAAGCAATGGAGTGCAGAAAGAGCGTCTGCTATAGAAAGCGAAGAACGTGAGCCACGCGAAAGAAAAGCGCGCGATCTTGAACTGGCTGATTTACGCCCTGCAATGGAATATGGTATTGAGAGGCTTCCGGAACAGCCCGGAGCTGTGCTTGTTCGGAACGCAACTGTATGGACGATGGGCCCTGATGGTATCCTCGAAAATGCCGATCTGCTCGTCAGAAATGGCCGTGTTGCTGAAGTTGGCAAAAACCTGAGTGCACCACGCAATGCTGTAGTTATTGATGCCGATGGAAAGCATGTAACACCCGGCTTAATTGATGCCCACTTACATTCAGGTGTGGATGGTGTAAATGAGATTGGAAATGCGATAACCGCTGAGGTTAGAATGGGTGATGTATTGAATATTAACAACATCTGGATGTACCGCCAGCTTGCCGGAGGCCTTACAACTGCGCACGTAATGCATGGTTCTGCCAACGCGATCGGCGGCCAGAATGTGCATATCAAGATGCGCTGGGGTGCACTATCGCACGATCTGATTATTGATGATGCACCACGAACCGTAAAATTTGCCCTCGGTGAAAACCCCAAACGGGTTGGCAGCGATCGCTACCCCGATACCCGAATGGGTGTAGAACAGATTATTGCTGACCGATTCAACATGGCGCGCGATTATGAAGCCCGCTGGAATGCATGGGAGCAAAATCAAACCGGTATTCCTCCGCGCCGCGATATTCGCATGGATGCCATTCGCGATATCCTGAACGGTGATATCCTGGTTCAGTCTCACAGTTATCGCCAGGATGAAATCCTGATGCTGATGCGCCTTGCAGAAGATTACGATTTCAGAATCAAGGCGTTTCACCATGGTGTTGAAGCCTTTAAAGTGGCACCAGAACTTGCAGAGCATGGTGCAGGTGCCGTGGTTTGGAGCGACTGGGGAGGTTTCAAAATTGAAGCGTATGATAACACCAACTACAATGCACGGTTACTTCACGAAGCGGGTGTAGTTACATCCCTTCACTCAGATAACAGCCAGATTGCTTCACGAATGAATTGGGAAGCAGCTAAAATGGTGAGAGTTGGCGTTGATCCGGAAACGGCACTCTCCATGGTAACCAGCAGCACGGCAAAACTGCTTGGAATCG
>REDS01000006.1 GCA_007693395.1 Balneolaceae bacterium | reverse complement strand
TAACATATAATTATACCCGCAAAATTTAAGGTATAATAATTTATTGAGTATAACTCCAATCTCTAATAATGGCAACTACATAGTAGGTTCTTTTCTTCTTACATCTCATTTTTACCGAATAAATTATCCGAATAATAACTCCGAATAAATTTTTTATTTTTTTTGGTGGCTGCCGTGGTACCGTTGATCACAATCTCTATCTAACTATAGAACGGCTTGAGGAGGAAACCATCATCAGGAGAGTGATTACAGCTCGTAAGTACGCTTGGTAGCTTCATCCAAAGTTTAATTTTACCCCACTCTTGATTGCATCTGAAAGGTTGATCATATTGAATAAAAAAAGATGCCTTGATCTATCCTTCTCGCACATATCTTTTTCTGCTTCTTGCGGTTTTTTTCGCCATTTCAGGATGTGAAGGAGGCCTGGAACCACCCCCTCCAGAACCGGAACCTACAGGCGCAATTTCCGGTACGATAATTTATACAGGTGAGTGGCCGCCGGCAGATCAGTTCAGAGAGCTTATTTTTGTACCGCTTACGTTTACCCCCACCGATTTTACCCAGATTTTAGGCGAATTTATTCGCGGCAATCTACGCTCCAGCGATCGCCTGCAGACGTTTGTCGATTCGCAGGAATTTTTTGTGGGCGAACTCGATAATGGCATCTATGTGTACAACATTATAGCCAATCAGTTTGGCCCAAACGCGCTTTCCGATTGGCGGCCGCTCGGCGTTTACGAAGAGAATGATGGCCTCATCATCATCGAGGGTGATACCGTAGAGGTTACCATCTATGTGGATTTTGACAACCTCCCTCCTTTCCCGCCGGAGCAATGATGGCAAAATCAACTCTCATCATATCGCTTTTTTTATCTTTTGTGATACTGGCCGTATCCGTTTCAAATTCCGTAGCACGGCAAAGCAGTGCAACCATCGCAGGAGTGGTTCAGCATCAAACCGGCGAAACACTGCCGGGGGTGCATGTAAGCCTTCCCGAAATCCAGCGGGGAACCTCCACCAATACCGATGGAGCGTTCAGGCTTCAAAACATACCGCCGGGAGAGTACACACTACGGGTTTCGATGGTTGGTTTTCAAACGCATATCCAAACCATTTCACTCGAGGCCGGCCAAACGCTCTCACTCTCTGTTGAGCTCAACGCCATCACCCTGCAATCCGGCGAACTTGTTGTAACCGCTTCTCGCCGAAGCCAGCTGATCGGCAGAGTATCGGTCAGCATGAATACCATCTCTCCTGCAGAAATCAGCTCACGAAATATTACATCGCTCGATCAGGCGCTCGACTATGTGCCCGGCGTACAGGTTCTCGGAAATTCGGTAAATATCAGGGGGTCGTCCGGCTTTGCTTATGGAGTGGGTAGCAGGGTTCTCCTGCTGGTTGATGGTGTTCCGTTGATGGGTCCCGATCAGGGTGGCATGGATTTCGATGGACTGCCTCTCACACAAACCCGGCAGATTGAGGTACTGAAAAGCCCGGGATCAGCACTCTATGGCGGCGGTGCACTTGGAGGTGTCATAAACCTGATTACCAGCGATTTTTCTGAAGAGCCCGAAACCACACTCCGTTTTTTTGGCGGTGTTTACGAACCGGTTCGTTTTGATGAGTGGAAAGAGTCCTGGGATGGGGCGTCCGATTATCGGCCGATTCGGGGATTGCTCTTCGGGCGATCTCACCAGGTTGGCAGCCGCTTCGGGTATTGGATCAGCGGCAAACTGATTGACAATGCCGGTTACCTTCAGAATAATACAACGGAAGGGGCCGAACTCTACACCAAACTCGGCTGGAATATTGGCCGAAACATCGATTTCTCCCTCTATACCGGTGCGCGAAGAAACAGAAATTACCAGTTTTTGTATTGGAACGGCCTCAGAGATCCGCTGCGCCCTGGGCAAATTGAGCTTGCGGGTGATACGGCATCGGGATCAAATCGCGGACTGTCTGACCGGCTCACCATCCTGCCCGTATTCACACATAATGTGAATGAAACTGTTCAATACACAGTAAAAGGGCGGCTCTTTGGCGTGGCTTTCCGCCCGATTGACAGAGAGGGGAACGTTCGCCCGTCCGATCGCCATAATGTTGGCGTGAGATATGGTGGGGAGGCACAGGTTAATATACAGCCGTCTGATAACATCATTCTCACAGCCGGTGGCTCTTTCGATGAAAACTATGTGCGATCGGACGTATTTGTGGGCGAAGATTCACTGATGGTCCGCAATCAGCCCGAAGGCGCCCTCTTTATGCAGGCTGAGTATAACTGGAACAACCGCCTCACCACAACCGCCGGTTTTCGGTATGATGCGTACCAAATCCACACATTAGAAACAGCCACACAGTTCAGCCCTAAATTCAGTGCCTCACTATCCATTACCGATCATCTCACAGCGCGAACTTCACTCGGGAAAGGCTTTCGGGTGCCCAGTGTGGCCGAGCGATTTTTCAACAATCAGGATTTTTTCCCGCTTGTTTCGAATCTGGCGCTTCAGCCGGAAACCAGCACAGGCTACGAAGCAGGTTTTACCTATATGAACCTGATTGGATCTAACCTGAGCATCAAAGCAGAACTGACCGGATTCTGGAATGAATACCAGCGACTGGTTGAACCTACATTTATCGCCGAAAGTGGTGCTTTTCAGTTCATTAACCTCACGGAAGCACGCATTCGTGGTGCCGAGGCTTCTCTCTCATTCTCAACGGTTGATCAGAAACATCACATCTCAACAGCCTACACAATCCTCGATCCCAAAGATCTTGA
>REDS01000201.1 GCA_007693395.1 Balneolaceae bacterium | reverse complement strand
TTCGGTTTCCGGTTTCCGGTTTCCGGTTTCCGGCTGGTCGCTGCCTTCGCTTTGGCCTTCCTGAGAGTCGAAAAGTGAAGTGTGGTTAGTATATTATAAAGTAATAACCGTTTTGAGAAGGGTCAATTTTGAATTGAAAATTTTGCTGATCATTCTAATTTTTAAATCTGGCTAAAGTTGTAATACCTTCATTACAATCAATTTTTAATCGGTTAAACAAGTTTAAGAGAAGAAGGGGGGGTAAAGATTTTGAGGTTAATAAATTTCACAGTAATTTTAAGCTCTGTGTAAGCGCTTACACTTTATGCAACATTATTCCAGATATTCTGCTATGAGAAAAAAAGCTACCATACTTACTACATTCTTATTTTTACTAATCTTTTTTGCTAATAGTAATGCCCAGGACCGCACCATGATGCAGGGTTTCTACTGGGATGTATCACCGGGTGGGGTATGGTACGATTCGCTCGCCTACTATTCTGAAGAACTTGGTAAAGCTGGTTTTGACGGAATCTGGATGCCACCACCAAGCAAAGGATTTGCCGGTGGTTTTGATGTTGGGTATACGCCTTATGATTATTACGACCTTGGTGAATTCTCAAGTCAGGGCTCTGTGGCCACAAGATATGGTACAAGGGCACAGCTTGTAAATGCAATCCAGGCTCTACAGGGCGCCGGCCTTGAGGTTTATATGGATTTAGTGCTAAACCATCGCTCGGGCGGCTCGTTAGAGTATAATCCATATTATAACCCATTCAGAGGTGCGGATGATGCTTCGAATTATACAGGGTGGGGTGGAGGTAATACCCAGGGTGGAAGTGGATTCAGTGAGTGGACTTTTTCAACTTCAGGAGATGGATCTGCAGGGTTTTTTCGGGGAACTTCAAATCGAGAGGGGCGAGAACCTATTGATACCGATGGAAATGCTTTTGGTATGTTTTCTAATGACGGTACTGGTACGGGCGCATTTGCAAGCAGGGCATTTGCACATAACAGTGATGGAGAGCTAAAACCCGGGGAAAGCTTCTCTTTTGACTTTTCTTTCCGGTTTACCGATGGCAGAAGAGGTATAGACTTGTGGGAAAATAGTAATGGCACCGGATTTCTGGCCAATATTGAACACGCCGGCAGTGATGCACTTACCTTTTTTCCGGGGGCTGTCACTCCATCAAACAGAGAAACGATTGTTGGAAATATATTCAATAAAGCTACCCGGCTTACCTTTATTTGGAATGGTGGAAGTTCAAATAATCTGACTATACGGGCAGAATCTCTTGCAGATAACTCATTTTCTGAGGAGCGAACAATAACGGTTTCAGCGCCGCCAAAATCTTTCACACTGCTTTTTGAGAATACCATTAGCGGTGGTGATTATGAACCCTTTTTCAATAATTTCAATATCAGTAATACCTATGCGGCTGATATCCCCAAAGGAGGCTCCACATTCTTCGAATTTTGTGTTGATGTGTCATCACAGGTAGATTGTTCTCAATTCCCGGAAGGAGATGATGCCCGCCTCAGCTACACAGCCTTCCCGCTTGCAAATGGTTCGGGCAGAATAGCGTGGGATCCGTTTGATATCAATGATCCCGAAAACAGCCGGGGTGGTGTGGAATTTTTCTATCCAAATGCTGCCATTAATCCCGGAAATACAGGCGACTTTTTCGCAGATAACCAGCTTTTTGACGGAACTTTTGGAGGCTTTCATCAAATGTACATCAACGGTTTTGGATATGATAATGCTCTACATGATGGATTTGGGAACAGTTTGCCTAAAGGGGACAGCCTGAAAGTGTGGGGTGACTGGCTGACCAACGAACTTGGACTCGATGGTTACCGCTTCGATTTTGTAAAAGGGATTCATCCCGAATATTTCAAAAGTTTTATGAGTTATGGAGCAATGGCAGGTAAATTCCAGGTACATGAATTGTACGATGGAGATATGACAAGAAAGCGGACGTACCTGAGCATGCTCAATACAGCGGTTAATCCATTTAGTACATCGGAACCGGCACCATCAACTGCGGCAATCTTTGATTTTAATTTACGCTTCACATACAAAGATATGACGGAGGGCGGGGATTCATACGATATCAGGGCTCTGCACACTGCAGGCCTGTTTAACAACGATGTGCCATACGAACAAATCGTCACCTTCGTGGAAAATCACGATTTTGATCGATTAGATTACCAGGGTAACAATACATTTACAGATGGGTCACATCAGCCAATTGTAGAAAATAAAATGTTGGCATATGCACACATGCTAACTCATCCCGGTTATGCGCAGGTCTGGTGGCGGGATTACTTCTATTATGGGCTGGGGGATGAAATCAGACGGCTTGTAGCCATTCGTAATCAGTTTGCATCAGGCCCACACAGAATGCTTACAACATCCATTGGTGATCCTTTCTGGCCGGGGGGTAATCAAGCTGTTGATGAACAACAGGTTTACGTAATGCAGCGAGAAGGTATTGATAGTGAGACTGGATTGATAATGGCGATGAATAAACACTCATCATTTGATATTAATGTATGGGTAAGCGTGGTTAACAAACCAGAATGGTGTGGAAAAGAGTTGATTGATTTGACCGGAACCATCACAAATACAATTCAGATACAAGAAGATTGCAGGGTGCAAATTCAGACAAAGGCCAATTCGTACTCTGTGTTTGTACCGGTTGATTACACGTTTGATGTAGCTACTGGCGTTTTAACAGGGCAAGAAGGGTGGAGGTTACTGAGTGCCCCTGTAGAAACCACCTTCGACTCTTTCCTGGCCCCAATCTGGACGCAAGGAGCCACTGCAGCAAGCATTCCGGGCGGTACGCCAAATATTTATCGGTGGAATAATGATGTTGGTGGTAAAGATGTTGAAGATTGGCTGCCGGTGACTGATCTGACGCAAACCATTGAAGCGGGTACCGGTTTTCTCGCTTATGTTTACGATCAAGATGTGTTTGATGACCCGGCGACAGCAGGGTTTCCGAAGTATCTGCCTGCAAGAGGTAATGAAATAGAAGCACCGGTATCGCCAATTATTAACTCTACTACTGATGGATGGACTCTCCTCGGTAATCCGTTTGCACTAACAATTGACTGGGATAGGGTAGAACATAGTGGAATACATGACGTGGTTTATGTTTGGGATGTAAACGACAGCGGCGGCTTGCCGAGCGACCCCGATCTTGGTGCTGTTGGAACCTGGAAAGTGAGTGCATCAGGCCTGGGCGAATTTGATGGCAGAGTCCGGCCGTTCCAGGGTTTCTTTGTTCAAACTTCCGGCTCTTCTCCAACGGTTACATTTACCAATGCATCAAAAAAACCGGGTGGAGCGTACTTCGGTAAAGAACAACAGCCAGACTTTGTAAAGCTTACTGTTGAAGGCAACGGCATGAGTAACAATACCTGGCTTCGTTTTTCGAATCTGGGCGGAAATAAGCAAACCTCTTCTGATGCATTACAGCTCATGCCTTTGAGTGAAAATTACACCATTTTTTCAGCTCAAAAAGAAGATGGAAATCTCTACCATGTTGGCCACTTCCCGCCACCTGATGAGAATCTCTACATTCCATTATTTGTAGAGGGTACAAGATCGGGCAGTTATACAATCGTAGCAGATATTGCCAATCTTCCATCGCACTATACACTCTACTTTGTTGACTATGAAACAGATTTTACAACACAAATCGACAGAAATTTTCAGTATGAATTTGAATTAAATCAAACAGCGAAATCAGTAAATGACCCATTTAAGTCTATCCTGGCAAAACCACAAATTGCTAAGAGTACAGAAAATCACAGATTTGCTATAACTGCCCGGCCTTTAAATGGAACAGATAACACATTGCCAACGCAAATTACCCTCAGCCAAAACTACCCTAACCCGTTTAATCCCTCCACAGTTATTAGCTTTGAGCTGCCGGAAAGCAATACTGTTACACTTGAGGTATTCGATATGGTTGGCCGGCAGGTGGCTACGTTGGTAAGTGGATCTCTGCAGGCAGGTACCCATCAGGTAACGTTCGATGCTGCAGGCCTGTCGAGCGGAGTATACCTGTACCGGCTTACAGCGGGCAGTACTGTGCTATCCAGACGCCTAACGGTACTGAAATAAGTACAATGAAGCTGTACCAGACGGACAGAAAACCTGATTATTTGATTCTTATATCAGGTGTAATCTATGTCCCTGAACAAAACACTATACAGAAGTGGTACCTTTTGACTTTAAAAATGGCTCATATGAATTGAGCTTAGGTTAAAAGAAATTTGTTGAAATACTCATGTTTATTGTTTTGAGAATGATTAATATTAAAATATTTTCATACTACCTAACAGATTATGCAAGTATAGCATCATAATTACAAAACATGCAGAATTCGGTTATTTCGAAAGACGTGCTCGTTTCGGGGAAAACATCTTTCAAAATAGAAGTTCCATATAAACTAATTGAGACAGGCCAAAAAGGTGTGCAAAAACCTTTGATTCTCTATTTCCATGGATTTGGGGACAATCTAAAAGGTTTCGAAGAGACCATGGAGCCACTTCTGTCTCTCAGTGCCTACCATTTATTTATTCAGGGTCCATACCCTATATATGACAAGAAGGGGAGTAAAACGGTATCAAAATGGGGAAGAGCGTGGTACCTATACGATGGAAAACGTAAGCAGTTCATAAAATCACTCGAAATAACATCAGAATTTGTTCAGGAAATTATTGATAACCTCATTAAATTTATAAACGTATCACGTATCTGTGTAATAGGATACTCAATGGGGGGGTATCTCGCCGGGTATTTTGGGCTAACAAGATGGAAACATGTAAAAGATGTGGTAGTTATCGGTGCCCGAATAAAAACAGAAGTGGTTCATGAAGAGAGTTGGGCAAAATTGCGTCATTTAAATTTTCTTGCCATACACGGAATAAATGATGATAATGTGAGCTATAAAAAACAGGAACAAGAAATTGAAGCACTTAAAAGGTATGGCGTGCAAGCAGATATTATACTCCTGGAAGAAGAACACACATTGAGTGAACAGTATTTAAGCACTACAATAAACTGGTTAAAAGAGAATAACTACCGATAGAGATGAACGAATTTCAAAGAAACAATATTCATCAACAAATTATAAACAATTGTTTAAAATTGAGATAAGCTATGGCAAGACTCGAAAATCTAAACTTTTTAATCGTTGAAGACGACCCAACGATACGCTTACTTGTAAAAAAAGCTCTTGAGTATCATGGCGGTACTGTATCAGAAGCAGATACGGCAAAAGGAGGATTTAAATCAGCAAGCAGTGATGAGTTGGATTTAATTGTTCTTGATTTACGCCTGCCAGATGGAAATGGATATGAGGTCTGCGAAAAAATCAGAAAAAATGGTAACAATACCCCGATTCTTATTCTTTCGGCCGATCATGAAATAGATGTAAAAGTGAAAAACCTGAGTGCGGGCGCTGATGATTACCTCACTAAGCCATTCAGCATTGACGAACTGCTTGCCCGAATTGAAGCTATACTCAGAAGAAGTGCTGCAAATGAGGAAAGTGAGCTCGAGTGTGGGGATATTAAAATTGACCTGATTCGGCGTGTTATGACTCTCAAAGGCAAAGAGGTGGATCTAACAAATTCAGAATTTAACCTTTTGGTTTATCTGATAAAGAATGTTGGCAGAACCATTTCGCTTGATGAGCTGGCAAAAAATGTATGGGGAATTGGGTTCAATACTCAAACGAACTATATCAATGTGTACGTAAGTTACATCAGGAAAAAAATGCGTGCACATACAGATTTTGAGTATATCCGTACGGTACGTACAAAAGGTTTTAAAGCTGTTTGCAAAGAAGGCTAATCGATCAACAGGAGCTGAAGGTCCATCACGTTGTTACCGGTTGGCCCTGTAAGTATATGCCCTTCTGACTCCTTAAAAAATGGATAACTGTTATTTTCCTGAAGATAGTTTTCAGGATCAATTCCATTTTTAAGTGCATTTCTATAGCTTTTCTCATCAACCACAGCCCCGGCTGCATCTGTAGGGCCGTCTATACCATCGGTACCTGCACTCAAAAATGTTACGTTCCGCTTTACACCATCCAGCCGCTTTGTCATACGAAGCGCCAATTCCTGGTTACGCCCGCCCAGGCCGCTTCCGGTCACTTCAACGGTGCATTCTCCAAAAAATATGTATGCTTCACGGGTATTTTTTTGTTCCAGCACGTTGGTGAGATAAGAACAAATGTGCTCTTCAAAATCATCGATTAAGCCTGCCCAAGCTGGTTCAACCAAATGGACGTTATAACCCTCTTTATGCACCAATTCTGCAAATTTTGCGGCAACGATAGAGGCTGAAGAAACAACGAAACTCCGGTGAGAGTCGTTGTCTTTTGTCTGGTAATCCGGATTCTTTACGATCTGTTCTTCAAGCCAGGCACGAACAGCTTTTGGAATGGCATCGTCAAGTGAATATTCTCTGATTATTGAAAGAGCATCCTGAAAGGAAATAACTTGTGGAATAGTTGGCCCACTCCCGATAAAACGAAGGTCATCATCCGGTACATCTGATATGATAATATCCATCAAGATGGTATGATTAAGATACGTAAGCAGCTGCCCCCCTTTTACTTTAGAGAGTGCCCTTCGAACTGTGTTAATCTCCTGAATGGAAGCACCTGACTTGAGCAGCAACCCATAAACCCGGTTAAGGTGATCTTCAGAAATACCATCCTGCGGAACGGCAAAGAGAGCGGATGTACCGCCGGATACAAGATTAAGCACAAGCGCACCCTCAGGTATGGACGTAATAAAATTGAGCAATGCAGCTGAAGATGAAAAACTGCGATGATCGGGGAGGGGATGAGACCCGATTAACATCTCTACAGTCTTGAGTTCGGCCTCTGAATCAGGCGGGGCTATGATTACACCTGAATGGAGGCGTTCTCCTAAAATTTTTTCAACAGCACTTGCCATCGTGGGCGAGGCTTTGCCGGTGCCAATCAGATAAACAGGCTGGTTCTTTTTCAGCTGTATAGCATAGTTCTCAATGGTAAGAAGATCGTTTTTCTTATCGAACAGTACCTTTTCCGGCAGAAATTTGCGGGGGTCAACACTCTGTAATACCACTTTAAAAAGATTCGAAGCATTTTTTTTGGTGTCCATGATTACATCATTTATCCTTATCGCGATTACATTGAGTAAATAAAGTTAAAAAGTTCTTTATATACAATGCTTTAAATGGGTTTTGTAAAAATAACATTCGTTCTACATTATAGTTGAATTTAAGCTGTTGATTCCTGATTATCGTTTATTAAACATTAACCTACTGAACAGATAGAATACTTAACCTAACAAGGGGAAACTATGGATGATAAAACAAAAGCAATCGTCTCTCATATAACACTGATTGGATGGATTGTAGCACTGGTTCTTAACCAGGGAGATAACAAAACAGAATTGGCTTCATTTTATATCAGGCAAATGCTTGGCCTGTTTCTGCTGGTTTTCGTACTGGGATTAATCCCGATCGTTAATCTGGTTGCATGGATACTTGGAGTTGTACTCTGGATTTTAAGCCTGATTGGCTCCCTGAATGGTGAGAAAAAACTTACACCTGTAGTTGGCGAGTATTTCCAGGATTGGTTTAAAGCTCTCTGAATTTCTGAGATTAAACCAGGATTTTGTGAATGATGAATGACCTGCAAACAGGAGAGCCCGAGGAAGTAACCGTTTCTGAATGGATCATTACCCTAATCATCACGATAATACCTATTGTGAATGTGGTGATGTATCTTGTTTGGGCATTTGGTAACTCTGCCAAACCCTCTAAAGCAAATTGGGCAAAAGCTTCGGTAATTCTGTTTGCAGGCATTGTTATTCTATACCTTTTGATTTTCGTAATTGTAATGGGGATTGGCGCTTTTTAACTGCTGATTTCTTTAGATGCACTATCTACTATCTACCATCTCTTCATTTTCAGATGTTCTCAATCAATCCGGATGATCTTACCCAAAAGCCCATAGAACAGGCTGAGACCATTCCTTCTGATTGGTACACCGATCCGGGCTTTCTCACCATAGAAGAGAAGACTATTTTCAAAAAAAACTGGCAACTCGCTTGCCATCAATCCCAGATTCCCAATCCAGGCGACTCCATCTGCCGAACCGTTGCAGGTAATCCAATTATCATCGTTCGGGAAAATTCCGGTGAGATACGGGCATTCTACAATGTGTGCAGGCACAGAGGAGGCCCGCTTCATGTAAAATGCGGTACCACTACAGTTCTTCAATGCAAATATCACGGGTGGACCTACCTGATGGACGGCTCACTTCGGGGTGTGCCGCAATTTGATCGCGTTGAGCTTTTTGACAAGAAAGATTTTGGCCTCAAACCAGTAAAAACAGCCTTGTGGCAGGGGCTGCTATTTATTTCGCTGAATGATGAGATTCATCCCTTTGAAGATGTTGTGAATGGTATACTTGATCGTATTCATCCAATCAGGCTCGATGAGATGAGCTATCATACATCAACCGTTGACCGTATCAACTGCAACTGGAAAGTATATGTGGACAACTATCTTGAAGGGTATCATATCCCCATTGTGCATCCGGAACTTTCGGGCCTGCTCGATTATAAAAATTACATCACCGAAACCGGCGAATACTTCTCCCTGCAGTACAGCCCTTTCAGTAGCAGCTCGGCTGATAATCCTTACAAAGCGGAGAATGGCCGAGCTTTTTATTATTTCATCTATCCAAACATCATGCTGAATATTCTTCCCGGGCGGCTTCAAACCAATATCATAGAGCCTGACGGCCATGACAAATGCCGGGTGATTTTTGATTTTTTCTATGCAGATCCGGAAAAAGCAGAAGATGATGGCACAATTGCCGGCGATCTTGAGTATAGCGCAAAAATTCAGCAGGAAGACATCGAAATCTGTGAAGCAGTGCAAACAGGGCTGAAATCGGACGTGTATGATAAGGGGCGATTTTCTGTAAAACGCGAGCTTGGAGTATGGCACTTTCAGAGTCTGCTCAAAAAAAATCTTCTTGATTTTCAATCTTAGAACAGTACATTTACAGAGTTTATTTGCAATCGGTTAAACAAATTCAACCGGTTAAATTTGAACGGATCACAACGTTAAACAACAGATAAAGCATGAAAAAGTATAAAATTTTTCTCTGGGCAATTACATCGGCCCTTGGCGGTTTTCTCTTTGGATTTGATACAGCTGTAATTTCAGGCGGTGAGCAGAACATCCAGGCCATGTGGGGGCTTAGTGATATCATGATCGGGCAAACTGTTGCGATGGCACTGTACGGTACAATTATCGGTGCTCTTTTTGGCGGAATTCCTGCACAGCGGTTTGGCCGGCGTAAATCACTTATTTGGATAGCCGCCCTTTTCCTTGTATCTGCAGTTGGCTCGGCGTTTGCGCCTGAAGTTTATACCCTAATGTTTGCACGTTTTATTGGCGGCCTCAGTATTGGGGCATCATCTGTTGTAGCGCCTATGTACATATCTGAAATTGCGCCTGCAGAAAATCGCGGAAAGTTAACCGCGCTATTTCAGTTTAACATCGTATTAGGTATTCTGATCGCCTACTTCTCCAACTTTTTGATTGGAACCGAGAATATCGAATCGTGGCGATGGATGCTCGGTGTGGAAATTATCCCCGCCACATTTTTCCTTGTGATGGTATTCACGATCCCCGAAAGCCCGAGATGGCTGGTAGTTGCCAAGGACAAAATTGATGAGGCAAAAGAGATTCTTCGCGTCATTAACCCTGATACAGTTGATGCATCCCTCAAAGCAATTCAAGCCAGTGACATCGATCCCGGAAAGAACACCAGCATTTCCGAATTTTTCAGCAAGCGCTACAAATTCCCGATCGCTCTGGCGTTTCTGTTTGCGTTCTTTAATCAGGTATCGGGTATTAACGCCATTATCTACTTTGCACCACGAATATTCGAACTTACAGGCCTGGGGGCAGAAACTGCTCTCTTATCAACGGTTGGCGTGGGTGTTACAAATCTGGTATTCACCATGCTTGGACTGCTGCTGATTGACCGGTTCGGCCGCCGGTTCCTTATGTATATCGGTTCATTCGGATATATCATTTCACTATCGGCCATTGCCTATGCGTTTTTTACCCAAACATTTACAGGCCTCACTATTCCTATTCTCATCTTCGTGTTCATTGCATCACATGCAATTGGCCAGGGAGCGGTAATCTGGGTATTTATCTCAGAGATTTTCCCAAATAATGTGCGGTCATTCGGAAACTCACTGGGAAGCAGTACACACTGGATTTTTGCTGCACTGATTGCCGGTAATTTTGTCTATATCGAGAGTATCTTTGGCGGCGGACCCATTTTTGCATTCTTTGCATTTATGATGATTCTGCAGCTTCTCTTTGTCTGGAAACTGATGCCGGAAACCAAAAACATCACTCTTGAAGAGATGGAAGTGAAACTTGGCCTAAGCCGCGAAGTGCTTGAAGAGGTGATAGACAAAGAAGATATTGCCAGAAAACAGTAATGATTGCTTCCGGGTTATTTTCAATAAATTATTGCACAAAAACCCGGACACTTGAATAGTATCAGGGTTTGTACTTCGAGGCAGACACTATATGACAGCTTGTGTTGTATTGTTAATTTATGTGTCGAACCCACATTAGATTAAGAACCTGGTTATCAATCAACTGGCAGAAAACATCATCGAAAAAGCTCTCCTTAACATTTCATATATGGTATAAATATTGTACATTTTATTTCAAATATGAAATATTATGAATAAAAAACGCCCCATATTACTTCCGAAGCATGAGCGAATGCTTCAACAAGTGGGAGAACAATTTAAGTTGGCTCGCCTGCGGAGAAAGTTGAGTGCAGAACAAATTTCTGAACGAGCAAATATTGGAACGTCAACACTTTGGAGAATTGAAAAAGGTGATCCAGGTGTAGCGATGGGAAACTATTTCCAGGTTCTTACTGCTCTGGGGCTGGATAGGGAAATATTAAAACTGGCTTCAGATGATGAACTTGGGAGAAAAATTCAGGATGCTGAGTTGACATCAAAAAAAAGAGCACCGAAAAGAGAAGGGTTTTCGTAATGGCGACAGATCAGCAAAGAAAAGAGATACTGGTCTATTCACACCCTTACTCGCTGCAAGAACCTATATTGATGGGAACGTTGAGTGCTACAGTTGTCAGAGGAAAAGAGATTTTCTCATTTGAATACAGCTCCGACTTTTTAGAATCAGATTCAGTATTCGAAATCGATCCTAACCTGAAATTGTATAAAGGTCCGCAGTACCTCAGTGAGGAGGAGCGAAATTTTGGGATTTTCCTGGATTCGGCTCCCGACCGATGGGGGCGTGTACTCATGGACAGACGTGAAGCAATAAAAGCCCGATTAGAAGACAGACCACCTCAAAGGTTTATGGAATCGGATTATTTGCTTGGTGTTTATGATGAATCGAGAATGGGAGCGCTAAGGTTTAAAAAAGGTAAAGATGGTCCATTTTTAGATGATAATCCTGCACATTCCACCCCTCCGATGACATCGCTCAGGGAATTAGAGCGTGCAACGAATGAACTTGAACAGGATGCACCATTGGATGACGCAGAGTACTTAAAACGATTGTTGCTTTTGATTGCTCCGGGGTCATCCTTGGGTGGAGCCAGGCCAAAGGCAAGTGTGAAATCGCAAGAAGATCATTTATGGATTGCTAAATTTCCCAGTAAAAATGATGAGTTTGATATTGGAGCCTGGGAGTATTTGATCTATAAACTTGCTTTAAAGTGTAATGTGGATATGGCTCAATCAAGGGCTGAAAAATTCTACTCCGATCAAACAACATTTTTGACGAAGCGTTTTGACCGGAATGAGAAGGGGGATCGCCATCACTTTTTCTCTGCGATGACACTACTTGGTTATCAGGATGGGACGGACGCTAATGCTGGGGTAAGCTATCTTGAATTGGTTGAACTGATACAAACACGCGGAGCAAACATTTACTATGATTTAGAGCAATTATGGAGACGGATTGTATTCTACATTTGCGTATCCAATACGGATGATCATTTGAGAAACCATGGATTCATTCTTACGAATAATGGATTGATCTTGAGTCCGGCATATGACATTAATCCAAATCCTAAAGGCTACGGCCTCAATCTGAATATTGATGAACAAGACAACAGGCTGGAGACGGATATAGCTCTCAGCGTTGCACACTTTTTCAGGTTATCCGATACCAAAGCTAAACAGATCGTCAATGAGATCGAACAGGTAGTAGCGGGTTGGAAAACAGAGGCTGAAAAATTAAATGTAAGCAGGAGTGAAATCGAACAGATGTCATCGGCCTTTCTTCCGTATATGTAAACTGAACGGCAGGTTATGTTCATTGGATGAGATTCGAGTTTTTTACTTATTTGAGTTTTACAGTATCACTCTAAGAGAACAAGCAAGTTTTTGGTGGAGAAATAGAGGTGTTTGTTTCACAATTGTTTTGCAGAAAAAATAAAAAAACCTCAAAGTTTTTTAATAAACACTTTACGGCTTTATGTAAGTAACTCGGGCCGGGTTCTCTCGACTTCACTCATGGCAATAGATAAACATAAAAAAAGCTTCTGCTTATAAGTTAAACAGGAGCTTGTACCTCGGGCCGGGCTTCCCGATTCAACCCACAAAAGGCGCGGGTTTCATTGCCCTTCGGCGGGACAGGCTTCTCGCCCGGCGTATGTTGAAAGGGTTATGGCCATAAAAAAACCCGATACCATTGCTGATATCGGGTCAGTACCTCGGGCCGGGCTCGAACCGGCACTCGCATTTAAGTGCGAATCGGATTTTAAGTCCGACGCGTCTACCAATTCCGCCACCGAGGCGCTTTGGAATTTTTTTTATAAGAAAATAAATATAAGACATTAGCAAGCTTATCTTCAAAAGTAGTTTTGCACTTTTTTTATTCAGATAGATTGATATACTTTCTGATTAAAATTATCTGCTGTTGTAAGAGCATGGAACAAAGAGATTCAGATCAAAAAAAATTTCGGTTAAAATTGCCTGTTATAAGTACTGCAGTGATGGTGGTACTTGGTATCTCGTTCTATTTAGAACTGCTTGGTATGCGAATTGTACAGCCGCAGATAAGCCTGGCTGAGGCTTGGAGTTTCAATTTTTTTTCAGGGGCAATGCGCACTGCTGCCGGGGCGGCCATTGTTGGAGTATTATTTATTTTAGCAGGGCTGTTGCCACGCCGCTTAAGGCCATCGATGAAGGAGCATGCCATATATGGCTGGAGTTTTGGGGCGGCTCTCTTTCTGCTTGTGATATGGGTGCTGATTTTGTGGGCTCCATAAGATTCATCCGCCAAAAAAAATATTTTGGCGGGTGGATGATGTTAACTTATCTCTATTTGTATCTTGAGGTTATACAGGAAAAAATTCTTAAAAAGTAACCGCAATGAATTCAGAGAATCATAAGATATCAGAGAAACTGGACAGCTTATTTCAAAAAACAGCTTTAAAGCGCCCCGGCAAACAACTTCTATCAACTGTTGTACGTGGTGATGGGAGCTTTCGATGGTCGGCCGCCACAGGGACTACGGAGGATGGCACTCCGGCAAATGACAACACACCATTCTTTATTGCCAGTATCGATAAACTGATCAATGCTGCCCTCCTTATTCAGCTTATCGAAGATGGCACCGTTCAGCTGGATAGCCCT
>REDS01000007.1 GCA_007693395.1 Balneolaceae bacterium | reverse complement strand
AAAAAAGGAGCACCTGATTTGGGGTCAGCGTGCTCCTTTACTTAATCAGATCACTTACGTAATCCTCTTAACCTATCTATAAAATACTACTATGAATCTTAAATTCAATACTACAACTCTGCTAAAAACATCGGTAATCCTGTTTTTTGGCATAACACTTCTCTTAACAATGAAACCAGAAACCACACAAGCCCAGGAGTTTGATGTGGGGATGGATCTTTATAGCACCTATGTATTTCGCGGGGTTGCATTTTCCGGCCCTTCCATACAACCCTATGTGGAGTTTAGCGCTGGCGGTTTTTCAGTTGGCGCATGGGGATCACAGGGGATTGATGGCCAGGCATCTCAGGGAGATCTGGGCTTTCAGGAGATGGATCTCTATGCAGTGTATGAGTTCGATTTTGGCCTTAGCATCGGTCTCACCGACTACTATTACCCCGGTTCTGACTATTTTGACGGCGACAGCCACGCCATTGAGCTGAATATCGGCCTGGAGCTTGACAACTTTTCACTCTCAGGGAACTACATGTTTAATGAGGCGGAGGCAGCAGGATCAGCTGGGAGTGATCTCTATTTTGAGGCGGGGCTTAGTTTTGGCGCTGTAAACCTGTTTGCCGGTGCAGGGGATGGCTGGCACTCCAGTGATGGCGATTTTGCACTCGTAAATGTTGGATTATCAGCCAGCAAAGAGATTCGAGTTACCGATACATTCTCCATTCCCTTAACCGGCGCGGCTATCTTAAACCCCGATACGGAACAATTTTATATAGTGGTTGGGATCTCTTTTTAATCAGTTAGGTAGTGATAAATAGTGAATGTTAAACCGATTTAATTGATCGGTTTAACATTTCTCAGTTCGATCTTTTTCGGTTTACTCATTCAGACCTTTACGAAATTCACCGTACAGCTCCAGTAATTCACTCATCATCATTGCGGTAGCGCCCCAGAGCGGAACCCGGTGGATGTTCCAGTAGGGTACATCGAATGAGGCGTGGGTAAGGTGCCACTCCTCCCGCTTTTGATATTTTGGAGAGATAAGCTGCTCGAGCGAGGCGGTAAATGCCTCCTCTACTTCTGCGGGATTGGGGGTCAGCGCCGGTTTGTCATTTAAAAAACCGACAAAAGGTGTGATTTGATTATCCGTCCTGTATAAATAGAGCGGAGAAATACAGCACGCAAGGTCAACTTTGGAGGGTGCAATACCAATCTCCTCTTCCGTTTCGCGAAGCGCCGTTTCGGCCAGTGTTTCATCATTCTCCCTTCTGCCACCGGGAAAGCTGATCTGTCCGGCATGGCGTATTGAATTGGTGCGGAGAGTCAGTATAACATGCAAATTATTCTCATTATCGGGGAAAATAGGAATCAGTACTCCGCTTGGGTGCGCTGTTTCTGATGTGTTATGTGGTAGCACAAATTCGGGATCAAGCGGAATGGGGGCCATCTTCATTTGAGCCTCTCTGCCGGGCAAGGATGATTCGCTTCTGTTTTTTAAAAAATGATAAAAGGGATGCTTATCCATAATTGTTTATACGATCACTATTTTTTAATGATCGCTGAAATGTTGGGCAGAAATCTGGGCACCTCTGCTCTATACTGTTCGAAGTCAATTCCAAAGCGTTTTACGAGTCCTCGTTCTTCAAAAAACGAACCGGTATAGAAATAAATTCCGGCTAAAATAGTAATAAATGCAAGATTTGCCGTCATGATGGGCGATGCAATCAGAATGATCATCGAAAATGTGTAGAGAGGATGGCGCATATATTGATAAAATCCTGATCGTTGCAGCCGGCCTCTCCGGGATTCATCAAGATACCCGGGCATTTTACCTGATCGAACATACGCGCTCAATTGTTGCAGGCCTGAAAACTCAGCACCCTGCCCTTTCAAAGTTAATAGAGCAGAAACGGCAGCCGATATCTGAACGATAACAAGCAAAGCGAAGAGGAACCCGGAGGTTTTGTAAAGAGTCGCATCCGCCGGTAGTGCAAGAATAAAAAGAGCAAGAAGAATGAGTGCTAATATATTGTAAGCCAAGCGATAGAAAGGTTTTATTGCCGGTAATATATCCAACAGACGAATCTTTACTTTTTGGGATGCAAAGAACGAATGCGTCACACAAAAAAGAACAAACAAAAGCAGAGGCGGGATATAATCTGTAATAGACAAAATCGGAATATTAGAATTTTAGCTTTTCAGGTGCATGTGTGAATTCCTTTTGTTTTTTTCAGGAGGCTGATTAACAAATATTAACAATTAGGGTGATATGTAATAAACAGCTAGGCGGCCAAAGCAGGCAGTCATAAATTTAAACCCTAACCAAAACAAGTGAACATGTTTAGAAAACTGCTAAAAAGTAAGATTTATTTATCTGTTTTCCTGATAGCCGGTCTGATGATTGGATGTAATGAAATGAATTCTGTAACTGATGTAACAGATGCCGAAGAAATCGATGTGCCGGAGCTTCAACCCGGTGATATCATTGATGGAAGTTATATTATTGTACTGAAGCCAGACCCTGATGAAGTTGAATCACAAGGGAAGACATATGTTGAGCATTTCAGAGGCATGGTACTTGCCGAAGCAAATGTACCTACTGATGTAGTTACGAACTCTTATGATACAGCTTTACAGGGTTTTTCTGCCCAGCTTGACGAAGCTCAGCTGAACCGTTTACGTGCAAATGAGCGCGTAGCCTATATTGAACCGGACAGAGTTGTTGGCCTTGCGCCACCATGCGGCACTCCGAGAGGCGGCCCGTGTGATGACGATGACGATGATGGTGATGATGGTGATGATGGTGA
>REDS01000156.1 GCA_007693395.1 Balneolaceae bacterium | reverse complement strand
CCCCGCGCCTCTCAAGCAGAGCATTGGTGCCTTTGGTGGTGGAGAGGCGGAGCTGCAATGGCGGTAGTTTTTCATGAAGCGTACGGTTTGTAATCATCCTGATGGCAAAAACGGGTGCCTCTTCCGGGCTTTGAATTTCAAATTGAATGGTTTCTCCTGTTGGAATTCCGATATCCGAATCGAGAGTAAGGGCATATTTTTTTCTATCGGAAGCGATGATGTTGTACAATCTATTAGCATTTCCTTGAATAAGAAAGCGATAACCTTTAAAAAAATGGTCGCAGTAATCGTGCTCCAAATGAATAGTAAGAGTTCTGGGGTCATCAGTTACGGTGGCATTTCCGCGAATGGCACTGCTGCTGAGTACTTTTCTGCGGAGGGTACTGCCATCTGGCCGTGTGGCAATGCAGTCAGTAAATGTGCCGCCGGTGTCTATGTAGATTTTAATCACAGAGAAATTATTTTATTCAGGAGCTTAGAATTTTTGGAGTACGAATGTTCGAACTGAGGTTTTCAAAATGTAACTAACGTGAGTTCAACATTAAAACTTTGAATTCGAATATGAAAAAGTTCCCTCCTTTCCAAGGAGGGGAGACACATTTGCTACATTCTTATATCGAACTCACTTTAACTAAATGAAGAATAAACTGGTTTGCAAGGTTTATGTTTATTGAATACTTAATTAAATAAGGCATCAAACACTGAATCGGATGAAAACCATGGGATACAAATTTTCATAACTGTTGAATGATATTTTCATAAAACTCATTGTATATTCTTTCATCTGCCATACTCTGCAAAATAGATTATGAGTGTAGACAAATCTTAAAAATATAAATGGAAGACTCCTTCAACTTTTCACTGCCTTTTGATGATCCGGTACTGATTTTTGCTTTGGTGATGCTTATTATTCTGCTGGCACCGATGATTTTTAGGAAGCTGAAAATTCCGGGATTGGTGGGCCTCATTTTAGCAGGTACAGTTGTAGGCCCGGGGTTGCTGGGCTTAATAGAGCGCGATTTTACGATAGAACTGCTTGGAACGGTTGGTCTGCTTTATCTGATGTTCATGGCCGGGCTTTCCATAGATTTAAACCGGTTTGAAAAACTGAGAGAGAAAAGTATCGGTTTTGGAATTATGTCATTCCTTTTTCCTCAGCTTGCCGCCATTTATGTTGGAACAGAATTTTTAGACTATTCATTATCAACTTCACTGCTTCTTGGTTCGATTGTTGGCTCGCATACACTATTGGCATATCCGATTGCTGAACGGCTGGGTATCACAAAAAACACCGGTGTTACCATGTCGATGGGAGGAACGCTGGTTACGGATACGCTTTCACTTGGCGTTTTGGCCATAGTGGCCGGCTCAGTAGGTGATGACCTTGGAACAGGTTATTGGGTTGGTTTCGGTACAAGTGTAGTAATTTTTGTAGCCGCGGCAGTAATTATTTTACCCCGGCTTGGCCGATGGTTTTTCAGGAATGTTCAATATGAAAAAAATATAGACTATGTATTTATGGTGGCAGTGCTGTTTGCCACAGCTTTTTTGGCAGAGCTTGCCGGGCTCGCACCTATCATCGGGGCGTTTATGGCCGGGTTGCTGTTGAACCGCCTGGTGCCGGAAAGCGGTACGCTGATGAGCAGAATACAATTTGTGGGTAATGTATTTTTTATTCCTTTCTTTCTCATTTCTGTGGGTATGTTGGTCGACATTCAGGTTTTGGGCAGCCTTGATGTGTGGATTAAAGCAATTGTGTTTAGTGTACTTGTATTTTTCGGAAAAGGTCTTGCTGCTTTTGCTGTACGTTATCTGTATAAATTTACAAATGAAGAAGGGCTTGTTATATATGGCCTTACCACGCCACAGTCGGCCGCAACTCTTGCTGTAACTCTTGTCGGTTATGAACTTGGATTCTTTGATGCCACAGCAGTGAATGCAGTTGTGATTATGATATTAATCACCTGCCTGATTGGCCCCTGGCTCGTTGAAAATTATGGGCGAGAAGTAGCCAAGCAGGAAGAAGATAAACCTTACAGTCCGGCTGATGCACCACAACGAATTTTGGTACCCCTGGCAAATCCCGAAACATCGGATGCATTAATGGATATTGCATTTATGGTTCAGGATAAAAAATCCGGCCAGCCAATATATCCGCTTACGGTTGCACGCGACGGTTCTAATGTGGAAGCGAATGTTGCAAGAGGAGAGAAAATGCTTAGTCACGCTGTTATTCATGCAGCATCCGCTGATGTAGAGGTGAATCCGATTACACGAATTGATCTTAACGTTGCCAGAGGTATTGCAAGGGCGGTAGAAGAGAGCCGAATTACAAATATTGTTATTGGCTGGAATGGTGAAGTTTCAGCAAAAAGAGCAATCTTCGGCAGTATTTTAGATCAGCTTCTTCGTGAAATAGATGAAATGCTGATGGTTTGTAAGATTGAAAAACCGGTTAATACGTTTGAAAGATTGGTTGTAGCTGTTCCGCCTTTTGCATCTCATGAGATCGGTTTCAGGGGAACAATCCGATCCTTAAAGCTGATGGCAGAACAGATGGGAGTTGATCTGGTATTTGTTTCAACTATTGAGCGTGAACCCCATGTGAAATCGGGGATAGATAAAATTAAACCCTACCTGGATGTTGAGTACGAAACCATAGATAAATGGAGTGAACTGCCATCCTGGCTGGAAAAAAACGAGCAAGACAATGACCTGTTTGTGCTGATGAGTTCACGGGAAGGAACCTTGTCGTGGAGGCCGGGGCTGGACAGGCTTCCCCGGGTAATTGCACAGAAATATCCGGAGTTAAGTTTTATCACTATTTATTCGTCCGAAATAGCAGAAGAAGCAAGCCAGGGTAT
>REDS01000008.1 GCA_007693395.1 Balneolaceae bacterium | reverse complement strand
TCAAACATGCTGAACGTATTTACATCCTGGAAAAGGGTGAAATCTCAACATCCGGTACTCCACAATCTCTGATGGAGGCTGAGAATCTCTTCTCCGGGGCGGTGCAGGATGTATATGTGTGAATCTATCAGCGTTCACCAGCCCCACGGGGATGTCTTTCCCACGAGAAACCCGTTTGAAGAACGATATTTTTTAAGCTATGCAGTGTTCAAGACACTAATGCAACAGCGCGGTGTTTTAGGGTTTGTTGAAAGGTAATCAAATTTTCGAATAGGTCGATTGTTGAGGTGACGTTCGATGGTTTTAATGCGCTGGGCGGATATCTCCCGAAGATCTGTACCCTTTGGAAGGTTTTGCTAATATGAAAACGGAAACCCGGTTTGTTCAGTTACTAAAAACCGTTTATCGGTCAGGCCTTAACTCCGTTTTTACCGGGAATGCGTCTCAGTTTACGTCGAGGATATTTACAATTATCCTGCTCTGGGTAGGAGCCGGTTTTGTACTTCAGGGTTCCATTACACCCGGTGAGCTACTCTCCTTCTATGCAATCATCGGGTATTTTACCGGCCCGGTAAGCGAGTTGGTAGGGATGAACAAAACGATCCAGGATGCCATGATCGCTGCAGACCGACTCTTTGAGATCATGGATCTGGACAAAGAGGAGCAAGGACAGAAAGTACAGCTCAAACCGGAATCGGTTGGCGATATCCGGTTCAGCGATGTCCATTTCAGATACGGCTCTCGGGTGGATGTATTTGAAGGATTAACCCTTGAAATCCCCAAAGGCAGGGTAACGGCGTTCGTGGGAGAGAGCGGATCGGGCAAGACCACATTAGTGAATATCCTGCAGAAAATGTATCCCATTGAATCGGGCCGTGTTTCCATCGGTGAAATGAACCTGGCCCATATCGACACGCAGAGTTTAAGGGATACTGTTTCGGTGGTACCACAGAAAATCGACCTTTTCAGCGGCAATGTGATTGATAACATCGCAGTGGGTGAGTTCAACCCTGAAATGGAGAAGATCATCACTATCTGCAAAAAACTGGGCATACTTGATTTTATAGAGGATCTGCCCAACGGTTTTGAAACACATCTGGGCGAAAACGGCGCCACGCTTTCCGGTGGACAGAAACAACGCATTGCCATCGCCCGGGCCCTCTACAAGGAACCGGAAATCCTGATTCTCGACGAAGCCACCTCCTCACTCGATTCCGCCTCCGAACAGTACGTGCAGGACGCGGTGAACTACCTTCGCGAACAGGGAAAAACCGTGATCCTCATCGCCCACCGCCTCAGTACAGTTTTTATGGCGGACAAGATCTGCGTACTCGAAAAAGGCCGGCTGGTTGAAGAAGGTACTCACGAAGAGCTTGTTGGCCGGGAAGGCCAGTACTGGAAATTGTGGCAAAACCAGTTTCCGTTTTTGAATGAGGCTGGAATCGAATTTATCAATCAAAAACAATCAATCAATACACTTTCATCATGAAATTTGCTGAGCAAATAGAACGATTGCAATACCTGGATCAATTGATCCGAAAACAGAAAACAGGCTCACCGGCTGAGTTGGCAGGAAGGCTTGATATCAGCCGGTCTCAACTGTATAATTTGATTGGGTATCTGAATGACATCGGGATGAAAATCCGGTTTTCCAGAATGCGAAACAGTTTTTATTATGAATGTCCTGATAAAGATTTAGAAATTCAGTTTTCCATTAAAATTATTACAGATCAAAAAGCAAACACAATTTATGGAGGCGGTTTTGTTGTTCTCCCATCAATGAAAACGAAATGTAAAGGATATGATCAGGTTTATTGCTAACTATTTTCAGAGAACTGAGAGCTACTCGACGGGCAGGTTTATTTTTGAGATGTACCTGATGGCTATGTTATGCAAAATTTTAATCATCGTTCTATCACTACTGGTAGTTGTAATTTACGAGCCATTTGAAATACTTTTTTTTGGAGAAACGGACGAAAGTGTTTCTCAATTCACCGGACTTACTTGGGTAGAAGGGCTAATTTTCTTATGTATTATACTTCCTTTTGTAGAATCCATCATAGGTCAGGGGATCCCTATTAAGCTGTTGTCTTTAGTTTCGAATAGCAAAGTGCTTTTTGCAATCTTAAGTTCGCTTTGGTTTTCGTATTTACACTCTATAATCCTTGAAGGAATTTCTTTTGCTTTAATAATTTTTTTTGGAGGAGCAATATATGCCTGGTGCTTTATTGCATATAAAGGAAAAGGTTTTTGGAAAGCAATTCTGGTCACTTCAATTGTTCATGGGTTATATAATTTCACTGCCTTTATAACCTACTTTTATTTTTAACTACTGCCAACTTCAATAGCCAGAAGCAAATATGATTTGCCCAGACTATTGAAGTTTTATACATGGTTACAAATTACAGGACTCTGCCAACACCTGAACTTGCAGTATCAGCATCAAATTCAATGTTTTTAATTTTACACCAAGCTTCTTTCAACCATGCACCAAACCTTTTGATAGTTTCACTTCCTCCGTTAATCGTTTTCATTTCTGATTCAGATAAAATTTTCATAGCGAATTTGTATTTGATTATAATTTATGATGATTGTCAATGTTATTCACATTCAACGCTATCCCATCCCTCTTTGAAGCTAAGATAAGCATCTGTTGCAGTTATAGCATTCCATGCTTTTTGACCCCATTCTTTAAGTTTACCCCAAGGAATTCTACCTCCAGTTATCTCTATCATCTCTGGCTTGTTCAATTCTACCAATTTTAATTTTTCCATAATTTCACCTTTTTTGAATGTTATTGTAAATTTATGAGTACCAGAACGTATCTGGCTAGAGTCAGTTTATGCAGTTTCCGTCCAGTTGTATTGGACTCAAGAACAATTACTTAGTTTATTTTCCCTCATC
>REDS01000111.1 GCA_007693395.1 Balneolaceae bacterium | reverse complement strand
TCGTTAAGTGTTAAATATTCTCAAAAGTTGTGGTATCTTCCGTGAGGTTGCTATTTTACCGCACTGAGCAAAATATTTAAGAATCATCACTTTTTCCGAGCTCATTATCATCGTTTAACATGTACAGACCCTTTTTAATACTTGCACTGCTCTTCGGTTCCCTTTTTTTTACCCATGAGATCAATGCCCGGCAAGCTCAAACAGATACCGAGCAGACGCTTCTGCCCGAGATAGATCCGCAGGATATTGAGATCCGAAGCCAGTTTCAGGCCCGTTTTCCGGGGTTGCGCAGGCAGCCGATTTTAGGATTTAATCCCCGCCCCCGTGTTTTTCAAATCGACCCAAACCGTATACCTTTTATTGAAGATCACCAAACCGTAGCAGCAAACTTGCCTATAGGTACGCTCGACAGGCCCGAAGCACCTGAATATCAGAGGCTGGGTTATGCCGATCCTCGGTATGCATTTTTCAGAGGCGGTATTGGTACGTATATATCACCCGAAGCGGATCTTTTCGCAGTGGCAAGGCTGAGCGATAAAAACTGGATATCTGGCAGTGCAAATTTTGAATCATCAGATGGCCATATTTCAAACTTTCCGAGTTCATACCGTTATTTCAATACAGATATTCGCTCATTTAATCGCTTGTCTAAACGAACTCAATTAAACTTTTCGGCTGGATTTACATCAAACTTCAATCACATGCCGATGCTCAGCTCCGGTTTTGGGCAATTTTTTGATAACGATGAAGCCGGCAATGGAGAGTTTTTTGACATTGATACACGAGTTTCAAAAACCGGCTTTCATGGTGCAGCAGATTTTGTTTTTGCACAAACATCATTAAGCGGAGTAAACGTACATATAAGTGGATATGGAAATGACTACTCTCTTGACTCATCCTTAAATCCACTCTCAGGAGTGGCAAATGAGTGGGGGCTGAATATTGCCGCTGGTTATTCGAGGCTTGGAAACAACATAAACGAAATACACAGATTGAAAATATCTTCCCGGATTGGCGATCAGCACCCAGTTCTTGATAATGCTGGCGTATGGACAGTTTCCACAATTTCAGCTCATTACGAACGGCTTTTTAATTACAGAACAGATGTTAAAGTATCTCTTGGTGCAAGCGGGGTTACTGATGCCGCAGATGATTTTACCTTTCGTTTTAAACCCGATATAGAAATAAAGCACACCTTTTTCACAGGTTTTTCTATGCGGGGCCATGCATATGGAAAGGAAAACCACTACTCGTTTGCTGATGTAAAGAACCAGAACCGTTTTTTCGACTTTTCAACACCATTGCGCCATCAGTATCAGCTGAAAGCACTTGGCGAAGTTTTGCTGGAGCCATTTTTTGGCACAAAGATTATTGGAGGCACCTCATATCAGAATATTAGTAACTACCTTTACTTCCAGCGGGAAATACCGGCAGTACAATTTCATGATGATCTGGAGATAGCCCAAAGATATTTTTCAGCAACATTTAGCGATGTAACTATTTTCAGGATATATGGAGGGATTTCTCAGGATTTGCGTCCTGAAGTTTTTTGGGTGAGTGCAGACGGCCACTGGCAGATTCCGCGCCTGGATGGTGGCGATAAAATTCCTTTTGTTGAGAACTTATCCATCAAAGGAACCGCATCTTTCCGCCCTGCCAGCCAGGTTTTGCTCGAAGGGTGGGGTGAATTTATGAGCGGCAGAGAAAACCACAGAGGCGATTCGATGCCAACATTCTTTACACTTGGTGCTAAATTTGAGGTATCGCTATCTGAACGGTTTGGTGTGTATGGGAAAATGAGAAACATTTTAAATGAGGAGTATGAAATCTGGAGCGGATACCCGGAACGCGGATTTCAGGCTTTCGTAGGATTCAACTATATTTTATAGATATGGAATCGGAATTTATCATAGCATTCAAAGAAGTATTGCGTGAACAGTTTGTGGATAAACACAAAGTTGACATCGAAGGGCTTGGTACATTTGAAGTAAAACATCGAGAACAGCATCAAAAAAGGTATGATGATGGTAAAATTGTGATGTTACCTCCCGCTGATGTATTAGAATTTAAATCTAATATCAGGATTTCAAATGAACATTGATAAACCTAAGCTTGTAGAACTTCTTGTTGAAAAAACAGGAATGCAGCCTGAAAATGTTGAGAACCAGCTAGGCCAGCTTATTGAGCGCATTATAAGCGCTGCAAAGCGTGGCAAAGCACTGGAAATTAAAGATTTTGGACTGTTCTATTTTGATGAAAGCGGTGAGCTTAAATTTGACCCGGCTGAAGAGCTGAGTACAGAAATTAGTTTTAAGTATGCAGGCATGAAGCCTGTAGAGCTAAAACCTAAACGGGACAGCACACTGCCACCTATTGATGCGGATGAGAATAAGGAACCAGAGTTCTCTCCTGTGATAAATACCCCATCTGAAGAACTCCCGGAAATTGAGGATACACCCGAAGATGATCCGTTTGGCATTGATGAAACCGGCTATGATGACTTTGATTTTCTTTCAGACATGGAAAAAGAACCGCAACCAGATTCAGAGCCGGAAGAAAAACCAATAGAGGAGGTTAAAACCAAACCCGTCAAGAAGGTTCCCCCAAAACGAAAGAATAACAATGGTTTAATAGCTGTACTGGCAATTTTATTACTCATTGTATTGATTGGCGGTACAGTTTGGTTTATGGACTCTTTCAGTAGTTCAGAAGAAACCGATGTAGCAACAACATCAGATTTGCCGGTTATAACAGAAGAAGATGAAGAGAACATGGAGCAGCTTTTGGGCATGGAAGGACAACAAACAGCCGACACCGTACCGGCTCCGGAACAGGAACAGGAAATTGTAGTACAACAACCTGTTGAGGAAACACCTTCCATAACACCACAGCCACCAGCAGAAGATCAGCCTTTATATGGCCTGACGGGTGTGGTAATGGAACAGGCAAATGACGGATACTCCATTGTTATACACTCCTTTAATACTGAAGATACGGCACGGTCAACGGCAGCACTTCTTTCTCAGGATGGCTATCGTGCTCTGGTCAATGCAAGAACAGTTGGCGGCAGCTCAACCTGGCGGGTGAGTGTAGGCCAGTTTGAAACGCTGGAACAGGCACGGCAAGCAGCAGAACAGTTACCCTCTCCATATAACACACAAAACTTTATTCATAGAATACAGATCAACTAAGCACCTACATGAAAATCATCTACTTTTTTCTCCTACAAACTCAGGCAGCTGAGGCAGACACCCTTATGCAAATGCTTCAGGACGAATCATCCATGTCTTTCTTTGAGATACTGAGGCAGGGCGGCCTGCTAATGATCCCGCTTTTTATTCTCTCAATTGTTGCGATTTATGTTATTGCCGAGCGATGGAGAACGATCACGAATTCTAAAATGGATATCAATACCACGCTCAACAATATCGAATCTCTGCTTAAGTCGGGCAGCCAGCAGCGTGCCATACAGTACTGCGAAGAGTTTGATAAGCCTCTTGCCCGGATTTTGAAAGCCGGAATAAGACGCCTCGGCAGGCCCATTCGCGATATTGAAGAATCCATCAAGAAAGCAGGTAAAAAAGAGGTATTTATGCTCGAAAAGCGTATGAACTGGCTGGCAACTATAGCCGGTGTGGCGCCATTAATAGGCTTTACAGGTACGGTAACCGGCATGATTCGGGCATTTATGGATATTCAGTCACTTCAGGGAAATGTAAATCCAAGTGTGCTTGCCGGCGGTATCTGGGAAGCATTGATTACAACAGCTACCGGTTTGATAGTGGGCATTATTGCATATGGTTTCTACAATTTCCTGCTTGGAAAAATAAACCGCACCATTTTTGAACTTGAAAATGCCTCAGCCGATTTTGTTGATCTGCTGCAGGCTCCATCACCCAAGAAAAAAGAGGTCTAACCGATGGACTTCCGCGCAGACAGCAATACAAAAGAGCCTCTGTATATGTTCTCTCAGTCTTCACTGACAGACATTATACTGTTATTGCTCATATTTTTTCTGCTTACATCATCATTTGTCACCAATTTTGGTATCAGGGTAAATGTGCCGCAAGCTGAGTCGAGCGTTACTACGGATGCAACTCAAATTTCTGTAGCAATTACCCCTGAAGGCGACTTTTTTGTTGATGGTGAGCAGACTCCGCGTGCAAATCTTTCGATAGCTATACGGCAGGCATATCAGAATAAGCCTAATGCAACGTTAGTTGTAAGGGCAGACCGTGACGCACGAGTTGAAGATGCGGTGAGTGCAATGAATATTGGCAGGGCCCTGAACATGAATATTGTAATGGCTACCGAACGTAATTAACCCGGATGTTAGAGAAAATTAAAAGATATATCTCAGACGACGAAGACCGCTTTGGTATAACCATTACTGCGGCAATACATCTGGTTTTACTGATAATTGCATTGCTCTATACCGTTGACTTTAAAACTATGGACAGGGCTGCATTTATGGAGGTTACACTTGGTGAATTTCGCAGCGGCACTATAGCTGAACGTGCCGAGGTACAGCGTGAGCAGGTTGCAACCCGCCCAAATCCATCGGAAGTGCGCCCGGAACTTCCCGATCCCGAGATTACACAACCAGTTGAAACACCTCAGCAGCAGGTAGAAGAAACTGTTAAGCCTGTTGATTTGCCGGATCAAACAGAAGAAATTATAGACGATGAAATTATAGAAACACCCGATACAGATATTATCAACCCCGAAGTGGTAAACGTAACAGATGACATGAGGGAGGAAGTAGTGCCTCCGCAAACCATTGAGGCAGAGCAGGTACAGGAGGGAGTTACTGAAAGTGGTGATGTGCGAGGATCGAGAGGAGCCCCGGATGTGGATCAGGGAGCAGGTACTAACCCCGACAGGTCTGCACCTTACGATCTTCAATGGGAAGGTGAGCTGAATCGCAACCCAATGGTCCAGCCTTTACCATCAAACCGCACCAATCAGGAAGCAACCATTCGTGTTCGGATTGAGGTGGACCCCCAGGGAAATGTTGTGGGTGTAAGGCCGCTAATCAGGATGAATCCCGAGCTTGAACGTGAAGTAATGCAAACTCTAAGGGGATGGAGATTTTCACGACTGCCATCCGGTGTGCCGCAGGAAGTTCAGGTTGGTACTATTACGTTTAGGTTTGTTTTAGACTAAGCCGCAAGAAAACAGGCTAAGGACACAGCGAAGTTATGTGCAAATAAGGCATCTCTTTTCCAATAGTTTGATTACTTTGCCTTCCTGATTTTGTCCATAAACCTGACATAACCAATCCAAACTATGAACTCTCGATATATTTTTACCTTATTTTTTACAGTTGGCTGGTTTTTTGCCGCTTGTGGAAACTCAAATAATCAAACTCAGGAGCAGGTATCGGACCCAGAAAATGAGCCATTTGAACTTTTTTTTGATGCGTTAACCCAGCAGTGCGGTAATGCATATCCCGGTGGATTAACCCTCGAGCCGCCGGGTGATGAAATGTTAACAGGCACCGAATTGCTGATTGTCCACTTCAGGGAGTGTGATGAGAATCAGCTGAAACTTCCGTTCCACATTGAACTGGAAGATGAGAACGATTGGGACCGTTCTCGTACCTGGATTTACACAAAGCACCCCAACAACCTGGAGTTACGGCACGATCACCGCATGCGGGATGGAAGTGATGATGACTTTACTATGTATGGCGGTTTTTCATACGGTGAAGGAACCGCTGTTCGCCACGAATTCAAATCGGTGGAGAGAACTGAAGAAACGGGGATATTCCGTGGTTGGCGGATTGAAATTGTGCCTGGTGAACGCTACACATACGGCACCATTCGCGATACAACCTGGAGCTGGCGTGTAGATTTCGACCTTACAGAAGCACTCGAAGAACTGCCACCGGCACCGTGGGGGCATGAGTAGGCTGATTTATTTTGCTTTATGAGTTGAGATTGAAGTGCACTCCGTATAAAGGTGTGTATCATCAATCGGTTTTAGAAAGTTGTTTATTTCGATAAAGACGAATGAATTTGTTACTCTTGTGTGATGATTTCGTAAAGTGATCTGAGGATTTTATACTACTCTTTGAACACTTAAACCGTTCACTTTATGAATACAAAAACCAACTCCATTCTGGTTGTTGAGGATAATAAAGATCTTCTCAACTTATTACAGATTAACCTGAAAGATCAGGGTTATCTGATTCATACTGCCGAAAACGGGATCGCTGCACTTGATATGTTCCATACTCAAAATCCCGACCTGGTAATTCTGGACATTATGCTCCCAAAGATGGATGGATTGGAAGTATGTAAAAAAATCAGAATCGAAAACCGGTCTGTTCCTATTCTGATGCTTACTGCAAAAGCTGAAGAGGTAGATAAAGTTCTTGGCCTTGAACTGGGGGCCGACGACTACATGACCAAACCCTTCAGTATTCGCGAGTTTTTGGCAAGAGTAAAAGCAATGTTTCGGAGGATTGAAGTATCGCGCTCTGAGGCAGAAACCGGAGAGGAAACTCTCGAGTTTGATGAGCTCAGAATCGATGTTAGAAAACGGAAAGTTACATTAAGAAATGAACTGATGGATCTAACCAGTAAAGAGTACGATCTGCTTCTGCTCTTTTTCAGAAATCCCGGTAAAGCGTACAGCAGAGAAGAACTGCTGAATACTATCTGGGGATATAGCTATGAAGGATACAGCCATACTGTGAACTCACACATCAATCGGTTGCGGAGTAAAATTGAAGACGATGCATCTGATCCGCACTACATCCGAACAGTCTGGGGTGTAGGATACAGGTTTGCAGATAAGGAAGAGAGCAGAGCACATGCGTAGTTTTTACCTGAAAATAGCCGTTATTTTTTCCACCATCCTGGTGATTTTTGGCATTTTGGTTGGCTTTATTACGATGAAAGCATCCTCTGATATTGCCCAGGAGGCAATTCAAAGAACAAATCAGAATATTGCAAATGTATTGGCACAAGAATTTCAGCCATTGCTTTATGAAACATTTGACCAGGATGCGATTGAAGAAAAACTAACAGAATTAAGTGGTAAAAACCCGCAATTCGATTTTTACCTGCTCAGCAGCAAAGGATATGTAAAAAGCATTGTGCCTGCCGGAAAAGAGAGAGTTGCACTTGATAAAGTTGTAATTGATACTGATCCACTTGACAGATTTATAAATGGTGAATCATTACCTATTCTAGCAAGTGATCCCTTAAATCCAGATCATAAAAAACCATTTAGTGCGGCAAATGTACAGGTAATGGAGAGTGAAGGATGCTACATCTATGTTGTGCTTGAGGGTGACCAGTTCTCCGAGGCAACAGTTATGATTACCGACAGCTACATCGTGCGCGTTACTCTGATTCTGCTGGGTATTGTACTGCTCATTAGTCTGTTAACCGGGCTTTTTATCTTCTCAAACCTTAGCAAACGGCTCAAAAAGATCAAAAAAACTGTGACCGGTTTTGAGCGGGGACAGCTTAATGACCGAATAGAAGTACAGGGCAATGATGAGCTTTCTGATTTGTCGGTCTGTTTTAACAGAATGGCAGATACGCTCGTTGAAAATATGAAAGAGATCCAGAAAACTGACCGATTACGCCGAGACCTTGTTGCAAATGTATCGCACGATTTGCGCAGCCCTATAGCCTCCATTCAGGGCTACCTGGAAACAATCCAGATGAAAGGTGAATCGATCACGAAAGAAGAACTCAACAGCTATTTTGGAACCGTACTGAGTAATACAAAAAAACTGAATCGACTGATTGATGACCTGTTTGAACTGAGTAAACTTGACGCAGAAGAGGTAACGCCAAACCTGGAAAATATATCTATGGCTGAGCTGATCCAGGATCTTGTGCAGCAGTTCAAACCAATTGCAGAGAAAAAAGGAGTTTTGCTGGAAGCAGAATTTCCAAAAAATCCCAATACACTCATTGAGGCTGATATCAGTTTGATGAACCGGGCACTTACAAATCTTATTGATAATGCCATACAACATACTCCGGAAGGTGGGAAAGTGACGATATCATCGGTAAAAAGCGGGCAGGATTTTGTGTTGGAAATGTCCGATACAGGTATTGGTATTCCCGAAAAAGATCTGCCCCATGTTTTTGACCGTTTTTACCGAGCCGATAAAAGCCGATCTGAAAAACAGGGAGCCGGACTGGGGCTTGCCATCGCACAGAAAATATTCCGCCTTCACGGAGCTGAAGTGATGGTGAGCAGTGTAGAGAATGAAGGAACTACGTTCACGGTTGCGATACCCGGTAATGGATTTTAAACCGGGTTTACAGAAACAACAATAACCTGTTACAGTTTTGGGATACTAACCGGTCACTGATTCTTTAGTTTGGTTGAAATGATATCAAAATCAATAATTCACCCATTAAAAAGAAGATGACAAAAATTATCCATCCGTTAAAAATTATAACCGTTCTGGTACTATTTATACTTGCTTCCTGCGCCCAGAATGGTGAAAGAGATCAGGCTCAAACACCAGACATAGCTCCTGATTTTGAAGTAACCACTATCGACGGGCAAACCATCAGCATGCAGCAATCCCTTGATGACGGCAAGCCGGTAATAGTGTATTTTACTGCATCCTGGTGCCCTACGTGCGCACGTAACTGGCCGGTCATGTCGGAAGTTTATCCTGAATACGAAGACAGGCTTACGATGGTGGCGATTAGTATCGACCCCACAGACACGGAAGATGTAATCCGCAAACTATCTGAAGAGCGGGGATTCAAGTTCCCAAGTACTGCAGGAAAACCTGAGATCATGATGGATTTTGGTGTAAGCGGACAGGCCACAACCGTTGGCGTGGATCGTGACGGAAATATCGCATTTAAAAAGGCCGGCCAGGCTCTTTCCGCTGATGAGTTCAGGGAGCTGTTTGCCCAACTTCTCAATTAAGCGGAATGGATTTTTACGCGTTCTCTTTTGTGCAGGGTGTGCTGGCATTTCTGGCACCCTGTGCGGTAGCACTTCTTCCGGGGTATATTGTCGCTTTCATATCAAGAACGGCTGACACCAACCCCGGCCTTTCCACACGGATTTTCCGGGGGTTTAAGCTGGCCATGCTCAGTATCACAGGCATACTGGTGATTTACGCCATTGCCGCAGTACTGATTGTGTCGGCTGCTCAGCTTTTGAAAGATTACATGATGTGGATTACCATCGGTATGGGTAGCTTTCTGATCCTTATCGGTATTTTGATGGCTGCTGGTAAAAGCTTCTCGTTTACCCTGAATGTAAATCATGCAACACCTAAATCGGAAGTGGCAGAAGCGTTTATCTTTGGCCTGGCCTATGCTATCGGTGCTTTGGGCTGTCTCTTTCCCCTTTTCCTGATTGTAGCCACGCAGGCCATGGCAGCTCCATCAGCGTTGACAGGTGCCGGGTATTTCGCCGCATATTTTGCAGGAATGAGTCTGATGATGATTGGGGCTATATTGCTCTCTGTAATTGCCAGGGAGACACTGATGAAAATGCTTAGAAAGATTATGCCCCATATGGAAAAGATTACAGGCTGGCTGCTGATTATTGCCGGCGGTTACGTGATATACTATCAATCATTTTTAATGTATTAAAACATTATGAAGACAAAGGTTTTAAGGTGATTTGCGCTCAATTCATCCAAAGCATAAATAAATTCGTATGTCATTCATACCAACAACCAACGTATCTAGGCACCATACATGAATCACCGCACCGTTTCATCCTTGATGACCATCACACCTTCCACGCCGGCAAACCAATGCTGATTTCTGGTAATTCAGCTGCTATGGTTGAGAATACCCACTTCAGCAAACATTTCAGGGTTGAAGGTGACAGATCTGTATACTATGATGTATTTAATTGCGAACAGGTTTCTTCATCAGATAGTGTTAATCAGGGAAGTTGCTGCTAAGGAAACAAATCGTAGTTGATTAAAATCTGAATCTTACTATTTGGAAAATTAATAACGAGTATTGCACTAATTCTGCAATCCATTTGACTTGAACGACTTAGTTATTTGATGTTTTATCAAAAAATATATTTTTTGAACCTGCAGCATGTAAATTCCAATACTTCATGTTGGATTTGTTTCGTATAAATTAGATTAATAAAAAATCATAGGAGGTAACGATGAGAGAACTATTAAATCCAATGGGTTTACTAACCGGACTACTACTTATTCTGTTTTGCAACCCTCTAATTGCCCAGCAATGGCACGATAACCATTTAATGCTTACGCCGGATGAACTCGAATGGGGTCCTGTTGCATCGATGGGTGAAGGGGCTTCAATAGCATTCATTGAAGGCGATTTATCACAGGAAGAACCCTTTACCTTCAGACTAACTCTTGAACCGGAGTATATAATCAAACCACATATCCATCCGGAGTACGAACGAGTTACCGTGCTTGAAGGAACGCTTTTCTTTGCACATGGCAAAGAGTATAATCCTGAAAAAGCCCGTAAACTTCCTGTGGGTGGACTTGCTATTATGCCACCCGGTGAACCGATGTTTGGATATGTAGAAGAGAGAACAATAATTCAATTACACGGAAACGGCCCGTGGGGTATTGAATATATCAACCCTGAAGACGATCCCCGGCTGGCTGATGAAGATAACTGACTGAAACGAGATCTATCTATTTGGGAAAAGGTTTCAGATTTGTGAGAGAGGGAAATTGGGAAAGTAAGTCCTTATTGAGAGTTATGTGATAACTTTTATTGTAGTGGTACGTAGCGGGCTAGATGATACCAATTAATCCCGGCTCTCCATATGATGAAAACCGTAATTAGGCCTCTATTCAAATCATTTATCCTTAATCACCCAACTAACGAAGACAAAATCCTGGCTTTCTCAGCCATTTTCTGGTTCACCATTGCATTTATCGGGCATCTGATTTTTGTTCTATACATCATTTCTCTGTATGGAATATCGCTATTTGAAGGAGATTTTGATCGATGGAATGCAATGATGCCCAAAGGCTACATAGAAGGAGATATTGCAGGTAATATCAGTATTGGTGTTCACTTGTTACTGGCTGCCATCATCAGCATAGGCGGGCCGCTGCAGATTATTCCTAAACTTCGGGATTATGTGCCAAGATTCCACAGATGGAACGGAAGGTTATATGTATCTACTGCTGTCATTATCACACTAACCGGCTTCTATCTTACGTGGGTTCGGGGTTCAGTTGGTGGTCTGGTAGGTGCTGTGGCAATCACCATCAATGGGATACTGATTCTGCTATTTTCGCTGATTGTGATACGATATGCCATGGCCGGGAATTTTAAATCTCACCGAAAATGGGCACTTCGATTATTTATGGTTGTGAGCGGTGTATGGTTTTTCAGAGTAGGATTTATGCTTTGGATGCTGATTCATCAAAAACCGGTAGGATTTGATCCGGCAACATTCCAGGGGCCGTTTCTCACTTTTTTAAACTTTGCCCAGTATCTATTACCACTGCTCGTACTTGAAATCTACTTTTGGGCTAATGAACGGGCACGGAAAACAGGGAAAATTACTACAGCAGCCATAATTACAATACTGACCATCGCAATGGGTGTTGGCATATTTGGGGCAACAGTGGGAATGTGGTTCCCTAACATCAATTAAAATATTCACAAATGAAAACTGTGGAATCGTACTTTTCAGGAGCTTAATGAGAGGCTTTTTTGACTATACAATTTTATCTGGATCACTGAGATTGGGCAACGGGCCGCTATAACCAAAAATACGTTTTATCCATTTTACCAATCCAATACTTTGATTTCTAACATACCATTGGTCGGCTGCGCGCCTTGCACCAAGCGCATAACTGGGATAGGGATAAATAGTGTCGGCCATATTTTTTAAAGTAACACCGTTCTTCATCGCCAGTGCATATTGACTGATTAATTCGCCTGCATGTGCCCCGATTATATCTGCGCCAAGAATTTTGCCATTTAACTTTTTAGCATATACATAGATCCAGCCCTCCGTCTTTTCATCTGTAATGGCCCGGTCAATCATAGAGTAGGGAAATTTGTAGGTTTCATACTTCACTCCATTTTCATCCAGCTTCTGCTGGGTGGCTCCCACATGTGCTACCTCAGGATCTGTGTAGGTAACCCACGGCACATGTTTGTGGTCCATCTTCATGGGAAATTTCAAAAGGGCATTACTCACTGCAATTTTGGCCATATGTTCCGACATATGAGTGAACTGGTAGCGACCGGTTACGTCACCAATGGCATAGATATATTTTACGTTGGTGCGGCATTTATCGTTTACAGTTACGCCCTGTTTATCCGTTTGCACACCGGCGGCATCAAGATTTAAAGGCTCGTAGTTGGCCCGTCGTCCCGTTGCCATGAGCAGTTTTTCTGCTTTAAGTACTTTCGTTTTGCCATCTCGTTCAATGGTAACCTCTACAGAGTTTTTGTTTCCCGATATCGATTTAACACCCGCTCCCAGTTCATAAGTTACTCCCTGTTTCTCCATGTGCTCTTTCAGGATTGCTGTCATATCCGGGTGATCGTTGGCAAGAATCGTATCCAGCATATCCACTACGGTTATCTTCGTTCCGAGATTCTGGAAAGCCTGCGCCATCTCTGTCCCAATTGGGCCGCCTCCAACAATGATCATGCTTTTCGGTAGTTCATCTATTTCAAAAAGATTGTGATTTGTGAGGTGGGGAGTTTTATCAAGCCCGGGAATGGGTGGAACAAACGCTTTTGCCCCGGTGGCGATTACGAAGTATTTAGAGCTTACTTCGCGCAGAATTCCACCACTGTTTTTGATCCGGATGGTCTGTTTATCAGTAAACGTTGCTTCCCCTTCTTCAACATCAATCCCCATTTGCCGAAATTTAGCCGGATCATCTGCTTCTTCGTAGATGTCTTGCCGAATGGTGTCAAGCTTCTTTCGCACTACCGAGAAGTCTACAGGTTTGCCTGATAGCGCGGCTTTTTTTCCAAGATTTAGCAAAACCTTACTGGGTACACAGCCATACCAGGTGCAATCACCCCCAAGCCTGGCCTTCTCTATCATCATAGTTTTTGCGCCTAAACTTACTGCAACACCTGAGGCCGTTAATCCTGCTGCCCCTCCCCCGATCACGATTAAATCATATTGATGCTTCATTCTGTAACTCCTCTTTTTTTTGTTTTACTTTTTTAAGTGTTGAGTAGATTGCATAAATAATAATGGCAACAATCAGCCCATATACCCAAACAGGTACATTTTCTCCTGCGATTATCAGGTAAACATAAGCCGAAATGGCACAAGTGCAGGCCAGTAAAACTGGCCCTGTTACCGTTCGTTTCGCTTTAATGTTGCTGACCAACCAGACAATTGCCAGCCAAAATATTGGAATTGCACCTACGTAGATTGAACCAAAAATAACGGGATCTACACCGTAAGGCTCACCGAGTCCCATAAACCAACTATATATATCACTAAATTCCACAATACGAACTTTTAATAGATTGCAATTAAACTACTGCAGCTTCAAGTATGAACGAATAACTACAGATCTTCATAAATGGATAACAGAGAACTACCGGTATCCGAACAGTAAGATGATCGTTTGTTTGAAAAAAGAAAGCACAAAACCATCACATTTTTAGCAATATTCGGCATCAATGAAAAGAAATTGCCCCATTTAATACTTATAGCCTTTCATCTCTTCTTCTGAAAACTCTGCCCCCAGTCCCAGAACCATTCGATTTACAAAGTTGAAATAGGCAATTACCTGTACCGCATCTAATATGGCACGATCTTCGATCCCGGCATTTTGCATAATTCTAACATCTTCTGAATAAACTTGACTTTGGTTAAGGGTTAGCTTCTCAGCCAGGTTGCAAAGCAGGTGGTCAGTTTGCGACAGGTCCAGCTCAGAACGGTTCGAAATCAGAAGTTTCGTTTTTGACCTCTCTTTCCAGTACGCGAGCAGTGCTTGTTCATGGTGGTTAACACAGTAGGTACAGCGGTTAGCGACAGAGGTTACCACCCCGATCATTTCACGCTGATAACGTTTCAACGGCGATTTGCCAAACATGATAGCCATATAGAGTTCCATATGGGCTACAAGTGCTTCCGGATTCAGGCTCTGAATTTTATTTATTTCAGCAATTTTACCCCGGGATGTCTCAAGATCACGATAGATCTGTTTCAGGTTGCCTTCAGCATTTTCGGGTGATATGGTTTTGATATATGCCATCTGCTTTCAGCCAGGTTAGATTTTTAGATGTATTAATTATAAACAAAATCATTACGA
>REDS01000009.1 GCA_007693395.1 Balneolaceae bacterium | reverse complement strand
AACAGAGAAAACAAACCTCAACCTACCGATGATGAGCCTGACTCTACTCTACTGGTAAAAAACAATGGGCGATATACTTCGATTACCTATTTCCTCATAGTCTCTTTAGAGGCGATGCTACTGCCATTATTATTCATTTACCACAAGAATTCCTGTAGAACCTTTTAACCTTTGTCATGGCTTACTCACTCAACAGGTGATTAACTTCTTCGAAATTGCCATCATTTGGTGCAGGTTCAAGGTTCAGGATGCGTGCCATCAATTCATAAATATGAACCGATTCGAGAGGGGGCGCCACGTCTCCGCTTTTAAAATCAGGGCCTTTAGCAGCAAAAAAAGTGTGCATTTCGGGAGCCCTGTTATCGTAACCGTGGTTGCCGGCTATAATACCTCTGTCTTCAAAAAACGGACGGCTTGTGATCGTAAACCCTACATCGGCTATCATGATAATTTCGGGAATACGGTAGTGATCACGGAACCGAAAACGCTCGGGAAGGTCTTCACGCAGATATACGCTGTAATGTTCTTCATTCGCTTTTAAAGCCTCGTAAACTTCGATCGTTTTGCCTTCATCAGGTTTTATCATGGCCACTGGCGACCAATCAACCATATCCACATCTTCCAGATTGATGATCTCATCCAGAAAAATCACTTTTTCGTCTGATAACTCTGCCATACCGTGGTCGGACACAAGAATGATATTCAGTTTGTCACTCAGTCCTATTTCATAAATCCCTTCAAGAAGGTAGCCCAGCAGTTCATCCATCTCTTTCACGGCTTCGTCAACCTCCGGAGAGTTTGGCCCGTAAGAGTGGCCGCGGCTGTCCACAAAACTGAAATAGAGGGTAGCAAAATCGGCGCGAACATCACCGGCCGGATCAAGCCAAGTCATCACACTGTCGATGCGAGTGATGTCGGGAACAGAGCCGTCGTAATCCACCCATTTTGTGGACTGTACTCCATCTATTGTGGCTTCGGAACCCGGCCAGAAAAATGTGGCTGAGGTCAGCCCCTGATTTTCTGCCGTAATCCAGATAGGCTCGCCGCCCCACCAGCGCTCATCGTTCGGGGTATCATCCGGCGGGCCAAAACTGAAACGGGCTTCCAATTCATAATCGTAAAAACTGTTGGAGATGATTCCGTGATTTTCTACATAGAGGCCGGTAGCGATTGACCAGTGGGTGGGAAAAGTTTTGGTCGGGAACACGGGTATCAGATATTCTGCATGAACACCCTGTTCGAGAAAATGGTCAAAATTCGGGGTTTCATTGCGATCGAGGTATTCGTTCATGAAGCCGTCGATGGAAATGAGGAGAACCGGGTTTGTCTCGTTTATGTCATAATGTTCCGTTTTTGCAGCCTGATCACATCCCGCAAATAGAGATAGGGAGGTGAAGAAACCAACAAACAGCAGGTATTTTACTGGTTTTGAAAACATGAATTATTGAATATATAAGAGTATTAACGGTTTAGTTTTATGGCAGTGTTTTACTCTAATCGAATACTTGATGATAAACGGTGAATGATTCGATTACAACTTTAAAAATAAAAAAGGCAGCTCAATGAGTTGAGCTGCCTTTTGAATATGATTATTACCGGGTTTAGAATGAGTATCTCACGCCAAGCTGTGCTCTCCATCTCGAGTTTGTGTTCGAAACATTGAACTGATCGATATTGGTTGGAACTCTGTCTGGATCGAAACTGATTCGAGGGGTCCCCTCAATGGCTCCATCAGCAGCAAGGTCCCAGTCGTATCCAAGAAAAGTAAGCTCAGTTACATTACCAAAACTTGCAAACCGCTGCACGCCCCAGTCATCCTTGCCAATAATATTTCCAAGCATGTTTCCGAAGTTCAGAACGTCGAATGAAATATCAAGTGACTGTGTACCGAATGTCCGGATATTATGGGTTACACGAATATCAAATTGATTAACCCAAGGCTGATCTCCATATCCCCTTGGAACAATTTGGCCTCTGTTTTCACGCAAAGCTGGATTCGCTTCGATAAATGCATTCAATTCTTCCCAGTTATTGCTTACTACATTAACATCGTCTTCTGATGCAGGTACGTATACGAGATCATTTCCACCGCGGAAGTCACCGTTTGCGCTGTAACTTACAAACCCTGGAGTAAAGTAGGCATATGTGAGCGGGTTACCCTGGCGGCCTTCGTATATCACAGAGAAGGTTGTTGAATGTCGGGTACCGTAATTAAGTCGGTATGATGCAGATCCAATAATTCTGTGCTTGGAAATAAATAGCGTTCTTGCACCGGGTGCATTATTAGGATCTCCCGGCACTTCGTTGAACTGCCAGTTTGATATTGCACGACTTGATGTACCGTCGTTTACAGAAGTACCATCAGAGTAGGTGTAGGAAATATCACCAAACCATCCGTCAGAAAATTCTTTCCTGAGCTGGCCTGTAAGACTCCACTGTTCACCAACATTGGTATTTGTAAGCAGAATAACATTTGTGAAATTCTCACTTGCATCAACACGTCTTACTGAAAAACTTCCGTCATCGCCTTCAACTACGTCTGAGTAGAAGGGACGGCCGTCGGAAAGACGAACATTGGTGTTTTCAGGACCAAGGTTCAGGTTTTGGTAATCAATGTCGTGGAGGTTGTTGCTGTAGATGAACTCAACTGTACCCACGAGATTCCATGGCAGCCTTTGCTCAACAGCAAGATTTGTACGGAATATCTGATTGATCTTAAAGTCCGGATCGGTAAGGTTAACCTCTGTAGTCTGGATTGGGCTGAGTCCTTCTGCTGTACCTGGGCGAGGCTGATTGTTTGTATCCGGAGTGAAAAAACCCTCCGGGAATAATGCTCTTTGATCAACACGGGCAAGATCTACACCAGTGTTACTGTACTGGTTCGAAAGCCATACGCCCGGCTCACCACCTGAAAACAGCCCGGCTC
>REDS01000103.1 GCA_007693395.1 Balneolaceae bacterium | reverse complement strand
GATGAAATTTCAGAAGATGGAAGAAATCCTGTGTTCAGCCCAGATAATCAGCACTTTTCCTGGGAAGAGAGCCGGGAAGGATTCATTGTAACTAACATCGGCAGAGCTGATGATACCGGTACGGAAACCCTGCATCTGCTTGAAGGGCACAGTTTTCAATTTTCCCCCGATGGCCGGAGTGGTTTAATCAAGCGCACAAAAATTACACGGGAGATGATCGCCCTGCAGCAGCAGCTAAACGAGGCGTTTGAAGCACGTAACCGCCAGGCCATTATTCAAACCCGAAGCGAGCTGCAACTCGAAGAGGCCAAAAACACCAGTCTGCACCGGGTTGATCTGCACTCCGGTGAAACCGCACCCATCCAAACCGGCACACTGATGGTACGCACACCTGTTTTTGATGAGGATGGCACACTTTGGTTTGCAGGAGCTGATCCCGATAATCATACCGCCAGCAACATCTATTTTATTCCTGCGGATGAGGATTCACCAACACAACTTACCGGTGAGGATGGTTTTTTTGATGCCCCGCAGCCGGTACCGGGTAGTGATTTCATCGTTTTTAACTCCTACTCCACGTCACCCTTCCCCACCCCTGCCGGCGCAGAACGCCATTCGTTCGACCGGCCAAACACCATTGTGATCTATCACAAAGAAAACGGAGAAACAGACAGCTGGGAGGGGCAATCTGCTGTGATATCGAAACAGGGCAGCCGGCTGGCTTTTATGAACGTATCGGAAGATGCTACATCCATTTACACGGTTGACCTGGCCAAAAACTCATTTGAAGCGACCGAACAGGTATCAAAACGTGATCCCGTTCAGCACCCCGCCCTCTCGCCAAACGGGTCAACCCTGGCATACATGCTTCGCGAGGGCATCAGCTGGGATATTCACATGGTTCACCTCGAATCCGGAGAACACGACCGGCTCTCCTATGATATTCAGCACGAACTCTTTCCTCATTTTCTGAATGATAACCTGGTACTTGGTATGATGGGTGAGGCGCGCCACCGGCGATCGCACATCTATAATGTGGAGACCAAAGAGTTTCGCAGGCTTTTTCACAACAACAGCGTTCGTACCGTTTCGATGGAGAATGCCTGGGAGCCCAGCGGCGATGGAACCAAACTTCTGATTGTGGCCGAGCGCGACGGCAACACCATCTCCCCGGAGCAGGGTGTTTACCTGGTGAGAATTGGCGAAAACATTTCGATGGAAACCCTGAAAGATCGTCTCCGGAAAAATCTCGAAAGCGAAAAAGAGCTGAGGGCAAAAGCTGAAGAGATGTTTGAACCTCTTTATGATGAAGTGAAAGCAGCAACGGAAGAGATCAACATTACACGGCTCTACCATTATCAAAAATCGCTGTATGATTTTGGCTCCAAGCACATGACAGAGCCCGGCAACCAAAAAGCGAGTGCCTACATTTACGAAACGCTCAAATCGTTCGGGTATGAGCCGGAACTGCAGTGGTTTAGTCCGGCCGAAGGGGTTGAAACTGCGAATGTAATTGCCCGGCTTGAAGGTACCACTCACCCGGAGATTGTCTATATTTTGAGCTCCCATTTCGACTCGGTGCTGCGAAGCCCCGGTGCCGATGACAACACATCGGGCACTTCTGTCTTGATGGAGGCTGCCCGTGTGCTGGCCGATAATCCACAGCCGGCAACCATCATTTTTGCATCTCTCACCGCTGAAGAGTCGGGGCTTTTGGGTGCGCGTGAATTTGTGAGTGTAGCCGAAGAAGAAGGACTTTGGGCGGCAGGTGTGGTCAATAACGACATGATGGGCTGGACCCGGCACCACCGCCTTGATAATACCATAAGGTTTTCCAACTACGGCATCCGCGATGTGCAGCACTCCGGGGCGATTTTATTTACCGATCTGATCACCTACGATTCGCGCTACTACCGCAATACAGATGCGCATGTTTTCTTTGATGCGTATGGGGATGTGATTGGCGGCATTGGCTCCTACCCTATTTTGGGGAATCCGAATTACCATCAGCCTACCGATCGCCTGGAGACCATCAATCATAATCTGGTTCGTGAAGTGGCAAAATCAACCACGGCAACCCTGATGATGCTTGCGAATGCGCCGTCGAAAGTAACCGGGCTTGAACTATTAGACAGTCCAAGCAGCATAGCTCTCTCATGGGATGAGCCACTTGAAAATGATATCGATCACTTTATTGTCACCTATACCGATAGATCAGGAAGGGAGCAGACTGAAAGAACAAGTGATCACTCGCTGTTACTTACAGATGCCGATCTCTCGAAAACAATCTCTGTAGTGGCGGTAAATGATCGTGGAATTCGGGGCTGGGATCCTACTCTGTTTGATTAGAGAATCTTAGCGGTTCTTGGCGGCCTTGGCGGTTAAAAAAAGTCAGGGCTTAATTCCGGTTGAGGGTAACCGCGAAGAGCGCAAAGAAACGCGAAGGGGGATGGTTAGAATTGAGGATTATATTGGCAATGGTTAGATATTTTTCAACCACTTAAAAATAACAGCTTGTGCTCCGTGACTCTGCCAGGAACACCGAATAAAGATTCGGTGTACTCTTGCAGGTCACTTTTAAAGTGGCGCGAAGGGGTACCTCAATTAAAGATCTGCCGATATACTGAAAGAATTTCACGATTCAATATTGCAATACACAATATTTACCCTTATTTTTTTCGACTTACCAATTTTACAAAAAACTAAGAGATTATCGTGAATACGATCAGTAATAAAACATTTAGTGCAAAGCCTTCCACCACTGATAAAAAGTGGGTATTGGTAGATGCTGAGGACAAACCGCTGGGACGTTTAAGCAGCCATGTTGCTTCGATTCTAAGAGGAAAAAACAAACCGGAGTTTACTCCGCATATGGACACAGGCGACAACGTCATTGTGATCAATGCTGAGAAAGTGAAACTGACCGGCAAAAAAATGAC
>REDS01000199.1 GCA_007693395.1 Balneolaceae bacterium | reverse complement strand
GGCCGGTAACAAATGCTGCCATAGCGTCGCTGAAAACACCCTGTTCCCGTCAACCAATTCAAGGCCGGTTAATGTCTGGAAATAACCGTTTCCATTTATAAAAGTTTATAGTCAGAATATTAATAATACCTTATTGAGTGAAATAAAACAATATTGGGGTAGCCTCTCAAACATCATTAAATTTGATATTTGCATCAGACTGGCCCGAAAGTATTTTACGAATTAATTTGTCATGTTTTGCCATTTTTCCGATACATAGAAGTCAATGTCATTGATGAAACCGGGGTTGATTACTTTACATCCGGAGAATTTTTTCCAAAATACTGAAGCTGTAAAATGCGTGCTGCCCGTAACCGTTCCTGCGGAGACAAATCGAGGTTTTGCTGAATATTCCATTCATCAGCTTCTTGATGATTTTTTGCTATATGTACCGTTACATTTCTTGGTATTGGCTTAAAATTCAGCTTTAAAGTATATATACATTAGCCAAGAATGAGAAATCATGCCTTTGTTTCCATGAACATCTTTTTTGGAGAATAGATGAGCGATGATTTGGCATCTTTTCATTAAAGATAGTGCTCTTCAGGACAAAGCTACCACGGCTTTTCGAAATCCTCTTTTGTGAATGTTTTCATCCTCTCTGTATACATAGTATCTGAGTTGTTTCGGAGTTTCAGTGCAGGCTCTTTGTTTACTATTCTTGAAATTAGGGCGAGCGGAAGCAGAATGAAATAGAAAATAATCGTGAGCAGTATTTTTGGGATGATGAGGCTGAGCAGATAGGCCAATTTCATCCAGCCGGAGTGAATGAAACCAGAAGCCGTTTTTGAAAATAGAGCAGCTACCCCCAGAATAACGCCCGTCCAGATTGTCCATTGCCATCCGGTAAACAGGTACACAACCAAAAGTGCTGTAGTGATGGTGAGTACAGTTTTGGAGGTATCGGTGATAGTATCTTTACCGTTCATGAAGTTTCAGGTAGTGATGGGACGCTTCGTTTCATTCAAACCTGAGTTCGAATAATAATGTGTCGATTAAAATGCTTGAAAGTCCCCTCCTTTCCAAGGAGGGGATTTAGGGGTGGTTGAAAAGGGCATTGAGCCATCAAACTAGTTTCAAATTTTGAAAAAAAACATGGTGAACCACCCCCTGCCCCTCCTTGCGAAGGAGGGGAGCACTTTTTCCATCATATTAAAATCGAACTGAGGTTTCAACGTTAATTAATGTACGTGAGATCTGTATAAAAATCATGAGTTAATATACGAACCGGGGGTGGCTGCCGCCCGCGTTGGGGCTTATGGGTTGGGTGCTTGCGGTTAATCATCGCGCGCTGCACGATGTTGTTGCCTGCGCACCGTTGGTGCTGACTTTTATATAAAATCGCGATAAAGTAACAGGCCGATACGTCCTTGCAAGGATTATGATTCTACATGCCCCATCAGGGCAACGTCAGCAACATAGTGCGAAGCGCTATGCATAGGAATGAAACTGAAAAAGTAAGCACTGAAAGTGGAACATCCCGATCCTTCGGGGGGGCGATGGCCTCTAAGGAACCGGTTAAAACTACGGCCTCAACCTTCCCAGCATTCTTGGGAAGGGAATGGTCTCACGCACATGACTGAGGCCACAGATCCAGGCAACGGTTCGCTCCAGGCCAAGCCCGTAACCCGAATGGGGCACCGAACCGTACCGGCGAAGATCGAGGTACCATTCAAAAATCTCTTTATCCAGTCCCTCTTCTTCAATTCTCTCTTCCATCACCGCCAGATCGTCCTCCCGCTGGCTGCCACCCACAATTTCGCCATAGCCTTCCGGAGCTAAAATATCCATGCCCAGAGCAAGTTTATTCGTTTCGTCGCGCTTCATGTAGAACGCTTTAATTTCGGCCGGCCAGTGGGTTACAATCAGGGGCACATCGAACTGCATCATCAAAACCGTTTCGTCGCTGCCGCCAAAATCGTTGCCCCATTCAAAGTTCCGGGCCGACTCTTTCCACGATGGAATATTCCTCAAATCTTCTTCAATCTGGTCAACTCGTGCGCCAATCTCTTTGATTCGCTGATCGATCTGCGCCTTCCTCCATTTCTTGGCCGAACCGTGCTCTTTTTTGATCTCTTCACGCTCTTTTTTGATCTCGGCCAGTTCATTTTCACGTGATGCAGCCATCTCATCCAGTAACGCAGCGGTCTCATCGCTTTTCAGCTTATCAACCGCTTCGGTATAGGTCATCCGTTCAAACCGTTTTTCGGCGAGGGTTTCCAGTGAGGTAGTATCTCGTTCAAGAATGTCGAGCTCTGCCTTGTTCTTTTCCAGCACAGTTTTTACGATCGCTTTGATCATATCCTCGGCCAGGTCCATGTTCATCTCCAGATCGTAGAATGCCATTTCCGGCTCAATCATCCAGAATTCGGTAAGGTGGCGGCGGGTTTTCGATTTTTCAGCACGGAAGGTTGGGCCAAACGTGTAGATCAAACCATGTGCCATCGCCAGTGCCTCACCGTAGAGCTGACCGGTTTGTGCCAGGTATGCTTTTTCTTCAAAATAGTCGGTCTCGAAAAGTGTGGTACTTCCTTCGGCTGCGTTGCCGGTAAAAATGGGAGAGTCCATCTGTACAAAACCTCTGCCCTGAAAAAAGGTGTGGATGGCAAAAATGATCTCGTTCCGAACCCTCATAGCAGCCCATTGACGCCGGCTTCGAAGCCAAAGATGGCGGTTCTCCATCAAAAATTCCACCCCGTGTTCTTTCGGTGTAATGGGATAATTTTCCGCAACCTGAACCACCTTCAAATCGGTTGCATGCAGTTCGTATCCGCCGATACTTCGGTCATCCTTAATCACCTTGCCGGAAATTTCCAGTGAACTTTCCTGTTTTAAAGATCCGGCCGCTTCGAATACCTCTTCACTCACATCATCGGCAGAGACAATACACTGGCATAGGCCGCTGCCATCTCTC
>REDS01000010.1 GCA_007693395.1 Balneolaceae bacterium | reverse complement strand
TCACGGTTCTACTGAAGTTGGTGCATCCTTCTTTGGCAGAATGATGTATAACTACGGCGAACGCTATATGGTAAATGCCACAATGAGGGCCGACGGAACCGACAAATACACGCAAACATGGGGTTATTTTCCTTCGTTTGGTGTAGGCTGGATGGTTTCAGAAGAAGGTTTTATGGCGGATCAGACGCTGTTTGACGAATTGAAATTTCGTGCAAGCTGGGGACGATTAGGGAACAATAACGTGCCCAGAGAATCGGGTACACGTGCGATATCAACCGGTACGGGTGTTTCCTATGCATTTGATAATCAGTGGTCTCCGGGATACCGCCCGAGTGTTTTCTTTAATACACTGGTTTGGGAGCTTACCGATGAGTATAACGCCGGTATTGAACTATCAACACTGAACTATAGGCTCTCAGCCGAGATCGACTGGTTCAGAAAAGTAACCAAAGATGCTGCCATCTGGACAAGCAACCTGATGGGCGGCGGTGGTTTGATAAGAAACCAGGGTGAAATACTGAACACCGGATTTGAGTTTCTCGTAAACTGGCGGGATGAAGCAGGTAGCCTCGGCTACAACATCAGTGCTAATCTGAGCACTCTGCACAACGAGGTGCTTGATCTTGGTGGCGAACCTTACATACAGGTTGGATCCACACAGCCATACAGATCCGAACCCGGACATCAGCTATACTCCTGGTATGGATATGTGGTTGAAGGCGTTTATCAGAACCAGCAGGAAATCGAGGATCATCTCAACACAGAAATTCATTCTTCGGTACGCCCCGGGTTTTTACGCTTTCAGGATGTAAACGGCGATGGGGTTATTGATGAGAATGACCGCCAGCATCTGGGAGCCAACCTCCCGAAGTTCACCTACGGCGGCCAGATTCAGTTTGAATACGGAAATTTTGACTTCACCACCTCTGTTTATGGTGTTTATGGAAACAAGATTTTCAATTCTCTACGAGGCGGAAGAAGCCATCACGGTGATTACAATTTTGAAGTAGACCTGTATGAAAACCGCTGGACGGGCGAAGGCTCAACCAACTCCTATCCATCAGCCGAAGGGTTGCTGCACGCCTGGAACATGAACAATATGAACACTTTCCTGGTTGAAGACGGTTCATTCTTCAGAATTCAGAACATCACTCTCGGGTATACGTTCCACGATCTGATTCCGGGAAGTGAGTCCGGTTCCAGCGTGCGATTCAGACTTACCGCACAAAATCCGGTCACATTATTCGGATTCAACGGATTTACACCTGAAGTTGGCGGCGTTGGATCAGCAGGCGGCATGAACCCCATCCCGCAAAGCTTTACTGTTGGCGTAAATATTACTTACTAAATTTAAAAAGTTTAACGATTTATAATTATGAATAACTTAAAATTATTTAAATACATAGCAGTAATGTTTACGTTATTTTTATCATTACTTGTTATGAATAACTGCTCGGATTTTCTTAATAATCCGATTGAGGGACAAGTTCCCGTTGATGACATCGACTATACTGATGATTCAAGAATGTATGAGCCGGTTGCCTCCGTGTATTCACAAGCTGCAAATAATACATTAAACCACTGGTCGAACCAGGCTATGCTCAGGTTCAGAAGTGATTTTGTATTTAAAGCAGGCCATGCCGGCGACCAGCCAGTCATGGAAGATATCCAGGATTTCCAGTACGAAACGATGAGAAATGCCTGGTTTGTAAACAACCTTTGGACACAGCACTTCGGCCTGATTCGAGATGCAAACGCATCCCTGCAGGAGCTGGAACTGTTCGGCGAACACACTACCGATACAGCCAGACTACAACGATATATGGCCGAAGTAAGATGGTTCAGAGCTATTGGTTACTGGAGAATGATGCGCTTTTATGGTGACGTACCCTACTACAATGCGGAAACGGTTGCAGCCGAACTCAGGCTGTCTCCCCGCGATGAAGTTTATGATTATGTTGTAAGCGAGTTAACGGCGATATTAGATCATCTTTCTGATGAACATCCAAGCCGGATGTCTCCGCGCAGAGGATCGGTTACAAAGTGGGCTGCTCATATGCTGCTGGCAAAAATAGCTGCCGATTTTCAGGATTACCAATTGATGCTTGAACACTCTCAGGCCATTGTTCAGAGTGGTTTATTTTCACTCTATCCTGACTATTATGAACTATTCAAATATGCCGGTCAGCTTTCCGATGAGAACATTTTCGAGCTTCAATTTACCGATTTCGGTTCTTCCGAAGGGCCAACTGGCGGAAATATAAACCAGTTTTATAATTTTGAAGGTATTAAACAGTCAGGCGGCACCAAATACGACGGGAGCGGATTTACCGGAGGCTGGGGCTTTTCGATGCCTGCACAGAAATATCTCGACCTGATGGAAGAAAGAGGCGAAGGTATAAGATATGAAAGAACCATTATTCCTCAAAACACCGCCACTCCCGAAGGAGATTCCATAGGCCATATCCCTGCTGATTTGCAAGATCTGTTAGATCGTTACAACAGAGAAGGCCGTGGTGCGGCAGAGAAATATTTCTTCAAAACCTACATCCCCTATGTTGAACAAACACCCGGCAGGCACCAATTTGGCGGCTTTAATAACGTGAGAATGTTCCGTTATGCCGAAGCACTTCTGCTGTATGCTGAGGCCCTGATTCACCAGAGCGGACCGGGCGCAGGTGATGCCTATATCAACGAAGTAAGAGATCGGGCCGGGATGCCACCCATCTCCGGAGCTGATATCGACGACATTCTTGATGAACGGGCTGCAGAAATGACCTTCGAATGGGGAGCTGACAGATTCTTTGACCTTGTGCGCCTCGACCGGGCAGAAGGAACCATACCATCTTTCCGGAGCGGTGAACATGAGTTCTACCCGATTCCGGTTGCACAGATTGACTTGCAGCCAGGATTGGCAGAACCTCCTGTACCGGGAATTCAACCACCAACACCGTAGCTTAATA
>REDS01000011.1 GCA_007693395.1 Balneolaceae bacterium | reverse complement strand
TTACCGCATTTACCGATGCCGGAAAAGACGTGGAATTGCGCATCTACCCGCCGGGAGAACATGGTGTGGCGTATAACCAGCAAAGTTATCTACTGCTTCACCAGGCTTACACCAACTTTTTACGGCGGCATTTGAAATAATTGAGTTGATGTGTGGAGTTTTTAATTCTGCCTCACGATTCTGAAATCAAACTTCAACATGAATTGCCACGCTCATTTTTTGTACCTGCCTTGTCGGCAGACAGGCCTGCTTGTGCTGAAGCTTCAGAAGGCAGGTGCGAAGCGCTCATTTTCTGAATACGAAGTGCTCATTTTTATAAGCGCTCCTCTTTTATCCCACGCAGCGATAGCGGAGTGAAACGAAAGCACGAAAATCCACGGAAGTTTTTTCTATTTTGAGGCTGTCAACATGATCACTTCCTGGCACCAAATGATTGAACTTGATTTGACTCGTTATCAGGAATTTCCATTTCCATTTTCATATTTATTGGTAAATTTAGTTTCACCTTCCGAAGAACCAATCAAAACGATCTCCTGATTGAGCTGCAGCTTCCGTTTGGGGTCAGGGCTGACAATCATGCCATCGTCCTTGCACTTGATTGCAACGACTGTACATCCGGTATCCTGCCGGATATCCGATTCAATCAGGTTTTTGTCAGCCAATTTATGATTTACCCTGTGATTAAAAATAGTGAGCCCTTCGGCCAAAACCAGCACATCCTGGCCTTCCAGAATATTGAAAACAGAATTGGCACCCATCGATGCGTACGACATTACAAAATCGGCCCCGGCGCGGTGCATCGTGTTAATATTTTTTTCGTAAGTTGCGCGGCTGATGATTTGGATATTCGGGATGAGCTGGCGGCAATAAATGGTTAAATAGATGTTTATATCATCATTATTTGTAGTAATCAAAACCGTGTGGGCTTCATCAAGCCCGGCTTTTTTCAGTACGGAATGATCTGCGGCATCTCCGAGGACAAATTTTTTCTTATCACGGATTCGTCCGGGGTCTTTATCGATGATGCGATAGTCAATGTCCCTTTCACGTAATGATTTGGAGGCAGCCAGGCCTACACGCCCCGCTCCGATAATGATGACCGGTTTATCGGATACGTGATAGATACTGACCAGTTCGTCGTAATTCCGGAGCTGTTCTACGGAACCGGCCAATACCAGTACCGTCCGGTCGGTAATCTTCGAATCGGGCAGGGGTTGTTTAAAGATGCCTCTTTCCCAGATACCCACAACTGTGGCACCGGTGGTTTCACGAATTCGACTCTCCTGCAGGGTTTTTCCGATCAGCGGTGTTTCCTGTGCTGTAGCCTCACCTATAACCAGTTCGTCAATATGGCCGATGACATGCACGCGGGCATTGCCACCGAGAGTGCGCCGTGCAAGAGCCCGCCCCAGTATTTCTCCAAGCTGTACCACATGGTCGGCTCCGGAAAGCTGAAGAATGTCAACCGAATCACCATAAGCGGCTGTTGCCACTACTTTTATGGCAGGGTTAAACTCCTTCACGGTAAAGGTTACATTGGTATTAATCGTGTCGGAACTGGCTGCCACCACCATACGCGCATTGTAAATGTTGATATTACTGTAGGTGTCGTAGTCGGTAGGATCGAGATTGGCCACTTTATACCCCTGATCAGAGAGGTCGACAGCTTTTTGAAGATCCGGTTCAAGAATGATATAATCGATCTTGTAGGAGTTCAATTTTCGAATCAGCGTTTCCGTTACCGGGTTCAGTTCGGTGATGATGACATGATCCTTTACATGTTCTTCCAGTTTTTTGGGGGCTCTGGCCTGGTTCATCGCCCTTATCCAGGGTGCATAGAAAAACTCAATAAACGTAAACGGGAGCATTACAAGCAGAAAAAGCACCCCGGAAAAGAGTACCACCATCGAAAAAACCCGGCCAAGGTCTGTGTAAAAAACTATGTCTCCGAACCCGAGTGTCGACATGGTGACGAGCACCCAGTAGAAACCAGTCAGCCAGGAGTGCTCCTGACCTTCGTAATATGCGATATAGTGGAATGTTACCGAATAGATAATGAACACAGCGAATAAAACCCCCACAAACTTCAGGAGCTTGCGCACGTTGGTTTTGGTGTTACGGCTGGCAAAAAAATAGGAAAGTTGTGAGCTTAGAAATTTCAAAAGGCTGCGATTAGCACTGTTTACGGATAATATTCAAATTTCATCATGCTAAGGAGAATTCCTGAAAAGTTAAAGTGTACTTTTACATTCTCCCGACGGTTTCATTGGATATTCAATATCCGAATTGATTACTTTTATAGGTTGTGACTAAAAATTAATTTCCCCGAATTTGTACCTGATTCGCCACAGTTTTACGGTTATTGTTTTCTTTTTGCTCTCAGCAGAGGTAGTTTTTGCTCAGGGGTCAAGGCTTCAGCCGATTCCTAACGTCTACCTGGATTGTACCTCTTGTGATGTAAACTACATCAGAACGAACATCACATTTGTAAATTATGTGAGAGATCAGGACGATGCATCTATCTATCTGCGAATTAACGACCAAAGAACGGCCGGAGGCGGCAGGGAGTTTATCCTCATTTTTTCGGAGCTGAGAGTGCAGGATGCCAGATCTGATACTTTGAGGTACGTTTCATCAAGTACGGATTCGCATGATGAACGCAGAATTGGGTTGAACCGATTCATAAAAATCGGATTAGTTCCATTTGTCAGCAATACTGTAGCTATCAATTCGCTGAATGTTATTTATGATGAACCTGCCGACAGAGACCCCGATGAAGATGAAATTGACGATCCCTGGGACAACTGGGTGTTTGATGTGGATGTTCGCTCAAATATGTGGGGTCAGGAGGGTGAGTTTAATTTTGGCCTGTATAGCGGTTTTGAGGCCGAGCGTACCACACATACCTGGAAAATCCGAAGCAGGGTGCGTGGTGAAATCAGGCGAAGGAATGTGGAATTGACTGACCGAACAT
>REDS01000149.1 GCA_007693395.1 Balneolaceae bacterium | reverse complement strand
TGTACTCCGATAAGATCATGTAACTGTATGTATTTTATTTAAGCCGTATGGTATAGTAATAAAACAATTTTATTTCTCAGGATATAATGCCTCAATTGTTCTTTAAAGTGAAAGGCACTACTTGGATTACCAACCTAATTCAAAATTCTATGCCTTACAGAATTTTTTTCAAAACATATCTTTTTATATAATAATTGGCATGTATAATCAACCTGCAATTCACATATAACACCACGCATTTGAGTACCCGATCCATGGCCAAAGATCTCTTCGAGAAAATATCGAATGAAGAGAATAATGAAGTCACTCTTGATTTTACTGGCATTCAATTTGCATCCAGATCGTTTATGGTTCAACTCTATTCCATGCTCGCAAAACAGCGCTCTCAGGTTCGTTTTGTGAATATGAATGAGAATGTTGATCGTATGTATCTGCTTGCAATTAGAGCTTATAACCGGCCAGCCGTGATACCTGCTCAGATGAAAAAAAACCCAGAGCCTGAGCTTTTAAACTTGTAAGAACTCTTTTCATCTCTCCACCTTTTCTTACAATCTTGAGTAATAGCTTACCAAAAAATCAGATTTACGCACAGAAAACATACACTCTAAGCACAAAATCGAGAGTGTGAAAAGCATGGGTAAACAATATTTCGTTACCCCCCTGTTACCCCTGAAGGCTTCCAAAATAAAATTCTCTCAAAATAAAAAAGCCCTGCATCGCTATAATTAATTGCGTTGCAGGGCTTTATGTTAAGCGATCCGGAAGGGACTCGAACCCTCGACCTCCTGCGTGACAGGCAGGCGTTCTAACCAACTGAACTACCGGACCATTATTTCAAATATCTCTTGCCGAAATTTAAACAAGAATTAAATATAAACAGGTTATCCACACGAAGTCAACACAAATTGATGTATATATGGCAGAAAAAAAACAAGGGCTCCGAGTTCAACCGGAGCCCTTTATCGGGATGGTGATGGGATGTATGTAAGGAAATAATTTTCTTAAAGCAGATCTGTAATTGCGCTTCTTAATTCCTCGCTTTCAGGATCTACATTACTTTTAAACCTTCTTACGAGATTTCCGTTCCTGTCAATCAAAAATTTTTCAAAATTCCAGGATATGTCACCTGTAAAGTCAGGATTATCAATTGTTGTAAGCAAGTTAAAGAGCGGATGCTGATCATCTCCCCTAACTGAAATACGGGAAAAAAGAGGAAATGTAACACCAAAGTTCACTTCACAGAACTGCGCAATCTCTTCATCCGTTCCAGGCTCCTGTCCGCCAAAATTATTTGCAGGAAAACCCAGCACATTGAACCCTTTCTCTGAATACTCATCATAAATTGCCTGCAACCCGGAGTATTGTCGCGTGAAACCACACTCTGATGCCGTATTCACGATAAGCAGAACATCACCACGAAACTCATCCAGCGAAATGTTTTCTCCATTAATTAAGTTGAGGCTGAATGAAAATAGTTCTTCGTTTGTATCAGATTGTACTACCATAGCAAAAACGAGCGTTAGGATTACCAATATTGTTTTCATAATTCGTACCATATAATTTGTCAGTTTAATCTTGTTACTGCATTTATCATTCCAATATGAATAATTTTTTTATTAAAAAGTTTTCCACATTCGTACTTGTTTCAATAATCCTGATGCTTCCTGTTCATGCCAACGCTCAGATGTTCTCTATCGGGGAACCGGAACAGCGTACAGCCCGCCCATTGGGTTCGGCCACAATATTTGGGGTTGCATGGGACTTTGCCGACTTCACCTATCAGGCAGAGGGGGCCGAAGATTTTCAGCGCCTCGATTATTCCGACAGCCTGATTCGTCTTTTTTTGATAAGCCCCGGATTAGACATCAGCCTCGCATTTGGAGGATCCTTTACCGGCATGAACGATCATTCTGCTGTAAACTTAAATGCACGTCTCTATAACAATCTGTTTATTCAAAGAAGGCCAAATTTTCAGCTTGCCATACCCATTCAACTCACCACCGATCTAATGCAGGTTAGGCGAAACGAAACAAGTGCAGAGTTTCAGCAAAGCTCTCTCATTTTTGGAACAGGCGCTTATTCTGCTTTCAGGTTGGGAGACCGATTCAGCTTTAATCTTAAAGCGACACCAAACTATGGGTTCAGCTTTTCTCAGGGTTCACTATTTGGCGGCGGCCTGTTCCGGTTTGATTCAGGCGGATACCTGATGATAGACCGCCTGTTTGGAGATACAGCTTTATCTATCGGGTATAATTTTGATTATCGTGCCTACCGTATTGAAGGGGACTTAAATGATTACGATTTTACAAGCCATTCCATATCTTTAGGAATAGCCTTCTAATCATTCTGCATGAAAATTGAAAAACTGCTTCTCGAGCTCGAGTCACTTTGCGAAAAAGGCGGGTATGCCATCCGAAAAGAGCGCGGAGGTTTTAGGGGTGATCAGTGCATAATTGAAGGGGATAAACTGATTGTAATCAATAAAAATCGGCCCACAGAATCGCAAGCGGCCATATTAGCAAGAGTCATTTTAAAGCTAAATCACGATGATCTTTTCATAAAACCTGCCGTAAGAAAAGAGCTTGAAACCATCTGGAGCCGGCTTAAGAAATTTGAAGAGGCAGAAAAACGAATTGAGAACGAGTAAAAGCGGATGAATTGCACATTTCTCGGAACCGGTACATCAATGGGAGTGCCCGTAGCCGGTGGATTTGGTAAGGAACTTATTGATGGAGACCCGAGAAACCAGCGTACACGCTGTTCGGCATGGGTTCAAACTGAAACAACTTCCATTGTAATCGATATCGGGCCGGAGTTCAGAATTCAGTCCATCCGTTCAGACATCCAAAAAATCGACCTGGTTCTCATCACCCACGAACATATGGACCACATCGCTGGGCTTGATGATCTTCGCGCCTACAACTACTCACAAAATGGCCCTGTTCCGTTATATGCATCAAAAAAAGTGATTCAATCCATCGAATCCCGGTTTGATTACATGTTTGGCGAAAACAAATACCCCGGCTCCACCTCTCTCGACCTGCGCGAAATCTCGGAGCCAATACAGGCAGGCGATATTACCATTACGCCTCTTCCATACAACCATGGCTACATTGATGTAACCGGTTACAGGCTGAACGATTTTTCGTACATGACAGATGTAAAGCGCATACCTGACGAAACCCTTGAAAAGGTGAAGGGCAGCAAAGTTCTGGTGCTGAGCGGTTTACGATGGGGCCCCGAGCATCCAACTCATCTAACCATCCCCGAGGCAGTAGAAATTGCCACTGAGCTTAACATCCCCAAAACGTATTTGATTCACATGAACTCTTATGTAAACCATGAAGAGAGCAGCAACCGGCTGCCGGAGCATGTGGAACTGGCTTACGATCAGCTGGAAATAACCATAAAGTAACTACTCTGTTTCAGCGAGGCGGTCAATCTCATCAACCACCTCTTTTACGTCCTGGGCTTTATCGAGATTAAGAACAAGAATAGCATCATCAGTTTCTACAACAGCAACATTATCAACCCCAACCAGTGCAATAGTTTTTCCGGATGCCACATCCACCAGATTGCCGGATGCATCTTGCAGTATTACAGTAGAGTCGCCAATTGCATTGCCTGCTTCATCTTTATCGGCAAGTTCATGAACGGCTTTCCAGCTGCCCACATCATTCCAGCCAAAACTTGCCGGCACCACATGTACATGTTCCGCCTTCTCCATTATGCCGTAATCAATAGAGATGGATGGGCACTTGTGGTAAAATGTATTGATATCACTCTCCTTTTTTTCAGAAGATGCGAGTTTCTCCATCTGTTCAAAAATTTCCGGCAGATATTGCCTGAATGCATCCACTATTGCAGATACTTTCCAGATAAAAATACCGCTGTTCCATAAATAATCGCCTGATTTCAGAAAATCGCGGGCACGGGCAAGTTCCGGCTTTTCAGTAAAGTTTTTTACGCGATATACATCCTGATTATTAAATGTTGCAACCGGTGCAGCTTCGCGTCTTATATATCCATAGCCGGTTTCGGGACGGTTTGGCTCAATGCCAATCGTAACCAGAGAGTTTTTTTCAGCAGCCGTTTGTGAGGCAGATTTTATCACTTTAAGAAAACGATCGTTTTCCGCAATACGGTGGTCTGCAGGCAACACAACCATAATTGCTTCCGGGTTATCTCGATATAACAGTGCCGCTGCCGAAGCAATACACGGGGCGGTGTTACGGGCAAGTGGTTCACCAATTATATATTTCGAATCAAGGTTGGGCAGTTGCCTGTTAACAAGGTGCACGTAATCGTTATTGGTAATAACTATCACGTTTTTCTCATCAATAAATCCGGAAAGCCGCTCTACGGTCTGCTGTATGAGGCTCTTTTTTCCGAACAATCTTAAAAATTGTTTTGGTTTCTCTTTGGTGCTTTTAGGCCAGAATCGTGTGCCGGCGCCACCGGCCATTATTACGGCAATATTCATAAACAGGGTTGCTCAGTTTTTCTGAAGTTTTGATGATTCAGAAAGGTAGGCAAAAGCAGATCAAACCAAAACGGTATTTGAGCGGGTAAGTGTCAGGCTAAAGGTGGAACCTGCCTCCGGCTGGCTTTCTATAAAGAGTTTTTCACCATGGGCCTCAACTATATGTTTAACTATTGCGAGCCCTAACCCTGTACCTCCCTTATCTCTCGAGCGCGATTTATCCACCCTGAAAAATCTCTCTGTTACCCGGCTTATATCTTTCTTTTCAATACCAATGCCACTGTCTTTAACATATAGCAGGAGTTTTACTTTTGATTTTTTATAATCGGTGATGCCAATCTCCACAAAGCCGCCGGGTTTATTATACTTCATACCGTTTTCAATCAGATTTGTAAGAATCTGCTTGATTTGATTACGGTCTGCCTTTACCTGGATATTTTTATCAAAATCCTTCACCAATATCTCGATGTCCTCTTTTTGGGCTTTGTACTGAAGGCTTTCAACTACATCCAAAATTACATCTCTCAAATAAAGATCCTTGATGTTTGATTTCATTTCGCCGGTTTCAAGCCTTGAAATCTCCATCAAATCATTTGTGAGAAAGATCAGGCGATTCACATTTCTCATCGCTTTTTTTAGAAACAACTCGTTCACATTTTCATCGTGAACGGCACCATTTAAAAGCGTTTCAATAAACCCCTGAATGGCAAAGATGGGGGTTTTAAGTTCATGCGAAATGTCGCCAATAAACTCTTTCCTGTAGTTTTCAATTTTATTGAGGCGAGATAGTTCTTTATTTACTGAATCACTCGCTTTTACGGTACGGTGCAAAAGAATGTCGAGCTCATCCCGGCTTTCGTTAAGGTCGCTGTCGTAGTCATCAAACTTCTTGCGCGACATATTTTTAACAATCTTGTTCAGGTGCTTCAGCCTCTCTCTGTGAAGCCTGTCAGTTACGGTATAGACCACCAAAAAACTGATCATAAAAATAGCAACGGCCAACAGTACCAGTTGCGGCCATTCCGCTTCTAAACTAATCCACAACAAACCCGCAGCGAGTAACGTGATAAACACCGCCGCTAAGGCTGCTGTACGAATAGAAAAAGGAGAGAATCTGTTTTTACTGAAATCCTTTAGGCTCATTCTTTAAATCTGTAACCAACACCCTTTACAGTCTCAATATAATGATCTCCAAGTTTTTCTCGTATTTTTCGAACATGTACATCTACGGTACGATCAACCACATAGATGTTGTCTCCCCAAACTTTATTCAGAAGTGTTTGCCGGTCTCGTACCTTTCCTCGTTTACTGGCCAGGTAGTAGAGAAGTTCAAATTCCTTACGTGGCAACTGAAACTCCTCGCCATCTTTTAGAACGAGGTACCGGTCTTTATCAATTTCAAGATCGTGTACTTTAAGCTTTTGAACCTTCTCTTCATTTTTATCGAATCGCCTTAACACTGCTTTTATTCTTGAAATCAGCTTGGTTGTGCTTATTGGCTTTGTTATGAAATCGTCTGCGCCTTTATTGAGGCCTTCAACCTCAGTTTTTTCGTCACTCCGTGCGGTAAGAAAGATGATTGGGATGTGTTTAAGCTCATCATCTTTTCTCATGTGGCCACATACTTCTATGCCGTCCATTTGCGGCATCATAATATCGAGCAGAACAAGTGTTGGCTTGTACTCTTTGGCCATTTCAATGCCATCGTGGCCATTATCTGCTCTTAATACATTAAAACCTTCTTTTTGGAGATTATACTCTATCAGGTCGAGCAGATCGTGTTCGTCGTCAACTACAAGAATGGTTTGTTTCGACAAAGTAATAAATATTTATTGCGATTTTTTTTAACGGCTTTCGTTAAAAAAGATAACCAACAAACATTAAGCTAATGTTATCATTTACGGTTGGCCAGTGCCTGTTTCACAATTTCAGATACGGTTGCATCTGTTTTTTTGGCAGCAATCTGGTTTACCATCTGCGCTGATTCTCTCTTACCGAACCCGAGTGCTTCCAGTGCCGAAATAGCCTCATCGTGCCGGTTTCTTCCCTCAATACTGCCCGATACAACCGAGGGCTGAGTTTCATCAAAAAGTTTATCCTTCAGTTCCAATACCATTCTCTCTGCCGTTTTTTTCCCGATACCTGATATACCGGAAAGTGCCGCAGTGTTTTGTGTAACAATAGCCTCCATCAATGAGGAAGCAGGCATGCCCGACAAAATTGTAAGGCCAAGCTTTGGGCCAATACCTTTTACAGTGATGAGCCGCTCAAACAGATTTTTCTCTTTTTGTGATGCAAACCCAAACAGCCGCTGTTCACTCTCGGTAAAGTGATGATAGATCAACAATTTCACACCTTCCCCGGCGGAAGGCAGTGTTCCAAGCGTTTGGTTTGAAATCTCCACACCATACCCTACCCCGTTAACATCAATAATACATTCGCCATCGCGCTTAGAAGCCAGTTCACCGTTCAGGTAGGAAATCATGGGTTACATTCCAATTTTTCAAACTCCACCCTTTCTGCGGTTTTAGAAGTTAGAGTTTGGTGCTTAAGATTTTTATTAGTGCTCTTTCACCCGCTCTGGGTTATCCTGTATAAAAGCGGCCCAGGATGATTTTCTGTTATTCTGATGCATTTTTTTAGAAGCGCCTCCCGATTTGCCATGACCTAAATGGGTAAAGTGGCACCATGCAACGGCAAGAGCGTCTGTTGCATCGCCGCTTAGATCATTAACGGGGAAATTAAGCAGCTTTTGCAGCATAAATGCCACCTGCTTTTTGCTTGCGTTTCCATTGCCTGTTATCGCTTTTTTTACAGCCTTTGGGTAATACTCAGCCGCGTGTAAATTCTGATTGCTGATTGCGAGAATAGCCGCTGCCTGAGCCCTGCCAAGCTTAAGCATTGCAAGCGGATCAACTCCATAAACAGGTGTTTCCACGGCGCAAACATCGGGTTTGTACTTTTCGATAACAGCAGAAACCTCTTCAAATATCTGCTGAAGCCTTTCTGTGTGGTTTTCGGTTTGATCCAGCCGGATTACCTCGCAATACAGAACCGAAAACTGTGAGTTATTCTCCTCAAGAATGGCAACTCCTGTTGCACGGGAACCGGGATCGATACCGAGAATTTTTGTTGCCATTTTTTTGATGAAATCTCAACCTTTGGCCCGGTTAATATCTAGCCGAAAAGATTGTTACAGTTTACGCTTCACCCTCTTCGTCGCCCGCATACAATCTCACCAGGCCATCAATCATCTCTTCAGAAATTCCTGATGTTACAAATCCGCCATCATGGTAGAGATTTTGCATGGTTACTTTTCGGGTGAGGTCAGAAAATAATGTTACACAGTAGTCTGCGCATTCATCGGCTGACGGATTGCCCAGCGGAGCAATTTTATCTGCAAAGGTGTACATACTGTCGAACCCTTTTATTCCGGTACCCGCAGACGTTTTGGTTGGTGCCTGTGAAACGGTATTCACACGGATGCCTCGTTTGGCAAGGCGGCTGCCGTAGTTTCTTGCAATGCTTTCGAGCAGGGCTTTGGCATCGTTCATGTCGGAGTATTTGGAGAAGATGCGCTGCGCCCCGATGTAAGATAGCGCCACAACACTGGCCCCATCATTTATGACGCCGGTTTTTTCGGCGTAGTTGAGAATTTTGTGGAGAGAGATTGCAGAAATATCGAGCGATTGATTAAACCAGTTGTAGTTCAAATCATTGTACTCTTTTTTCTTGCGGATATTGGGAGACATCCCGATTGCATGAAGAATAAAATCCACGCCGCCAAGCTCCTCTTTGGTTTTTTTCATAAGGGCTTCCACATCTTCTTCACTGCTCACATCGCAGGGGATGATTGGAGCGTTTGTTGCCTCAGAAAGTGCATCCAGCACACCGAGGCGAAGAGCAATGGGCGCATTGGAAAGAACAAAATCAGCACCTTCACGCTTACATGCTAAGGCAATTCTCCATGCAATACTTCTGTCATCAAGCGCGCCAAAAATAATTCCCTTTTTTCCCTTTAGTAGTCCATAACCTTGTTGTTCAGACATATATTAAAGCGTTTGGTTAATTGAATATTATGATGAGAAAATAACACCTTGGCAGGTTAAGTGAAAAGAGAAAAGGGAATAGTTTCTGCACTCTACAAGCTGCAATTACCTTTCACTAAGGTTGCTTGTATTAAAATCAATCTCTTTCTGTGAAACTCCAGCTTTTTATCGCCTCTGCCGGCTATCACCTGATCCTGAACAACCTGTTGATGTTAAACCCAAACCTGAATTCGCGATCGAAGAAATTTCCATTTTCCCCGGCAATGAGATATGATTCGTTCAATGCCCTTGATGTGGTGAAAAACATCTGAAATACATGGCCGCCGGTTTCGATGTCTATTCCAATACCAATGTTTGCATCGAGATTGTCAGCATTGGTTATTGGCGGTATGTATTGGAAAGTTAGTGCTGTTCTTGCTGCAAATTTATATCGCCCGCCAATTCCCACGCTGTAATAGGTATTTACATTTGGGTCTGCAATGTTCAGCTCAGCACCCACCCTGTTAAAGTGAACTACCGTCGGGACAATCATCAGGCTTAAATCATCACTAAACTTTCTTGCAATGGGTGCTGCGAGCGTAAAATTCAGGCGATCTGAAAAGGAGTAATCTTCATCAAGAAAGCCAAAGCTGGAAGTGATTATTCCCGCTGATGGAGCCAATGAAATCGAAACAGGCATTGAACCATCTCTTTTCTGGCGAAGCAGTGCAAGCCGGGCATTAAAATCGTACACCTTATCCATGCTTGAGCGGCCAAAGCCAACTGAGAAGTTATCACCAAAGCCATATTCAAAACTGAACCTCACATTCGCGCCCTGATCAACCCCCCAGAGGTTTCTTGCTCCGCCGGTAACCTCTCCAAATGTGTGCATGATAGAGTAGTGCAGTTCTCCTTTAGAAAGGGGTTCAACCGTTAGCAGGTTTATATTTCGTGGAGCCATAAATGTTAACTCTACCGGCTGGCCTACCACTGTTCGCTGCCTCTCAAGCTGGGCAAATAGAATTTCAGGGGTCAAAAAAAGGAAGAGTATAATTGAGCTGAGAATTTTCATAGCAGGGTTTATCTAATTGGTAACCGGCTCGAGAAGTATGGAGATGTTTACAACCTGTTCGTCTGCAAGTTCGTAAAATAGAACACGCGGCCTGTCAATATTGTGGTCTTCCAGGAGAACAGTAAAACTGGCATTCAATTTAAGCCCGTTCTGGCGCGGCTCAAGTGTGCCTTCAACTTCAATTTCGCGTTCAACACCATGAATGGTAAACATACCGCGTGTTACTACCTGCTGCTCCTCCGGGTTATCTTTGTCAAAACCGGTTAGCAGCTGTCCTGTAAATTCAGCAAAAGGAAATTGATCTGTTTTCAGGTAGGTGCTTCGCATGTCTCTGTCTCTGCGGCGAATACCTGTTTCTAATGTGTTCAAATCAACGAAGAAATCTATGAGGTTTTCGTCCAGGTCAATCAGGCCGGTAAGGTGATTGCTTGTTCCTTTAAATTCAAGCAGCGGGGCTCTTGATACAAATTCAACGTAGCCCTCTTCTGCCATAAATTTCTGTGCTGTTGCCGCATCCGGTTTAATCAAAAAAACCATGGCACACAGCAATAACAGATTCAGGTATTTCATACCTATTTATTTATAGTTACGGTGTCCCCTTCTACAGAAACTGTAAATTCGGCAAGATTGGCATTAGCAGGGCCTCGAACTACACTGCCTGACGTATCAAATCTTGAACCATGGCATGTGCATTCAAACAATTCATTATTGAATTGCCAGTTGGTTGAGCAACCCTGATGAGTGCAAACACTGGTGAACGATCTGAACATGTCTCCGTCAACATTTACAATAAGGGTATTTGCTGCTGTAATTAACAACCATCCTCCCTGTTCTCTGAGATTAGCAACGGAATTACTTGAAAGATCGATTGTGATGGTATTTCCACCTCCGGTTATAGTTATTGCATCATCATTATCCGGTATCGTTGGTGGGGGTGTGCCTGTAGCGTCCGTAGAGCTGCTGCATCCGTAAAAGCCTATTCCGAGCGCAGCAAAAAGTGATACGGATCCGGCTGTTCGTAAAAAGTCTTTTCGGCTAAAGTCTTTATTATTCATGGTAAATGAGTTTCAGTTTGCAGATTGTTGTGTTCTAATTCGATTTTGATAACATTTAGTTCCCTATCATTAGGCTTTGATTATACATACGATGTTAAGGTGAAAGTGGATTGGTTTTATTCTGAAAACTTTTTTTGCTGTGTTGCAATAAGTTAGAAGCGCACTCTCAATCTCAAGTTCTTGCTAAGAAGTATGGCAAACTTTTTTTATTCTGTTATGTGTTACTATTAAAAAGTGTCTTTGTCTCTTGATTAGAAAAACCCATCCAATATCAACCAATAATTCGTATTAATTAATAGCAGCTTGATTATTTACTGGCTCATTTATTTTATCGGGTTCGCTCTGCAATCGAAAGAAGAGGAGCGGGAATGGATGTTCAGAGTGCAAAACGGCGATACTGAAGCGTTGCGAAAATTGTACCATACATACAAAAATCTTCTTTTTGGATTGATTATTACCATCCTTAAAAGCAGAGAAGAAGCCGAAGACTGTCTTCAGGATGTGTTTACACAAGCATGGGAGAAGGCAGATAAATTCGATGCCGAAAAAGGCAATGTGTACAGTTTTCTGGTAACCATGGCCAGAAATAAAGCGATAGACAGAACACGATCACGGGCATTTAAAGATACTCTGAAAGAAGATCATATGATCAGCGATTTTACGCTCACCCCTGAAAGTGAAGGAAAAAATCCTCATGAAAATCTTGAACTACATGAACGGGCAAATAAGCTGAAAAATGCTCTGAAAAAGTTAAGCGACAAGGAGCAGCAGGTTCTATACGTTGCTTATTACAATGGATTGAGTCAATCTGAAATATCAGAAAAAATGGACATTCCACTTGGCACTGTAAAATACAGAATGCGCCAGGGGATGCTTAAATTGAAAGATATGTTAATATCTGAGGATATTAATTGATGGATAAACAAGAACAGCATAACGATTTTGAAGCTCTCTGTGCGGGGTATGTACTCGGCGCACTGAGTAACTCTGAAGCAGCTGAATTTGAGGATGCCCTTAAGCAGGCAACTCCCGAACAATTGCAGTTTTTTGAGGAGATGAAATCTGTGCGGGACGAAATGGCTCTTGCTTCCGGTTTTGAAGCGCCCTCACCAAAAGTTGAAGAGGCGATATTTTCAACCATTTCAGGAGTAAATACAGATAAAAAAGGCAGGGATGCTGTATCAAATATTATCCCTCTGTGGGTATACAAGGCCGTAGCAGCACTACTGTTGATAGGAGCTTTAACCCTTGCATATTTCAATTTTGGCCTGAATGAAATTGTAACAGAACAACAGGCACAAATTACGCAACTACAATCTGATCTTGAGAGGCAGGATCAGCTGCTGAATGTTCTGGCCGCAAGGGAAATTACCCTGGTTATGATGGGGGGGCTCGATCCCAGCCCGGAAGGTTTTGGAAAAATTATCTGGGACACTGATAACAGGCGTGCCGTACTCCAGCTTGCAAACCTGCCTGCACCACCCGACGAAAAAGATTACCAGCTCTGGCTCATTAAAGACGGGCAAAATCCAATCAGCGCCGGGGTGTTTTCGTTTGATCAGCCATCTTCCGATCTGTTTTTTAAAGTTGAGCAGATTGCAGAAGATCCTTCGCCAATTTCGAACGCATTTGCCGTTACACTTGAACCGAAAGGTGGTATGCCACAACCAACCGGGGATTTGTTCCTTCTGGGTGCACAGGAGTAAACAAACTCTTAATACGAAACACCTGAAAAGAGATCCATCAAAGCACGCCACCAATCCCATTCTGTTGCAAAATGCATCATAGTCTGCTGGGACAACATCAACTCGAAAGCAAGCATATAAGGAAGCCGTATTTTTCCTTTTCTTTTGTCATCAAGAATGAGAAACAACAGCACAACATGGATAAGCACATAGGATACATGGAGTGATTTGCTAAAAGAATCAACCCATGGTATATGAAATAATAGACGTGTTAAAGCAGGTATCAACGGCCCAAAATAGTACAGGCCATATAACGGGCATGGTACTGAGTATCTCTCACGTTTTTGATGGCTAGTACGTAGAATAGAACGAATTGAATAAGCACAAACAAATCGATAAACGCCAACTGATAGGCCAGCGGGCCATAGGCTGGATTATTGAGCATCATGTGCATCATCATCACTCCGCCAATTACCACCAACGGTACAAGTAAAAAGGTGGATCGGCCAACCATTCTATGTACTTCCATTTTGTTCAGTCGGTACAACAAGGGTTGGATGATGAGTATAAGCATCCATAGAGAAGCTGTAATGCCATGAAAATGATGTGCTGCTCCGGTTTCTCCAAGCCTGCTAAAATAGGATGGCCAAAAGCCCGCCACTGTGACAGCGAAAGCCAGTAAAAAATAGAGATATGCTTTTGAGTAAAAACTGCTGGTGTTTCTTACTTCCATAATTCATCTCCTCGTTTTTAAATGAATTTGGACTTCTCAAATAATCGATAATATACTATGTAAAAACATATACTTCTGCACCTGAAGCAACGGGATTTGTGACCTTACTTGGAGGAAAATAGCTAAATGATGGTACCCAATTTATCTCCCAAACGGAATCGTTACCCCCAACCAGGGTATGCCAATAATATCACCCGCATCATCAAGCGGACTAAATAACCCAAAATCTACGGCGAGGCTCTCGCTTGACCATCTTACACCAAAAGACACTATTCCCGCTACTCCTGCTTCCGGAATAAAATAATTTTCACTTATCAGATAAACTCTGCGGCCTGTACGCAGCATTCCACTCACATTAATAAGAGGTGTGGTAGAAACCTCACCGCCTCCGTAACCGTAACCCAAACCAACAGTAAGGTTGCGGTCGCGATTACCAATAGTACTAACGCCATAAAACAGCCCGATCAAATCAGACTCTGTTCCAACCAGCCCTCCAAGCATTGCGCCTGCACCAATGTGAAATTTATCCTCAGAAACAGGAAGTGTTACCTTTGGCAAAATCCAAACCGGTGTTGACGAAATTCCGAATAAAAACATGGGTACCAATCCGCCGCCAATCGAAAAATTATTACTGACGCCATAATTTACATTGTTGAAAAATATCCAGGTGTTTTGATAGTAGCCTTTACCTTTGTCTAAACCGATAGCGTTTGGCGCAAAAAAGTAGCGTGTTGCCTGTGGGTTGGGATACCAGTAAACCCCATTCCGGATACGGTCAGCATCAATCCGGGTTATTCTCCTTATATTTCTTCTCATAATGGTAACCTCGCCAAGTGAATCAACCCGTAAGAGAATCTGTTCAGAATCTTCCGAAATAAGTACACCCATAAACACATTACCATCTGTGGTTTCTACACGGTATACATCATCCGCCTGGCCGTAGGCCTGGTTTTGAAACAATGCAAACAGAGTAGCAAAAACGATTATTGCAGTAACTTTTTTGACAGGACACATGAAATCGATCTCCATTTTTTACAATGGTAATCACTATTTGTGATTTTTCCTATACCTATGCTTTTACAGAACTTTATCCAATAAAAAAGAACCGGACATTACTCATGCCCGGCTCCTGACCCATTATGATAATGGAACTTGAGGGATCAAAGATCAAATGGGGTTATCTTGCTGTTAAGCCAAGAATTAAGTAGGTAGTAAGGTCTGTGGTGCTGATCTCCTGGGTTGGGTCGTGCACCACAAAGAAGCCTTCGTAATTGTTGATGAGATCTCTGAAAAGAAGCTCTTCTGTTTCGCTTGATGCACTTGCAGAACCGCCATTTCCTTCAATACCACCCGCAAATACATCACCGTTTGGTGTCTCATTGTATGGTGTGCCATTTGGAGTTTCTTCCGGATCGGCTGCATCGTGTGAGTGTACCGGGTAGGTAAATCCATCAAGTGTATTGCTTAAGATTACGGTTATCTTCGCACGTCCGTCTATCAGCTCTTCTACCAGCATGGTAGCCATCAGATCTCGT
>REDS01000012.1 GCA_007693395.1 Balneolaceae bacterium | reverse complement strand
AAACTTATGAAAGAAGCCAAAAAAAAGGCTATTGAAGAGGGTATTACCCTCAAAGAGCTCTTCACGCGCACTCTTGAAAAAGAGCTTTCAGGAGGTACACCCGCACAAGGTGCTCCATGGAAACAGCTGCATGGAAAAGGTTCTGCAGAATCACTTTCACCGGAAGATTCCGGTTTTGAAGGTTATTCAGGCCCCGACTGGAATCATGCTATACAGGTAAACGAACCCTGAACAGATGGTTCTTCTGGATACTCACATCTGGTTATGGTGGCTTTTAGGTGACGGTAATTTAATTCTGGCTGAGCGTGAAGCGTTGGACAAATTGGCTTCAGAAAGAAATCTTGCCATTTCGTGGGTATCGGTATGGGAAACGGAGATGCTGGAGAGAAAAGGAAGGGTGAGTTTATTGCCGGGATTTCAATCCTGGACTGAACAGGCTACAAACCCCGAATTTATTACAGTTTTGCCCGCTGATATTGCGGTTGTTTTAGCTCAGCGTAACCTGCCGGAAACGTTTCATGGTGATCCGGCTGACCGGCTGATTGCTGCCACTTCTATCCTTTCCGGTTACCCGCTGGCAACGCACGATCAAAGAATCAAGAAATCGGGTGTTTGTGAAATTTGGGAATAAACCTGTCAGCACACACCGGGTCTGACAGCGTTGGGATGGTAGATTCAAATCCTGCAGCACTAAATCATTCTAAAAAAAATGCAGTACCCTCAACCGTATTTGATGCAAACTCTTCGTGGGCACGAATAAAGTTATCTCTTCCACCAAAACTCTCAAATACCTCGCTGATTTCAGTAAATGACTTTCGGTTGTTCATGAAATCATGAAATGAAGAATATCTGTATTCACTATACTTTTTTACAATTCCATGATGTACAGGATTTCGATGAATATAGCATGTAAGATTTATGAAATTTATTTTATCAATAATCTTCTTTCGTTTAAATGGACCTTCAATGAGGGTTCCTGACCGATCTCTTTTTTTATTGATGAATCGGGTATAACTATTAATAAGATGGCTAACCTGCTTTGATGCAATAAAAGGTTTGATCAAAGGATCTTGACTTCCATGATATTTTCCTGCCAGAAAAAGCTTTTTACGATGCTGGTAAAGATTGGATTGTTCCTGAACAGTCCTGACCCTGATTAGAGCATGAAAATGATTGCTTAACAAGCACCAGGCAAAAGTTTGTACACAGGGATAAAGGTAATAGACATACTTTTTGATGAACTCTCTATAATCTTCTTCACTCCAAAATAAATTGTTGCGATCAGCTCCTCTATTATAAATATGGTAATAGTATCCCTCTTCGATGGGTTCCATTCAGTAGATATGAACTCGAGTTTCGGTTGAAATCTACTTTTTGAATCAAAATAAAGCAAGTCTTCTCAAAATCTGATCGCGTTCAGAAGCAATGTAAGCGAAAAGAAGTTATGGCATGCTTAAGGAGTTTATTTCAAAAACAAATTCGACGCTGACAGAATCCCGGAAAAGCACCGTGAATGCTGTCAGGTCTTGATTAGGGTGTTTGTGAAATTTGGGAATAAAACCTGTCAGCACCCACCGGATCTGACAGCGTTTGCGTAAAGCTAATATTATAATAGCTTATCCAAAATCTCCTCAAAAGAGAGTGAACTCTCCTCACTCTCTTTCATATTTCGAAAAGTGAATCTGCCTTCATTAAGCTCATTTTCACCCACAATGATGGTGTACTGAGCATTTTCGCGATTGGCATCTTTCATCTGGGCTTTCATAGAGCGACCCATATAATCCATCGTAGCTGACACACCCCTTTCCCGCAGTTTAGGCAGTTGTGACAGACCCCATTTTCGGGCAGCATCACCAAGTGTTACAATGTAAACATCTACTTTCTTATCCGAGCCAAGCTCAATTCCGAGCTCTTCACAGGCAATCAGCAAACGCTCCATTCCTGCTGCGAACCCAACCGCGGGTGTTGGCTGCCCGCCGATCTCTTCAACGAGAAGGTCATATCTTCCGCCGCCGGCCAGGGCGTCTTGTGCACCCAGATCAGGACTAATCAGTTCAAACGCAGTTTGTGTATAATAATCCATTCCGCGTACGAGGTAGGGGTCTTCTTCAAATTCAATGTTCAGGTCCGTTAAATATTCTTTTACTTTGGTATAATGTGCCAGTGAATCTTCATTCAGGTAATCGGTAATGACAGGTGCATTATTGATGAATGGCTGATCCTCTTCCTCTTTTGAGTCCAAAATCCGAAGCGGGTTCTTTTCATATCTCTTTTTGGAGATTTCACTCAGTTTCTCAAAGTTTGGTTTGAGGTGATCTTTTAAGGCTTCTTTATATGTATCGCGGCTGTCCGGGTCGCCGATTGAGTTTAGCTTAAGCGTAGTATTTTTGATTCCAATCTTATTATAAATATGAATCATAAAAGCGATCACTTCCACATCAGCAACGGCATCACTGCTGCCCAATACTTCCAGTCCAAACTGGTGAAACTGTCTCTGACGTCCTTTCTGTGGACGCTCCGCGCGGAACATCGGACCGATATAAAAAAGCTTCTGCGACCCTCCTCGCTGGTCCAAATGGTGCTCCACAAATGCCCGAACTACCGGTGCAGTAAGTTCGGGACGAAGTACATAATTGTCCTCACCGCGGCTGAAAGAAAAAATCTCCTTTGATACGATATCAGTCAACTGTCCAAGTCCCCGAACAATCAGTTCCGTCTGCTCCATAATCGGAGTTCGTATCTCCTCAAAATTAAACTTGGTCGCTTCCTCACGAATCAGATTTTCAAGAAATTGCCATTTTCGAACTTCATCGGGGAGAATATCCACCATGCCGAGGTGGGTACTATATTTAGCCTGAGCCATCTATTCAGTTATCAGTGTGTCAGATTACAGTTTATCAATGAGGGAGTTAAGATACGTGGCTTTTGGGAAAGATTGTAAGAAGGGTTGGAAACTTATCAGAAAGGTTTTTTTGTGATAAAATCACAGA
>REDS01000013.1 GCA_007693395.1 Balneolaceae bacterium | reverse complement strand
AGTCCAGATTTTTAGCGGTGGCGGGTCCACTTGTGAGTTTATCAATTTCAAAAGGAGCACCTTGAAACACCGTGGTCCAAAAATCGTTACAAACACCGTGTTGTATAGTTGCATAGTTTCTACCTACAGTGGGTTTGAGTTCCCCGCTTCTGCGATCAACGAGATCTATAGATCCACACCATCCGGGTATGCCTTCAACATCTTCAGTAGCCCATGGTTCGGTATCATGGTTGAACACCTGATTAAATACAGGAAAAGGTGCGTTGGAATTTAGCATTGTTGATTGTTCTGTTCCAAATTCGGATACGGTAAGTTCATCATTGTCATCGTATGACGAACCGGGCATTTCGCTGCAACCGGCGAGAATTATCATAAATATCAGCACCGTTAAAAACGGTGTAGTTAGTTTTTTTGATAAGAGATTAGAATAGGTCATATTCACTCCTGTTTTTTAGTTAAAGTTTATATTTGGATTACAACATTGCGTTACGCTTTTTAACATAACTTTACACTCTTTAATGTCTCCGTTTTATCTATTAGATTGCTGTCTAAGAGGTTTAACTAGTTTTCTGTGGGTATGATTGATCTAAAAGTCCTGGGGCCGGTTGAGTTAAGAAATTCGGAGGGAATTCTGGAGCACTCATTTCTTGCAGGTCCGAAGCGACTCGCACTACTTGTCTATCTGATCTTGAATCGCCCCCGTGGCATGCAGCGAAGAGATCGTGTGCTTCCGTTATTATGGCCGCAGAAAGGTCAAAAAAGTGCCCGAAATGCCCTGAGCAATCTGTTATACCATATCCGGAAAACATTGGGAAGCGACATCCTTTATACAAGAGGAACAGAAGAGCTTAAAGTGGATACATCAAAAATGGTTTGTGATGCGCTCGAATTTGAAAAGTTCATTGAAGAGGGCAACATGCAGCAAGCTGTTGAACTCTATCGTAGTGATCTGCTTGGAGGTTTGCATGTACCGAATGCTTCATCAGAGTTTGATCAATGGATTGAACGGGAGCGTGAAATATTTCGGAAGAGTTATGGCAATGCGTTGGAGGTACTTGCAGAAAAAGATGAAAAGCAAGGCAACCTTAAAGAAGCCGCCAAGTGGTGGGCGATGAGAAGTGAGTCTTTTCCTTACGATACCCGTGTTGTGAAATGCTTAGTTAACGTGCTTGCGGCAAACGGCAACATAGCTGAAGCACTTCGGGTAGCCGGAGAGCATGCGGATTTTCTGGAGCGTGAACTGGATATCGATAGCCAACAGATTATGGATGAAATAATGCAGGATCTTGATAATAAATCAGGTAAAGTAAATTATCTGATACCTGATAGAGATGATGTTTCAGGAGAATTTGATATTAAGACGATCGCAATTCTGCCATTTGAAGAACTTGGCAAACACGAAGAAACATCGAGTTTTGCCGGTGGTCTTCACAATGATCTTTTAACCCGGCTTTCAAGTGTCTCATCATTAAATGTGATTTCACGAACATCAGTATTACAATTCCGCAATACATCAAAACCGATACCCCGGATTGCCGGAGAGCTTGGCGCCGGGACAGTTGTTGAAGGAAGCATTCAGTTCAGAAGCGGCCGGATGCGGTTAAACATTCAGCTTATTGACGTTAATAAGGACAGTCACTTATGGGCGGAAACCTACGACAGGGAGTTTACGGCAGAACATTTTTTTGATATTCAAAGTGAGCTGGCCGGAAAAATCACCGGCAGCCTTCGGGCCGAGCTGACATCTTTTGAAAGAGATCTGGTAGATAAAAAGCCTACGAAAAACCTCGATGCTTATCTTTTATATACACAGGGCAGATCGCACCTTAGCCAAAGAACTGAACAGAGTATCCTTAAATCACATGCTCTTTTCCGGGAAGCACTCAAAAAAGATCCGGAATATGCCAATGCATGGGCTGGTCTTGCGGAATCTCTTGTGCTGCTTGAATGGTACAATTATGCTTCCGCGGATGAAGAATCAGATCCTTTAGATGCAATACAAAAAGCCCTGAAATTTAATCCCGTCCTGGGCGAGGCATACTGTTCACTTGGTATATATCATTCCTATCATCAGAATGGTCCGGATGCGGTTCAGGCATTTGAGAAAAGTATAGAACTGCAGCCCGGCTACTCGGAGGCTTACAACTGGCTCGGATGGATCAGGATGATATTGGGTGATGCTGCAGGCGGAATAAAACCGGCAGAACGTGCAGCCAGGCTGGATCCCCTTTCACCCTATACACGGATTTTCCTGGGTGTTATTTACCTTGCTAACGGGTTGTATGAAGAAGCACTGGAAGAATCAAAAAGTGCGCGAATAATTCGGCCTGAGTTTAGCCTTTCACTATTCGTAGAAGGCCTCAGCCTTTATCATCTCGGAAAATATTCGGAAGCAGAGTTTATTCTGAATCAAACCCTGGAATTGGTCGTTCCAAAGGGTTCTCCGGTTAATTCAGAGGTTTGGGCGGTTTTAGCACTGGCAAAAATTGCACAGGGTGAAAAGAAAGAGGCAAACTCCCTGCTCGAAGAGCTTAAAAACAGCAAGGATTATTTTTGTGCCGGATTGGTGGAATCTGCCATGGGCAACCATGATGAAGCTTTCAGCCTGTTTGAAAAAGTAGACAAGTTTAGCTATATCACCACGCCAATGTGCCGTTATTATTTTCCCGGGGTTTTGAGCCCGGTTCGGGATGATTCGCGCTATAAATCTCTGATTGTGCAAGTGGACAATAGTTGGAGAGCTACGTAGATCGAAGCTCCCGCTTCGATTATTCACTCAAGGCAAGAGATATACGGGCCGGTCAACAGGTGTAAAAAAAACTATTCAGCTTGTTAAGCAAATCTGGGTGATGGCAACACAATCGAACGGGGACGTTCGATTTACACCGGCTCTATATTCTGGTTACTACGGAAAAGATTTTCCGGATCCCACTTTTTCTTGAGTTGAACCAGCTTACTATAGTTTGATCCGTAGGCGTGGTCAATTCGCTCTTTTTCATC
>REDS01000116.1 GCA_007693395.1 Balneolaceae bacterium | reverse complement strand
AAAGTAAATGAAACTCGCACAGTTTCCGGAAACAAAAAAAACGAAGTTTATTGTCATGAGCCATACACCCAAAATTATCTACACCATTACTGATGAAGCGCCAATGCTGGCCACCTATTCACTGCTGCCAATTGTTCAAAAGTTTGCTTCGGCCGCGGGTATTGAGGTTGAAACAAGAGACATTTCGTTGGCCGGCCGTATATTAGCTCAGTTTCCGGATTACCTGACAGATGAACAACAACTGGGCGATCACCTTGCAGAATTGGGAGCTCTTGCCAAAACACCTGAAGCGAATATCATCAAGCTTCCAAACATTTCGGCATCGGTTCCACAGCTCACAGCGGCCATCAAAGAGTTGCAATCACAGGGATATAAAGTGCCCGATTACCCTGCAAACCCGGCAAATGATGAGCAGAAAAAGATCAAAGAGCGATATGCCGTTGTACTGGGTTCTGCGGTAAATCCTGTATTGCGGGAAGGTAATTCCGACAGGAGAGCTCCACGTTCCGTAAAAAATTATGTGAAGAAAAACCCTCACCGGATGGGTGAATGGTCGGCAGACTCAAAGTCTCACGTGGCCAGCATGGAAGAGGGCGATTTCTTTGGCAGTGAAAAGTCGGTTACGATAGAAAAAGCAACCACAGCCGATATCGTTTTTGAAGCTAATGATGGCACCAAAACCACATTAAAGCAGGGGATTAAGCTGCAGGATGGTGAGGTTGCCGATAGTGCCGTTATGAGCATGGCAAAACTCAAAGCCTTTTTTGCAAGCCAGTTAGAAGATGCAAAAAATCAGGATATTCTATTCTCCCTGCACATGAAAGCCACTATGATGAAAGTGTCTGATCCGATTATTTTTGGAGCTGCAGTGGATGTGTTTTATAAAGATGTGTTTGAAACCTACGGCAATCTGTTCGAAGAGCTTGGAGTGAATACAAATAACGGGCTTGGTGACCTTTACGCTAAGATCGTGGGGCACCCAAAACAAGCAGAAATTGAAGCGGCTATCGAAAAAGTGTACGAAAGCGGCCCGGGGCTGGCAATGGTAAATTCAGACAAAGGTATTACCAATCTTCATGTTCCGTCTGATATTATTATTGATGCATCCATGCCGGCGATGATTCGCGAATCGGGTAAAATGTGGAACGCAGAGGGCAAGACACAGGATGCCAAAGCGGTAATCCCGGATCGCTCTTATGCAGGCGTTTACCAGGCAACCATTGATTTTTGTAAAAAGCACGGTGCATTTGATCCCCGAACCATGGGTACCATTCCAAACGTGGGGCTTATGGCGCAAAAAGCAGAAGAGTATGGCTCTCACGACAAAACCTTCCAGATGAGTGAATCGGGAGTAGTGCGTGTGGTGGATGCAGGCGGAACCACGTTAATGGAGCAAACCGTTGGTGAAGGCGACATCTTCAGAATGTGCCAGGTAAAAGATGCTGCTATTCGCGACTGGGTAAAACTGGCCGTAACCCGTGCACGTGATTCAGAAACACCTGCAGTTTTCTGGCTCAACGAAGATCGACCGCACGATGCCCAGCTAATCAAAAAAGTAAAAACATATCTGAAAGATCATGATACGGAGGGCCTTCAGATCGAAATTATGGCTCCGGTTGAAGCCACTAACTTTTCGCTTGCACGGGCAAAAGATGGGAAGGATACCATCTCTGTAACCGGTAATGTACTCCGTGATTATCTCACCGATCTGTTTCCGATACTCGAGCTGGGTACATCTGCAAAAATGCTTTCAATTGTTCCGTTGATGAACGGAGGCGGCCTGTTTGAAACTGGTGCGGGCGGCTCAGCGCCGAAGCATGTTCAGCAGTTTCTTGAAGTGGGATACCTCCGTTGGGATTCGCTTGGGGAGTTCCTGGCTCTGGCTGTAAGTTTTGAGCATCTGGCCAAACGGTTTTCAAACATGAAAGCGAAGGTACTCGGTGAAGCTCTTGATAAAGCCACTGAAAGTGTACTTAATAACGGCAAATCTCCTGCCCGAAAAGTAGGCTTGATCGACAATCGAGGCTCCCATTTTTATCTTGCACTTTACTGGGCAGAAGAGCTTGCAGCCCAAAATGATGATGCAGAATTGAAAGCACATTTTGCTTCGCTGGCAAAATCACTCAGAGAGAATGAAAGTAACATCGATCAGGAGCTAATCGATGCACAAAGGCAGCCGCAGGATATTGGCGGCTATTACCATCCGGACCCTGAAAAAACCGGCAAAGCGATGCGTCCGAGTTCCTTATTAAACAGTATTCTTGGCACCACAGCTATTTAGTGTTGCTCAATTTGAAAAATTCTTTGATGCCCTTATAAAAATCAGAAGTTTTTAACTGCCCCGATTCAACAAGTATTGTGTCGGGGCAGGGGTGTAAAGAACTATCAGGTTTTTTTAAACCGAACTAATCTTCAAAAGGGTATGGAGTAAAGCGGATCATTTCGTAAACGGCCTTAACAGGAAGAATGGAGCTATCAAAGGGTTCCAGCCACTCATCTACACCAATACCGGGCCAGAGGTTTACCATGATCTTCATAGCGTGTGAAGGAAGAGTTCCCGATTCATCTGTTTCAGTATGAACGAGTTCACCATTCACAAACCAATTGATTCTGTCGGGCAACCATTCAAAAGCGAAGTCGTTGAAATCATCGGCAGCATCAAAGCCAAGGTCAATCATAACTTCATTTCCACCAACACCATTGGTGTAGTAGTTGATCTGCATTTGCTCGGTGTTCTTTCCCAAAAATTCAATATCAATTTCATCCCAGGGGTTATTCTCAGATGGCCCGGTGTAGAGAAAGAATGAAGAGACGAGGCCATCACCACGGGCTGCTCTCATTCTGACTTCAAAGCGGCCATACCCATAATTCTCATTGCTTCGGTACTCGCCGGATTTATGATCATAATTGGGATCCTCATCATCAAAGTCCAGGGTCAGGGTCATTTGGCCGCCATGTTCAGAATCAAACGTTACCTGAGATGCGCGCCAAACGTTGTAGAAAGGGTCTCCGTTACTCCATCCATTTGCCATGTGGAACATACTGCTGTCATGTGTATCAAGCTGAGTTTCAAAAGCATCATGCCAGGGATGATCAACCTCATTTGGCTCTTCTTCGATGGGTTCTTCATCTGTAATATCTGTATTACTGTCTGAAACGCATGAGGTTATCCCATAAATAGAAATTGCAAAAATGGCTATAAGGCCAATGTTTTTGTAGTTATTAAGAACAGCTGTAATAAAATCGTTTTTTAAAATTGTGATCAGAGCAGATTAGAATGTAAACTTATACTAAAATATTAATTAACAAGGGTATAATATTCACCTAAATATAAGAATAATCGAAGTAAGGAATAGGTTAACTGCTAATTGAGGATAAGCATTTTGGGTAAGTACCCATTTTGACGTATCAAATGGATACATCCCAAAAAAGTGTGTTTGTAGAGTAGAATAAAAAAAGGCAGCAATGTGATATTGCTGCCTTTGGAATGTTAAGTGATCTAAAACTAAGATGGTTCCGGCTGCTGTGGCGGAGGCAGCTGGTTGGTTTGTTCAATTGGCAGAACGTGAACTTCAGGGGATACCCAAAGTTTTTTGCTGTTCAGATCATTCGATAATTCAGGCTGATTGATATTCATTGGGTGCTCCATTATTTAATTACGGTTAATTTTCTTGTGAGAGTAGTGCTTCCTGCCTGTAATCTGTACATGTAAACTCCACTCGAAAGATTGCTTGCATCGAAGGTAACTGTATGAGTACCGGCACTAATCTGTTCGTTTACCAATTGGGCTACACGCCGCCCTGCCATGTCGAACACCTGCAGGGAAACATGTGAAGTTTGCGGAAGTTGGTACTGTATGATTGTACTCGGGTTAAACGGGTTTGGATAGTTTTGATTAAGTGCAACAGCCGCAGGCAGCTCATCTGAACCTCCATTCCCAAACATACTTGCAGTAAGAATAAATCTCGGTTCAACTGATGAAGCTTCTTTATTCAATGAAATGTCTCCAATACTTCTTGCAGAGTTATCAGCAACAGCATCTGCTTCATCATCAGAGAGAGTAAAAGTATAACTCATTCCATTTCTGATTACCACTTCTTCACCTGTATGATTATCACGCAGGGAGAAGTTTATACCGGCATATACAGCCGGTACATTCCATTCAATAGTATAGCTTCCGGCCTCTGTTGTTTCGATTGCCAGTGGTATCTGTATATCATCCGTAAAGGTATCGGGCAGGCTTCTTGTGGCAAATTTTCTGCCACTTTCATCCATTGCAAAGAAAGAGAGGTATCTTTCAGCAAGTTCTTTTGAGCTCAGTTTAATCGCATCGAATGCATCAAGTTCAAATGTGCCTTTATTTGAGAGTAACACATGAAGCAGGTTCGCGTAGTTACGGTCATTATGTTTCAGTGCAAGTGTGAGAGGCTCAAGCCCTAACTCATCCTCTTTTAAGAGTGTAAATTCACCGTATGAAACATAATCCTCTTCCAATACAGATAGGGACGGATTCTCCTCCAGTGTTCTCACCCAGAAACCCATAAGGGGCTCTACGTAAAAGAGAGATGGAATGAGTTCACCCGATGAAGTAGAGAACTCTTTTTCTACCATAAAGCAGCCAAAATTAACATAACCGCCATTACCATCATTTTCAGTTGGCAACCAGATATCGATTGAATTGGCGAGAGTTGGCTCCCGAAGCAGCATTTGGCAATAGTCAATGGCAATCGGGTGCGGGTTGCCAATGAGGAAATGGCTGTCACCAAACTCACCCTGATCTAAATCAAATCCCAGAAACTCATCGAACGAAAATGTACCATCAAGAGGCAGCCATGGCCCCGGTGAATGGAACATTTCTGCTTTTGGTGTGTCTTCCGGGAAGATAAAAGTTAATAGTGATTTGCCAACCTCCATTTGTTGTGACGAACTTGATGCTGCTACCCAGTCGTATGCTTCCTGATCCAGCGTATATACTGATGGAAACGGATCAGCCGGGTTTGTTGATCCGGGAAAACCCACCGTAGTATTTGTAGAAAGAAAATCACCTATTTCCTGATCGATGGTAGGTGAGGCAGTAAGTATCCAGCCGTTTGTAATTTCATACGGTATGGCAAGGGCAGCAAGGTCAACGTGCAGGATGAAATCACCCGCCGAGGTAGTGTACTCAAGGAAAGAGTAATTGTAACCATATGCTAATTTTGAACTGCCAACATCCGGGTTGAACGTTAGCATCCCGCCCTCAATTTCTGCCCTTGTTGGGTCATCTCCAACGGAAAGCGGGGAGCCATTCAGTTCAAACACCCCATTAGGCCCTATACCGGTAATGTCAATATCTGTATCAAGGCCGAGGATTATTGCTGTATCATCAATCACGGTTGATTGTCCGGAGGGAACAGTTATACGGCTTGATAAGAATTCATCGGAGATTTCCAGGCCCGGTGAAGGATCTTGCCGCGGGGCACCGGAACCTTCGCCAAAATAGGGATAGGAGATAAACGGATTGGGATCAATGGTCCATAAGTCAGAAAAATTCCAGGATTCATTGAGCCCCGGGGTATCTGTATCCGTGAATGTAAAGATGGTTTTCATCTGGCTGGTTGGTTTTCCGGTGCCGCCCTGGCTAACATCGAAACCGGTGGTTTGAGTGTCCCAGAATGAGTTAACTATGTTTGGATAATCATCAAGCATAATACCGCCCTGTGATGGTGAGGTACTGCCGACGGATTTTGTAACAAGCAGAGCATCGTTTATGCCAATAAGACCTCCAAAGGTGTCTTCAAAATCAAACTCCTCAACATTGCCTTGATCAATTTCCCCAACTTGCTTAAAGATGAATTCAGGCGGCAACATTTCTAACTCACCTGCCGCATAGGTATTTCTAACATCGCCGCCAATAAGATAACCAACAAGCCCGCCTCCAAAAGCAACGGTAGCAACGTTACTTACTGAATAAGAATCTATGATTCCATAATCCAATCCGTAATCTATCATTGTATTGCTGCCGTTTGAATAAGGCATGGATTTTAATAATATCTCAAAAAATTCAGCATTTACTCCAACTAATCCACCAGCAACAATTACAGTGTTAACAACAGTACCTGTAGAGTATGAACGCGCAATAAGGCCTGTATTGATTCCAACAAGCCCTCCTGAAGAGTATTGGAGTTCTTCAAGATCCGGGCGCAGGTAAAATTCACCATTTTGAATCAATTCAAAGGGATTACTCATTAGTTTTGCAGGTTCATTAAGTAAGATTATTTCCGAAAAACCGATAACCAAATCACCAGTAGCAAAAGAGTTGGAAATAACACCGTTGTTGAAACCAACCAATCCCCCAAAACCTCCGAATAATCCAGATTCATCGCCGTGTTCGTCTGCAGAGAACGTTAGTTTTGGCAAATGATCTAATGAGAAATCATCAGGCATTTTTTGTAGAATAGGAGGGCCAGCTGAAAAGGCATTTAAAATATCTGCTGAAGAAGAAGATGAGTTTATGGTACCGATATTTAATGCTGCAATTCCCCCGGCACCTGTATCAGCAAGAATCTCTCCTGAGCTTGAAGAGCCGCTTATTACTCCCTGCTCATTGACAGCTACAATACCACCTGTATAAAATAACCCTGATACGGTTCCATTTACAGATACATTTGTTATGTAGCTATTGATAGACTGACCAGCTAAGCCGCCTGTAACAAATAAGCCTGTAACATCAATATTATTTAATGTAAGATCATACACTTCGGCATCTTCAATACAGCCGAACAGGCCTGTGTTAAATGTATTCAAGCTGTAAAGATCACTGATTGTGTTTCCGTTTCCATTGAAATTGCCACGGAAGCATACGGACATATCTTCGTCGTCAACAGTTTCAATACCGGCGCCATTAACCGAAAGGCTTTTGCGTATTATGATACCCCCCCCACCACTCCTTATTGGAGTCCAGCCATTTTCGGAATTGGCGGTTTCAGAGGCAAACACATCATATCCGTCTGTGTTTTCATTCAGGTTGTTGTTCAGAATGAAGTAAGAAGTTAAATGATTTCGAACATTGTCTAAATGTTCCCACGTTTCAATTTGAAAGGCAGTTTCTGGGCTTTCTCCGTCACCACCTGCAAATTCCTGGGCATGTACTGTGCCGGCCGATAAAAGTAGTGCTAAAAATAAAGCTGTACAGCACACCTTTTTTAGATATATAAAGAAGCTAACGTGCATATATAATCTCTTCATTATTTTATTGTTTGGTTAAATTTAAGACAAGATATAGTGCGCAACTATAATGTTATATATTTACATCCATTTATTAATAAATTCTTATGAATGTAACAATCATTTTAAAATTTCAAAAGCAGGCATGTTACATTTCTTTTGAATAGTAGAGATTTATCATTTTGGCAATCAAAAAAAGGCAGTGATTCGTTTAAATCACTGCCTTCAAATTAAACGATGAAACACTTAACTCGCTGCAAGTTCCCTCAATGTTTCAGCAATTTTCAACACTTTGTTGCTGTTTGCTGAGCCTGGTGCACGGCTTTCCATCTCTACAGCAAGTTCGGTAAGTATACGTGCCTGATCGTTTCTGTTTGTTTCTTCAGCTCGTTCAAGGCCGGTACGAAGCAAGCGGATCGATTGCATATCCAGCTCGCGATCCCGCTCAAGCTGATCGGTGTATGCTTTTGCAAGTGCAAATGATGCCGGCCAGGTAAACATCGGCTGCCCCTGCGGGTTGAAATAATCCATTCGCACCGTGTTGGATGCGGCAATCTCATTTTCGGTGATGAAATCACTTGGTACAAGCTCAAAAATATCGAGCCCGCGTACTATTTCAGAGTTGATTAGTAACCCGTTGTACCAATAGATCGACCAACTTCCGCCAATTTCAAGGCGATCATCACTCAGTGGCCCGCGATCATGAAAGGCAATCTCAATCGGGTTGGCCGGATCGGTAAAATCAAACACGTTGATACCTCCCTGATACCACGACTGAACCATAATATCACGTCCGGGGATGGGAATCATTGATCCGTTATGGGCTACGCAGTTTTCGGTACTGGTTTGTGGCGCAGGCATTTTGAAATAGCTCTGAAACTCCATTTTGCCGTCAACGATTGAGTAGATGGCATTTGCTCCCCACTCGTATGGATCGGTTTCGCGGCATTTGGGTTGTGTGCCACCTCCCCACTCATCGGTAAAAAGAACAGTTGTACCATCGTTATTAAAGGTAGCAGAATGCCAGTATGCAAAGTTTGAATCGGCCACCGCATCAATCCGAACCGGATTTACGGGGTCGGAAATATCAATAAGTAAGCCGTACCCTTCACATGCTCCGCCTGCAAGGCCAATTTCCGGATACAATGTAATATCATGGCACTGATTTGGCCCGAGGTCAACACTCCTTCCTCTGGCAGCAAGCCGTTCTTCCATCATGTCCAGATACATATTATCCATTCGTTCGCGAAGCAGTGTGCTGTCGGCGGCTGTTGGCTCGCCTTCACCACCGCGCTCTTCAACAAGCTCAGCAAGGAAACGGCGAACAATACCATCGTTCACAACCCGCTGGGCATTCCGGTAGTTCGCGATAAACCGCCCGGCCTCTGCAGCGCGGTCTACAACGGCTTGTTCTTCGGGTGCAAGGCCATGAACAGGTGGCGCTTCCAGTCCATCGAAAATTCGGGGTGAACTTACAATTGCAGCTTGCTCCGGGTTGGCAAGCGGCACTTGTATTACCTCAATTCTGAAAAAGGCACTATTTGGGTCCTCATCGGGGAAGGCGTCGGAGCAGCCCGGTAGCTCCTCTTCAGGGCGAACCGGTGCTGAACCGGACACATAAACATAGATATTTTCATCATCATTGGGGTCAACCAAAACAGAGTGGGTGTGCGAACCACGGCAGGTTTGCACATTGGCTATATACTCTGGTTCATAGATATCGGAGATGTCGAATATCCGAATGCCGCGAAGACGTTCGGGGCTAACGGTTTCCCGAACACCTTCGGTTCCGCAATCCAGGCGGCCGCCAAGCCCTTCGCCTGACACAAACAACAGATCGCCGTAAACAGATACATCACTTTGCGATGCGGGGCAAAGAAAATCTACGGCCACGGTTGGATTTTCGGGGTTCGAAATATCCCAAATCACAAAACCATTGTAGTTGCCCTGAATGGCATAATTATCTTTAAAGGCAAGATCGGTTCCCCAGGAACCGATAAAATCGGGCGGAGGCGGAGCTGTGGAAAGCATTCTGAGATTCCAGATAGTCTCTTCAGCATCAAATACACCAGAACGCAGGCCAATCCGGGGATCGGGATCTGGCTGGGCAATTTCGGTTATAGGTTTTAATGTAGATTCAGCTGCAGAGCTTTGCTGAGCCTGTACAGACGCAGTAAAGAGATATACACTAAAAATTAGCAAAATTCCGGTAATTTTGGCCGGCAAGGTATAGTTCATAGCAATGGAGTTTTATGTTGAGGGTGTTTCTTTGGTACGTTGGTTTGATGGAGACTTAATTCATTTCATCAAGCATTTTCCACATGCGGTCAATTTCGGTAACCTGCTCAGCATTAATTCCTGAAGCAAGATCGAATAGTTCACGGTCCAGTGCTGCACCATCAGCAGCGAAAAGTTCGTCCACCATATAGATGGCACCTTCGTGGTGTTCAATCATAAAGGTTAAAAACTTTCTGTCGAACTCTGAGCCATCTGCCGCTGCCAGCTCTTCAAGCTGTTCCTGAGTTAACATGCCGGGCATATCGTGGTGATGATGCATGGCACCATGCCCGTGATGGCCGCTGTGCATGCCATGTTCGTCGCCGCCTTCCATGTGAATCATCAGAATTAAACCATCAATATGCACCTCTGGAACCGGCTGGTGGCGGTCGCGAAGCCATTTCTGCATGGTTTCGATTTCATCACCCTGGGCATTGATTATCCTCGATGCAAGGCGCTGAACGGATGCACTGGCTCCATTTTCTGGTGCCAGGCGAGACATGATGAGTGCTTGCGCGTGATGGGCAATCATATCGGTCATAAAATCGATATCCGCTTGTACAAAGTTCATTCTTGAACTGTCAATTCTGGCCCAAAAAAGAGCTTCAAGTTCACTCATGTCATGCGGTGTTTGCTCCGGATGAGTTTCATGATGATGACCATTATGGTGATGCTGGTGATGTTCGGAATGATCAGTTGTTGCCTCTGAACCGGAACACCCGGTAACTACCAATGGCAGCAGAATGGAGAAAATCAAAATAATGTAAAAAATCAGGTGGTTTTGCGATGTTGCCATAAAGTGGTTTTGAGTAGAAGTTTTTACGCAGGAGATAAGATTACTGCATTATTATGTAGATGAAAAATTCTAACATCACTTTTTTGTAAAAATTATCTGTGAATGTTGGTTTATTCTACATCTGTTTACCATACTACAGACCACGTACTTCTAAAAAAGAAAATCTATCTATATGAAAGTATTCATTAAAGTATCTGTCTTATTTATTCTGCTCAGCACTTTTCATGGAACCGGCTTGGTATATGCGCAACAAGTGTATGTGCCACCTGCGGCAGAATGGGCTTACAAAGATGCCGCAGAATTGGGTTTTGATGCAGATGCACTTGATGATCTTCTGCAATTTGCCATAGAAAATGAGAACAGTGTAGAAACCGATCTGCGGCTGGCAATACTCAAAGCATTCAGCCACGAACCCTACCATGAACTGCTTGGCCCGGTTAGAGATAGGGGAGGCCCGGCCGGGTTAATCGTTAAAGATGGGTATATTGCTGCGAAGTGGGGTGATCCTGGACGGGTGGATATGACATTCAGCGTTACCAAAAGCTACCTATCCACTGTTGCCGGGCTGGCCTGGGACCGGGGTCTCATCAGAGATACGGACGATGTTGTGAAGGATTACGTATGGGACCGAACGTTTGATGGTGAACACAACAGTGCCATCACCTGGCATCATCTGCTTAATCAATCATCCGATTGGATGGGCACACATTTTGGCCTTGACGACTGGGGCGATCGCCCGCCAAGAGAAGGTGGAATTGATGACTGGCGGATGCGTGAACTTCGAAAACCCGGCACGCACTACGAGTATAATGATGTACGTGTGAACGTGCTCTCTTATTCTCTTTTACAGGTTTTCAGAGAACCGCTGCCTGTAATACTTCGTGAGAATATCATGGATCCCATCGGTGCTTCAACAACCTGGCGATGGTTTGGATATGATGAATCCTGGACGATGATTGATGGCCTGAAAATGCAATCGGTGAGTGGCGGTGGCCATCACGGTGGGGGCCTTTTCATCAATACGTATGATCAGGCTCGCTTTGGATTGCTGTTTGCCCGCCGCGGAATGTGGGGCACTGAACGGTTGCTATCAGAAGAGTGGATTGATAAAGCAAAAGCCCCGTCTGAACCAAATCCAGATTACGGATACATGTGGTGGACCCTCAAGGGAGATACAACATGGGAAGGCGTTCCCGATCATGTGTACTACGCAGCCGGTTTTGGAGGAAACTACATCATCATAGATGAAGAGAATGACCTGGTTGTAGTGCTGCGCTGGATTGATAACAGTGCCCTTGGTGAGTTTATGGAAAGGGTTTACCAGGCGATGGAGTAGAAGCGTGTTGAAAGATGTATTTTTGTCTGTTCCGGCCTGTTTGGGTGACTGACATTACGTAACCGGTACAGAAACATTTAACTATTTAAGGAATGATGAGAACTTGCCCAACTTCAATAACCGGGTTGGTACCAAGATTGTTGGCAATAGCAATCTGCTGCCATGGAACATTATAAGCCACTCCAATTCGATAGAGATTTTCACCCGGCTGTACAGTGTGAGTTCTTTGCTGTGTAGTTTCCGGCAGGTCTGTGGTTTGCTCTGGCTGAGAAATTTCTTCTGAAGGAATGTCATCCCGGTCTAAAAAGAGTATTTGGCCAACATACAACTCCGATGGATCGTCAATCGCATTGATTTCCATGATATCCCTGTAGGGCATATCATAAATCCGGCCAATTCTGAAAAGGGTTTCTCCGGCCGCTACAGTATGGGTGCGCCTTGTTGATAAAGTATCAGCCGGAACCTCCTGCTGTTGTACAGGCTCGTTTTCAATTACTAACGGCACGCTGGCTTCTTTTTCCTCTGGCTCAGTATGTTCATTAGACTCAATCTCTGAGGCAGGTTCAACATTTATATTTTCTTCTTCATTAATAGCAGTTTCATTCAAGGTTGCCAATGGATCCTGTTCAAGATCGTGATCAATTTCCGGTATTACACGAGTCCCAAGTTCAGGAATGTATCTGTCTTGAGGGGGGCGCCCTGTTCGGCGGGCTTCCCGTGCAGGGTACAGGCGAAATTGAATGCCGGTTTCCAGAATGGAGACAGTGTTTGATATAGAATTGAAATCAGTTTCAAACGCATTACTGATATAAGAACGATCGAAAAAATCGCTGGTAGTGCGGGTTAAATTATATTGAATGAACAGATCTACATTACTGATTAATTTTACCCTAAAACCTGCTCCAAAAGAGTACAACATATCCGTACCGCGAAGTTCATCAATCTGATCTTCAGCAGGTAAATCGTTGGCAAATGGAAATACATCTACTTGTTTTCTTAATACGCCTACCCCGAGTGTGCCATACAAACTATATGTAGCAGGAACCGGGCCAAATAATCGCAGAAGGTTAAAGTCTGCCGAAAGCATAGCCGTGTTGAAAGAATTGTCGAACCGTAGCCTTTCCCAATCAGAAAAGTTGGTCTCAGCTGAAATGGTACCTCTTGAGAGCGTAAATTGCAGAGCCTCCTGATTACGGAATGAGTAGCGAATGTTTACAGTGTTATAGAAGTAAAAATCTCCCTGAAGCCTGAATCGGTTATTAAGCCCATCCAGACTTGTAGAATAGTTATTCAAATGCCCGGACAAAACACCACCAGAAAAGCCAAAACTGAGGCCGGAAGAATTTTCATAATGTTGGGCATTCAGACGGAACGGGCAGGCTATCAACAGTAGAAAAAAACAGTAGTAAATGTGTAGTTTCTGAAAATTATATGTAAAGAAAACTCAGAAGTATGCAAAATTGTGAGAAGTAATTAATCCGGTAAGTAGGTATAGATACCTTATTTTTCCAAAATAGACAAAAAAAGCTTAGTGGCAGGAGCCACTAAGCTTGGAAAAAACAGAATAAGAAGCTTATTCAACCGATGGTGCATCCGCTTCATCATCATCTTCATTTACAACACGGGTGATGGCAGCAATTTTACCATCTTCGTCCAGGCGCATAATTCGAACTCCTTGCGTGTTTCTGCCCATAGTTCGAATTCCCTTGCACTGCATCCGGATAACTTTTCCGCGCTCGGTAATCACCATAAGATCGTCGGTATCTGAAACCTCTTTGAGGGCAATCAGATTACCGGTTTTAGAGGTTACTTTCAGGGTGATTACCCCTTTTCCGCCCCGGCTTTGTTCGCGATAATCATCTACCAGAGAACGTTTACCGTATCCATTTTCCGAGATAGCCAGTACTGTAGCTTCATGGGTGTTTTTAATCACTACCATATCTACAAGTTCATCGTTTTTGCCGAGAGTCATACCGCGAACACCGGAAGTATTTCGCCCCATTTCACGAGCGTCACTCTCGTGGAAGCGAATGGCACGCCCTTTCTTGTTTGCAAGAATTATGTTGCTGTCACCATCTGTAAGGGCTGCACCCAGCAGGCTGTCGCCTTCGCGAATGTTGATACCGATAATACCATCGCGTCGCGGACGGCTATATGCTTCAAGCGTTGTTTTCTTAACCTGCCCCTGCTTTGTTGCCATTATAATAGAGTGAGAGTTGATATACTCCTCATCCTCCAGGGTTTTCACAGGAACGAAGGTTTTGATATTGTCGTCCTTGGCAATGTCGATCAGGTTTACAATTGCGCGGCCTCGTGATAATCGTGATCCCTCGGGGATTTCGTACACCTTGAGCCAGTAACAATTTCCATTTTCCGTGAAGAAGAGAATGTAGTTGTGATTGGTTGCCACAAACAGATGTTCTACATATTCATCATCTTTCGTTGTTGTTCCCTTCATTCCTTTTCCGCCACGTCGCTGCCGGCGATAACCGCTAACAGGCATTCGTTTGATGAAGCCTTTGTTCGAGATGGTTACCACAACATCTTCATCGGCAATCATATCTTCAATGCTGAAATCCTCGGCAGAGTACACAATCTGTGTTCTTCGCTCATCCCCGTATCTGTCTTTCAGGTCGAGAAGTTCTTGTTTGATGATTTCATTTTGCTGCTCCCTGTTTGAGAGAATTTTTCTGAATTCAGAAATCTTATCTACAATATCTCTGTACTCCTGATCAATTTTTTCCCGCTCAAGGCTGGTGAGTTTCTGCAGGCGCATGTCGAGAATGGCCTTTGCCTGTATATCTGTAAGGGCAAATTTCTTGCGAAGCTGCTGATTTGCTTCATTCGGATTCTTCGATGCGCGAATGGTCTTGATAACTTCATCAAGATTATCGAGGGCAATTTTCAACCCTTCAAGAATATGTGCCCGTGCTTCGGCCTGATCAAGGTCATAAATCGTACGGCGGATAATCACTTCAACACGATGCTCAATAAAGTGCTGAATAAGCTCTTTCAGGGCCATTACTTTTGGCCGGCCTTTTACCAGGGCAAGATTAATCAC
>REDS01000094.1 GCA_007693395.1 Balneolaceae bacterium | reverse complement strand
AATCCCTAGCTGTTACGCCTCTATTGATTAATTTTTCATGTTGCACTTATTACTTAAATTAAGACTTTCATTAAAACTGCCTAATAACATCATAAATGAATACAGACGAAGAATTTATTGTTATTATCCGATCTGCAGGTGAACGAACTACTGAAGCTTGTAAACTACTGGTGCGTAATGAACTACCTGCCGATAATATTCAGGTAATCAATTTAGTGCCTTTCGAAGAAGCTTTAAGAGAGAGTTATCGTCTTGGCATTGAAAGTAAAAAAAAGTGGCTCATAACTATCGATGCTGATGTTTTACCAAGGCCCGGATTCATTAAAACCATTTCTCAAAAGAGTGACGAAATTTCAGGAAACGTTTTTTCCTTCAAAGCAATGGTATTTGATAAGTTTTTCATAAAACACAGGCTAGCCGGATTCAGAGTTTACAGAACAAAACTGCTGAGTAAAGCATTGAGACTGATCCCCGAAAATGGTATTCAGATACGCCCAGAGGAATTCACTGTGAATCTGATGGAAAAAAAGGGGTATAAAACAAAAGTATTGGAATATGTAGTTGGACTGCATGACTTTCAGCAAAGCTATAAAGACCTTTACAGGAAAGCTTTTTTTCATGCCGTTAAGCATCCTAAAGAGATTGGTGAAAATATAGCAGCCTGGAAGGAACTTGCTAAGGCTGATGATGACTACCGTGTTATGCTGAAAGGTGCTGTTGATGGATTGCTATCAAAAGAATCACCCACTGCTGATATACGTTTCTTCGAAAATTTGGCTGAAAAAGCACTTTACACGTTATCCATCTCTGAAAAACAAGAAGCGAATTATACAGATATAGAACATTTTCTGGAAGAACAAATGGCTGAAGTTGGCACCTTTACAAAAGGGCACTCATGGAAATCTGCCAAAAAGAGAATGCGGCGATATGGTAAGATTAAAGGTATTACTCACCACGCAGCTTTTCTGATGGAGATGAGTGGAAAATTGATAAAAAAAAGAATAGAACGTTAAACCTCAAATTAAAGGAAGAATTTACGTATTACTTATCCCCTCCATAAATTCAATCGAATGATTCGCAAGTTCTACCGTAGAAAGAGTTCCGTCAAGTTCCAGAACAGGGATGTTTATTTCATCAAAAAAACTTACCACCTGTTTCATTAAATTTTGAGTGTTGATTGTGAGCTCCTGAATTTCACCGAAGCTTAATCCATGATGAATGGTTGAGAGTGTTTTTCTTTTTTGTATCCGCTTCAAAATTTCATCAACCGGTGCGTTCATAAAGATCAACCCATCGGGTAAAGGCATAGAATTAATATATTTCTTAAGCTGATCTTCAGAAAATGTAGGTGAGTTTATATGCATGATTCTGCTGATGAGGGCTTCATCAATCAGGCACACCCTGTTATCTTCTTTTTTCTGCTGTGCATTTTGCAAGCGGCTGATTGATTTGAGTGAAAAAAATGTAACCAGGAACCGCTTGTCTTCACCATTATAACCAACTTTTGCATGTTCATGAATTAAATCCATTAACACAGACATAAACTCAGGGTGATCTTCTGCAAATAGTTTTTGTGCACTTTTAACCCTTCCCTCATTCCAGTAGTAGTCAGATGAAAATATTTTGGTCCAAAAACTTTTAACCTTCAGAAAAAACATTGTTAGATCTCTCTCTTTTCTGCGATACACAAAATCGTGATAAACTGCCCAGTTATCGCTCTTTCTCCATCGGTTTTGCAACTCCAGATAGAGAGAACTTTTCCCAACACCGGATGGCCCAATAAGTTCTACGATTTTTCCCACTTCAGTTTTTTCTATTTACCTCTATACAGTATGAAAGACTTTTTACCAAACCGTTTGAACTCTACATTTTTAAACCGGTTTAAATTCTTTTGTAACCCTTCCCGAATGTTAGTGAACTCTTCATCTGTGTACTCCGGAAATTTAAACGCTGTATTTAATAACTTTTCATTTTCATCAGCTTTCTTTCCGGAAGTTAATTTTCTAATCGTTGAGTAACCATATTTCAGCGACTTTTTCAACAAACCATCTTCCTGTTTTACGTTAAGAAATGTTTCCGGCGATTCACTTCTTGAGTCTGCCACTGCTGAAATTGATTCCCATTGGTCAACTATTTTATCTGCTGCAAGCTTATCATCTGTTTCTTCAAATCGGTCATTCACAATTTTCCGGCCTTCCTTATACTGCTTTTCTATTTCTTTGCTACCTGAATTATGTATTACAGCTTCAACTGCTTTATAAAGCTCCTCCATCGAGAAAACGTTATAACTCACTTTATTTGGTATAGCTCTCTCTATCTCATTAGGCAACGGACGATAGGCAATTCTGTGCTGACCGCCAACGGCCGCTTCAAGCGCACTTGTACATCCGTTGTGGATAATCAGTTTTGCATTTCGTATCCACGGGCTTATGGTTCCCTCTCTTTTTATATACACACCGGGTACGTTACCAACCAACTTTTCCCACCCTTCTACAGATTCAATCGGATGTGGACGAATTAATACGTTATAGTCTGGAAATCGCTTTGCAAGATCGCGAACCATAAATACAAATTCTCCGATTAACCGTGTTTGATAGGCCGCATTGTTAAACTCGTGCCTTTCACGGCCCTCCTCCCGTTCAAAATAGCCGGCTTCATTAAGGCGCGCCATGATGTTCCAGAATCTGTTCATGTTTAGTATGCCTCCAAAATTTGAGACTACCATGATGTATGGCTTACCATCAAGTGTTTTGCTCTCTTCATGTTCTGAGTAGTAATCGTAAAAATCCTTGCGCCAAAAATCTGCCCGTGGCGAGCCTGTTACCACAAACTTTCCGGATTGATCGGTATAAAACTTTTTGAGGGATCTGTAATCGTAATTTCCCCAGGTAAGTACCTTATCTACTTGATCAATTGTTTCGGATGAGAAACGTAATCTGGCAAACGTTTCGTAGGTTTCATCGAGCAGGCCACTCTCTTCGTCTTGTACGGTAAGTGAATGTCCGCGGCTTTTCAACTTCGTCAACATTTTCTTCATTGAATGGTGGGGGGTAATCGATTTCAAATGAACAAGACCGGGAGGTAGCAACCCTTTTGTTGCAAGGCCAATGGTGTCTTTTTTCTCCCCCACAATTACAGTATGCCCACGCTCAGCAGCTGCAAAAGCTAAAAGGGTTCTGCCCTCAAGTTCACGAACTTTTATCTCTATCGGTATATAAATATTCATTCAGATAGTATTGATTTATATTCAGTTCACAGATCGAATCAGGCAAAATGCCTCTGCAAACATTTTCCCAATATTTTGTCCCCAAAATGAAGCCCGAATTTTTAATGCCTCAGGTGAACGTGGGTGCGGATAATCTCTTATTTCAAATGTATAACTCTCCATAGCTTCAATTTTTGCATGTAGGCTATCTTCATCAAAAGAGATGAAAAGATTGGGAATGAAATGTTTAGGATCCGTTGAAGGCCGCCATTCCGTACCGGAGGGGGTTTCGAAAGTTATAATGGTTTTTACCACCTCATCTTCCATTGGCCTGCAGGCAGTTACCACAGCTTCAAATGTTCGCTGATGATCTATGTTCAGATCGCCCCCATGATGTGTAAACACTACATCGGGCTTCCACTCTGCTTTCTCTTTTTCGATCGTTTTAATGATATCAAGTAGAGCAACTGTATCGAAACGGTTATCGGGAAAATCGTATACACTAACTGAATGATAACCTATAGCTTTTTTAGCTTCTTCAATATTTCTTTTGTGTATGCTAAGTTCATTTTTCCATTTTTCAGTATCTCTTTCATCTGCCCTTGATGTAATTCCTTCACCCAGTATTACCACATGTACACTTGCTCCAAGCTGATGAATGAGCCTGTGCATGCTTCCGCCAAGCCCAAGAATTTCGTCATCAGGGTGAGCAGCAACGATCATTATTCGTTTATTCTGAAAAAGGTGTTCCATCAAAAATCCTCAATATGATTTTCATTTAACGGTGTACCCCTATTTATATCAGCTGCGGCATGTTTTCCAAGAACGGCATGATAAAATTTAGGGGCAAGCCCGTCTCCAGGCCTTATAGAACGTACCGATTCTTCTGTAAATGGCTCCCCTTTTTTGATGTCTTTCACTACAAAAAGAGATCTTGCAAACATCCTGTTCGCTTTAACTTTTTCGCTTAATTCATAAGTTACAGTACCGATTGCTTTTTCAACATTTCTAACCTGATTTACAAGTGTTTTAAACTCTTCAGGTTCTAAAGAAAACGCTGCATCAGGCCCGCCAAGGTTGCGGTCCAGAATCATATGTTTTTCGATGATGCTTGCACCCAGGGCAACCGATGCTACCGGCACTTCTGTGCCTAATGTATGATCAGAAAGCCCACTGATTACCCTATATTCACGTTTATACTCTTCGATCATCCGAAGATTAATCTCTTCATAGGGAGCAGGGTACGCTGATGTACACTTAAGTAACGCAATCTGATGATTTCCACTTTTCCTGCAGGCAACAATGGCATTTTCAATCTCTTCTTTCGTTGCTATGCCGGTTGACATTATTACAGGTTTACCTTTTGATGCCACATACTCAATAAGTGGTATGTCAGTAATTTCAAAGGAAGCGATTTTGTATGCCGGCGGGTCTAATGTTTCCAGAAAATCCGTGGCGGTTTTATCGTACGGTGTTGAGAACCAAATTAAGCCAAGTTCATGACACTTATCAATAATGGGCTGATGCCATTCATAAGGCAGAGGGGTTTCTGAATAGAGATCATACAATGTTCTGCCATCCCATAGTGTACCTTTATTTATGGTAAAGTATTCATTATCACAATTTATGGTCATTGTGTCTGCAGTAAGAGTCTGAATCTTAAATGCATCAACTCCTGCAGCAGCGGCCGCTTCCAGTGTTTTAATTGCAATATCAAAGTTATGCAGATGGTTTGCAGAGAGTTCAGCAATAATAAAACAGGGCTGGTTATCGCCTATCTGTCTGTTTCCAATTTTCATCATCAGTTTAGTAAGGTAGGTTCTTTTTTAACCTGTTTAATGGTTTCTTCCATCCCGGCGTAAAACAGGGAGTCGAAAAAAGCCAGGTGCGGTATAAATTCATGATCTCCCTGAGTATACATGGCAGGTTGATCTTCATGAAATTTAACCTCAATATTGCTCTTTGCAAAGGAGTCTTTTATTCCATACTCCCTGCCATTCAACCCGGATACATAAATTTTTGCCTTCAATGCTTTTGCTATTTCAGCTATTTTATCCGGCCCATGGCCAGCCTCCACCTCATTACTATCAAGATCTGTTGCACAAATTATTCTCGGCGAAAAACCAAATAGCGAGCAGATATTATTTATGAGATGAATCATCGATGCAGAAAAGTCATAGTTAGTCTCTACGATCTTTTCGTTTAAATCTTTATAGTACGCCTCGATATACTCTTCTTTAAAAAACGGGGCGCTTGCGTAATACTGTGCAAGCTTTTCTTTATGCTCTGTAATCCAATCGATACCATCAATCGTGGTATTTCTAATGAGTGCCCGGGATGATGAGGATGATGGAATCGTAAGCCATCTTGTTTTACCGTCAACCAGAACGCGATTCCTGTTTTCAAACCCGCGCTTTTGCCTTTGTACGTTATCAAGTATTACAAACGTATCGGCAAAATGGAGCCTTTGTAAGTATGTTAGCGCAGGCAAATATCTTGGCTGACTTACAACAATCATAAATAACAGTATTTCAATAGGTTTTTGGAATTCATTACTTCGTTCAGAGTGTCCGCATCAAGCCGCTTGTTATACGGAGCATTTTTTAAATCTATCACAGCAGTGTGTAATTCACCTTTTTCTTTTACCTGTGATAAAATCAAATTTGTAATAAAAGGGAGATTTGATCTTAACATGAGATCATTACTCGAGTACGATTTTGTATAATCAATAGGTATAGAAAACTCAGCCAAAACCGGGCCATTATCAATTTTTTCATCTTCAATGAGATGAGCAGTGAGAGTCATCATGGGTAATCCCTTAACGATTGCAAACGGAAGAGGATGCCTCCCGCGGCAGGTTTTCAGATCACCCGGATGAATATTAACCGTCCATTCAGTTTTCTCTATAAACCTGTTTTTCAACAACAGGCCAAAGCTGGCAACAAGGCATAGTTTAATATTTTCCGGAAGGCTATCAAGATACTCATCCAGGTGAGCAGAGTTTTCTGCCAGGAACAACGTAATTTTATTTGACGAACAGTATTCAACTATTACTGAATCAACATTTCGCTTTTCAGATATCGCAATATTCACTCCTAACGTTTCATGAAACGTTTTTAAAACCTCTATATAGTTTCCTGCATAAATGGTCATTATGCTTCAGCTTTCTTTGCCACATAGTTTCCTATCACCAGCAGATCAATCATTCCGGTTTTAAGAGCATCAATAGCTTCTTGTGGGCGGTTAACAATGGGTTCTTCGTGCCGGTTAAAAGAGGTATTAATCAATGAAAGCCCTTCGGTTTGCCGATAATACTCTTTGAGCAATCGGTACATTTTTGGATTGCTCTCTTCATTAACAATTTGAGGCCGAGCCGTATTATCAATATGCACTGTTGCAGGACAGTTTTCTGCCATTAACTTGGTACAGTTGTAGGTAATTGTCATATAGCGGCTTGCTATATGATCTTTTTCCCAGCCTAAATAACATTGCGGTGCAAGTTCTTCGAGCGTAACGGGGGCAAACGGCATAAATTCCGTTCTGTCCATTCGCTCGTTCAGCCAGTCGTTCACTGACGTATCCTTGCAGTGATAGATTATACTGCGGTTACACAGTGCACGCGGACCAAATTCCATTCGTCCGTTATACCAGCCGATTACTTCATTATTGTTGATAGCATCGATAGCGTGTTGGGTAGCATCCTCAGCACACTGATATGAGATTCCTGATGTTTTACCCAACTCAGCTTCAATCTCCTCATCAGAATAATCCGGGCCAAGATATACATCGGTCAATTCTACTTTATGTAATCCATTATCGAAGAGATAATTGGCAGCAGCACCAATACTCAGGCCACCATCTCCCATTTGTGGCTGAATAAATACATTTTTTACACCCGGAATTTCAAGGATGCATTGGTTTACACGTACATTTGCAAACACACCACCTGCCATACACACATATTCAGCGCCCGTTTGGTTTACATAGTACTGTACCAACTCAGTAATAGATTCTTCAAGGTGAACCTGTGCGGCAGCAGCTACATCTTCCCGCGAATTTTCAGCAATCAATTTTTTGAGCGGTTCAGAATAATTGGTATAAAACGGCCTGAAAAGGTCACCTGATTTTCCATACACTTTTCCCTCTTTTACGTAGATCATCTCACGCATTTGGGGGAGTAATTTTTGGGGATCACCATGTGCGGCCAACCCTGTAACTTTACCCTCATGCCGGTGCGGACGATAACCCAGTAGGCCTGTAATTCTGCCATAGAAGAATCCGAGGCTGTCTGAACTGCTTCCTCTGTAGTGAAATTCATTTTCAGTTGGAGAAAACGAAGCCACTGAAAACGACATAAAATCGCCGCGCCCATCGCACGTTACTACAAGTGCATTCTCGAAAGGGGAACAAGCATAGGCTGAAAAAGCATGCGCATCATGATGATCGTAAGAAAACGCTTTATCACGGAGATTGTGTTCATCTACGAAAGCCCAAAATTCATCTCTTTTTTTACGATCCTGCTTCATTTCTGTCTCTATACGCTCACGAAAAATTGGCAGTCCGCCCGGATTGGTTTGAGCTTCGTAAACAATACGGTCAAAATACTCAAGCAGATGTTTTTCAGCATCAAAGCCTGCACTCCAGCCATACGTAATGGCATCAAGCTCGTGAAGGGCGCAATCTGCAACCTGCAGGCAGTAATCAATAGATTGCTTTGGCCAGGAATTATCCATCTTAACCCTTGTAAACCTCTCTTCGCTTGCAGCGGCAATCAGTTTGCCGTTTTTTATAATGCAGGCACTTGCTGTTTCATCGTTCGCAATTCCTAAAATGGTCATAAACTTCTTTCTGCTTTAAATCTGTTTAAATAAGTTTCTTATTCGTTCGGCACTATTTCCATCAATAATATTTGGGGGAGTAAACCCCTCTGACTCCAATAACGCACGTTCCATATCTGAGCGGCTAAAATCCCCTGCCTCAACAATCGCATTCAGCTCTTTAAATCCTGCATATACCTTTTTTTGATTATCAACATACACACCGGAAATAGCTTTACATCCTGCTGCAAGAACCTCAAACAAAATTCCGCTTGAAGGCACAATCGCCACAGACGATTCTTCCATAAGTCTTAACATGTTATTCTGATTAAGAGACTGATACAGAACAACTCGATCACTACTACTGAATCTATTTTTCAGCTTGTCAAAATACGGATAAGCTGCTCCAGCTACCACATTAATTCTCTGAAACTCCGTTGCAGTTAGTGCGGTTTCTACAGCAAGAGATGTTTTGTCTCTGGGGTCTGACCCTCCAAAACAGATAAACAGTTCTTTAGATTTTGTTTGACTCTCTTTTTTTGATGCTGCTTCTAAAAACAGCGGGCGCAATAAAGCGTAATCGGGACCGAGTGCAAATTTTGTAGTTAAGTCTGCATTGTAGTACCCCTGCTTAACCCCGGGGGCATGATTTATGATGAGATCGCATGCAAATTTACGATCGTACATATCGTCAATACACACAATTCCGGCCACTTTCCGCATGGCAATTTCTTGCTGATGGAGTAACCCAAATTTATACCCATCAAGAACTACAACAGATTCGGATGTCAAATACGAATAGAAATCGTCATCAACAGTTATCATACGGGCATTGAATCCATCTGCTGTGATCTCTTTTAGAATATTCTCAGGGCAATATTTCATCATAAATGTAATTACGAAATCATCCTGAAGCATATAAGCCAGAGAGATACATCTGTAGAGATGGCCTAAACCGGTTTGCTGATCTCCATCAGCCCTGATGAGTAACTGCCTCTTGATTGTAGATTGAGAGCTCAACTCTTAATTGTTGTGTGTTGGTTGAGGGTGTTTATAAGCTGCTGATCAGTTTCGTATTTTTGACTGATATGCGAATTAATGTCAGCTAAGTTTGTTGAATCTAAAAGGTTAAACACATCTTTAATTCCAAAATCAGGATTTTCAGCTGATAATCGTGCATCAATTTCATTATATAACTGCAAATCTTCCTCATAATCCAGTGTAAGGCGATAATCACGAATATACTCTTCAGGCAGGTCCACAATGTTTATGTTGAAGTGCCCGGGATTATTGGTGAAATACTTACTCATATATTCAGAGTAATTGGCAGCGGGAAAATACTCTGCCACTCTCTTGAGTGCAGCCGATGTAATAACTTCCAAGTTTGCTCCAACAGCTGTTTGTCTTGCAGTTGTGTAGTCGGCACCTGATACAAAGTGTTTCTCCAACAAAATCTCACAGATTTCGGGATCTACAAATGGATTATCACCTGTAACACGTATAAAGACGTCTATTTTAAGCTGATTGATTACTCCTAAATACCGATTGATCACGTCATCCGGATCGCCCGTGAAAAAATGGATTTCAGGGCTGTATGTATAATCTTTAAGTGGTTCATCACTGCTTAGGTTACTGGTGGCAAGTACCGTTGTTTGCACACCGGGAAAACGCAAACAGTTTCTAAGGCAGTACTCAATGGAGCTTAAATCACCTATTCTACTGAGCGCCTTACTTTTAAGCCGTGTTGATTTAAGCCTGCAAGCCACAATTGCAGCTACATGCGCTGTTTTAAAGTCATGGTCGGTAAACGTTTGGTGTTTATTCACCTCTCTCGATACAATACTTCGATATTTCAATTTCTCTTTAATCTGATATAGATCAAGGCCATCTTTACCAGATCTTCTGAATAGAAGATTTTTCTTTGGATTTAGCAGTGAGCCTTGTTGTATATTTTCGCCAGCAACAGGCTTCATCAAACTGTTTATGAGATATTCAGTCTCTTTTTGATTAATAAACGGTTGTGAACCAAGCTCAGAGCAAGCCTTCTGAATCTTAATAAATATAGCGTATTGTTTCGGGTTCAGGCTTGAGAAATGATCGTATTTTGTTTCTCTCGGTAAGCGAACATGCTTCTCAATCGCATCCACTCCCTGCAGTAAAGCCATTGACGGGAAATAGATCGCCATTGGATCATTAGCATCAATATGATCAGCAAAAACAATTCGATTGGAAAAGTGTTCTTTTATGGTTTTGATTTTGGAATAACCGGAATCTACCAGCTGTGTTGGGTAAGATTGAAACCCGATCTCAAGCAGAAGTTCTCGTGGATTCAGCTGGTTCTCAAAATCACGTACAAAATCTTCTATCTGGTTAATGCTGAACCCTGAAATATTGATAATGAGATCTTTGCCATTCAGGCCAAGTTTCTTCAATGCATCAACAACTTCAAGGTTATTTAGAACTGATGCCTGCAGTTTTATGCCTCGTACTGTATCATTATTTTCCCGGAATATCTCCACACTGTAGGTATCGAATAGATCCAGCCATACATCTTTGGTTTTACCGGCTTTGGTGATGAAACCTTTCCATTCGTCATTATCAAAAAAGAACTCTTTGTAAACCTCAAAAAACTCGTAACTCTCAAGTGCGATACGATCCGGCTTACTTGGTTGAAATTTGATGCCAAAATTGTTTTTGTACTCGGCAAATTGATCAATCAGATCGTTTAGATAATCATTATCACCGCCGTGTGTATTGGCAATTTCAATAATATTATACATCAAAAAAGTGTTGATAAGGTTTTGTTTAAGTTTCGATTCTGAACGGTATGATGGACTAAACAGAAGTCCAGCCACCATCAACAATAATATTCTGCCCGGTTACGAAAGCGGCTGCATCCGAGGCCAGATAGACAAAAGCGCCGGCAAGATCTTCCGGTTTGCCTATACGCCCAAGCGATGTTTTTTTGCTTAGATTGTCAATAAACTTTGTCTTTTGTTGTACACTATCCGATGGAAACGGGCCAGGTGTAACCGTGTTTACTGTAATTCCGTCACTACCAAGAAAACTTGCGTAATATTTTGATAACTGTACAATTCCGGCTTTGGCCGCACCATAATGTGGTGGATTTATGGATTCAGGAAAGTCTAGATATACATCAAAATCCGGAGCCACTACACCATACATGGAGGAAACATTGATTATTCTGGGCGCCCCACTTTCTATAAGTACAGGTATCGCTTCACGGATACATCTGAACACACTGTTTAGTGTACCATCAATTCCTGTTTGCCAGTCTTCGTCCGTCATCTTCAGCGGGTTATTCCCACTCAGATAAAAAGCGTTGTTTATAAGGATATCAAAACCCGCTTCTTTTTGATTGATTTGACCATATGCGTTTTTTATAGAATCCGTGCTGGCAACATCACATACCTGAAAATGAATACGTTTTTTATAAAACTCATTTTTGCTGAAAGCTGTTTCAAATTTTTTCTCAGATCTTCCAAGCACGTAAACTGTAGCCCCATGATAGGCTAAACTCTCGGTTGCAGCTTTGCCAAGGTAGCCATAACCACCAGTAATTAACGCAATTTTTCCGGTAAGATTGAATGTTTGAATGTTCATTTTGCAGGCCAGTTTGATGGCATTAAGATTTCTTCAGGAATTTCTAAATGAGTTGTCGGAAGTTCCTCAGCAGTTCCGATACCATTAAGGTTATTGAGAAATTGCGCGCTATTATTCACACCTATAATCACTCTGTCAATCATTGGATGTTTTAAAACATGCATAAGTAGTGATTGTGCAAGGTTGCTGAAATCCCTTTGAAGACTTTGGATTACAGGTTTAACCTGATCAAAAAATAGTGATAATTCCTCAGATTTTTTAAAAAACAGACCTTGAAGAAATACAGATCTGGCATGGATTTCGCAGTTGTACCGTTTCAGTATTTTAAAGTCGTTTTCAAACCGCTTATCAAAATAATTGAACGGCACTTGTACAAGATCAGGTATCATGTTCTCTTCAATGAGTGCATGAAGTTCAGCCGGTTTATTCAATGAAAAACCTACCTTTTTGATGGACCCCAAATCTTTTAACTGTTGCAGAATGTTCCACTGAACGGGGTTGATCAACAGATCTTCAGGGCGGTGAGCAAGGTAACCATAAAGGCTATCATGGTTTAAATTTGTAAGGCTCTTTTTGAGCTGATCTTCTATTGATAAATAACGTGGAGGCATAAACTTTGATACAACCCTGAAACCCGTTAAATCATTGGCCCCAATTACTTTTTCAGCATCTCCATAGGCCGGTGCAGTATCTAATAGCGTAACACCATACTGCCTGCAAAAGTGTAAAATCTTTACAACCTCTCCTGATGGTGTCTGGCCATATGTATTTGAAATACCATAGTCTGTTCCAAATTGTACAGTACCGATTCCAATCTTTTGAAGAAGATCATTTGTCATAAAAAGAGCGAATGGTTTCAATCACAAACAACTGCTGTTCATCACTTAGCGAAGGATACAGAGGCAAACTGATACAAGAACTATAGTATTTTTCTACATTTGGGAGATCGCCCGGTTTCCAGCCGAGGTTTCTGTAGTAGGGCATCAGATGAAGTGGTATGTAATGAATCTGTGCAAAAATCTTATTCAATCGAAGGTAATCATATAGCTCTTTACGATCTTCAACTTCAACAACATAGAGATGATATGCATGGCCATCTATAAAACCCGCCTGCCTGATTAACCAGTGTTCATCTTTGAAAGCTTCATCATATCGTTTTGCAATTTCTTTACGCCGATTTAAACCTTCATCAGCTCGTAAGAGTTGGCTGCGCCCGAGTGCAGCCTGGAAATCGGTTAGCCTGTAGTTGTATCCAAGATCTTGCATTTCCATATACCAACCGGGATAAAATTTTTGTATAACATCCTTATCCTGAGTAAATCTGCCATCAGCAATATTTGGAGAGTTCAGATAACGATCATCATCTTTAATAATACCGTGTGTACGTAATGACAGTAATTTTTTGTAGAGTTCCGGATTATCTGTGGTAATCATGCCTCCTTCGCCTGCGGCAATGTGCTTAACCGGATGAAACGAAAAGATGGCAAGGTCGGCATATTTTCCGCTGCCACAGTGCGACCGTTTTTCCTCACTATTTAGAAACCAGCCTCCGGGTGCATGGCATGCATCTTCAATAATCCAAAGGCCGTGTTCATCTGCAAGTTTTCTGAATGCTTCAAGATTTACCGGACGACCTGTAAAATCAACAGGAATAATACCCTGGTATGTTCCTTCTGGAGTAGCATGAAGTAACTCTTTTACATGTTCGATATCGATAAGCCACGTTTCGGGATCAATATCTGCAAAAACAACTTCACCGCCACAGTATAGAATACAATTTCCGGAAGCTGCAAAAGTAAGGGGCGTGGTAATAACTTTTGAACCTTCTTTAACCTCGAGCGCAAGTGCACATAAATGCAGGGCAGCCGTACCATTCGAGACTGCTACAGCAAATTTACTGCCTACATAAGCAGCAAAAGCTTGCTCAAAGGCTTCAATCTCTGGGCCTTGAGTTAAATAATCAGTCTTTAGTACGCGGATAACTTCATTAATATCCTCGTCTGTAATTTGCTGCCTTCCGTATGGAATTGGAGATTTGTGTTCCTGCATATACAGAATTTTTCAGATTACAGATTTATGTGCTAAAATCGGGGTATAGATGTGTTTTTATCAAATCACGAATCTGCTCAACGGATAGCCATTCATCATTATCCCCCGAATTATACCTGAAACCGAGCGGAACTTTTCTGGCATTGAAATGCTCTGAAAACTCTTCAAGCTTCCAATTGTGGCTTGATGGTAAAATCACGAAATATTTCCCAAGATCGTAAGTATAAAAGGAGTCTGAGGTGGTAATCATCTCTTCATGGATTTTTTCTCCGGGCCTCATGCCTATCACTTCATGTTTGCAGTTTGGTCCAATTGCTTCAGCTACGTCAGTAATTCGGTATGATGGGATTTTCGGAACAAATAATTCACCGCCCCAGGCATGTTCAAGAGCATGCAGTACCATATTTACTCCATCTGCAAGGGTTATGGAAAAACGGGTCATGCTTGTATTAGTAATAGGCAGAACACCCTCATCCCTTTTTTTCATAAAGAAGGGTATTACCGACCCATTTGACCCCATAACATTTCCATATCTCACTACAGAAAATGTGATGGGATTCCATCCCCGAATATTGTTTGCCGCAATAAAGAGCTTGTCGGACACCAGTTTGGTAGCTCCATATAAATTGACAGGTGCAGCTGCTTTATCTGTAGATAGCGCGACGACTTTTTTAACTCCATTTGATAAACACGCTTTTACAAGGTTTTCTGCTCCACCAATGTTCGTTTTCACACATTCATCAGGATTATATTCGGCGATGTGTACATGTTTCATAGCTGCAGCATGAATCACATAATCAATACCGTTGAGCGCCCTCTTCAGCCTGCTGTAATCCCGCACATCACCAATAAAGAACCGAATCATCGGGTAATCTTTATGTGGGTACTCTTGTGCCATTTCAAACTGTTTCTGTTCATCCCGTGAATAGATGACTAACCTTTCTATATTTGGCCATTCGCTTAAAACCCGTTTTACAAATGCTTTGCCAAAAGAACCGGTACCACCGGTTATAAGTATTGATTTTTTATTTAAATCCATAATTTTCTAAAGATTCCTGCAAAAAAATCAGGAAATTTAATCGTCAATAAGGCTCATTTTCCTGAATTGCTGGCTGTTTTCCATTAACTCATTGTACGTTCCTTTCGCAACAATTTCGCCCTCTTCCATCATGTAAATGATATCGCAATTTTTTACGGTAGTTAGCCGATGGGCAATCATAATAATCGTTCGGTCTCCTCTAAGCCGTTCTATCGCTTCAATAACAAATTTTTCTGTAATGTTATCGAGTGCAGATGTAGCCTCATCCATTACCAAAATCTGAGGATTATTATAAAGTGCTCTTGCAATGGTTACCCTCTGTCGCTGCCCTCCGGATAACCTTACACCTCGCTCACCAACTCTTGTCTTTAACCCGATAGGCAGACGCTTTATTAAATCACCGAGCTGAGCTGCTTCTATGGCATTCCTCAATTTTTCTTCGTCTACTTCATCATCAGGTATGCCAAAAGCAATATTTCTGAAAATTCTTTCATCGAACAGATAATTCGACTGTTGAATATACCCGATATTTTTCATCCAGCCCCTTAGGTTCTCCGATATATCTGTACTATCAGCCAAAATTCTTCCACTCTCAGGCTCAAGTAAACCAAGTATAAGGTCTACAAGTGTGGTTTTTCCTGCACCGGATGCACCTACAAATGCAACAGCATCTCCTTTTGGAATAGTGAGATTGATATTTTTTACTGCAAAGCTATCCGCTCCGGGGTACCTATAACTAACATTATCCAGAACTATTTCTTTTTGCAGGTTTACCCTTTCAACGGCTTTGAGGTTTTCTTTCTCTTCTGAGGCAGTTATTTTTTCAAGATATTCAAGATCACCACTCACAGTAAATACTGCGTCGGCACTGTAACGAATACTTGTTACTTGTTGAACAAATGTATTGAAGATTGGCATTAATTTAACGGCAGCAACACCAAAAAGAGTGAGGGTAGGAATGATCTGGTTAAATGACCTGCCTTCAAAAATCATGATGAGTGTCACTACCAATATACCGGTAATTAACAAAGTCTCTATAATAGGCTTAGGCAAACTCTTAACAACTGTCTGGTAGATGGCTGCACCAATGCCCTTTTTTGCAAACTTATTATACTGCTTTAGAAATAAGCTCTCACGATTCAATACTCTTGCCTCTTTAAAGCCACCTAACCCTTGCAAAATCATCCGATTCATATCTCCACTTGCAAGACGGCTTATTCGCCCTGAATCTTCTGTCTTTTTTTGAGTTATACTTAGGAAAATGTAGCCACCACCACCCATCATCACAACCGTTACAATTGTGATTACAGGTTCAAGGTAAAGAAGGGCTCCGATAATAAAAATGAACGTAATTGTGTTTAAGCTTATCTCCAAAAAAGGTAAAACAGTACCAGTTATAATCTTTCCAATCTCACCATTAACGTTCCTTAATAATTCAGCAGAATTTTTATTTAAGTAGAAGGTATAAGGCGCTGTCATGTAAGCCTTAAACAATCTGTTTTGCAGATATAACCTTTTATTTAAAACAAATTTCTGTTTTAAGTATTTATAATAGGTCAGATATGTGTTTTTTAATAAATAGACTGTAATAAGTGCTATTGCACCTGTAAGTGCAAGCCTTTGTGTTGTGTCAATTCCCATATCCCGTAAAAAGTCTCCCAGAATGTGTATACTTAAAATACGCTCGGGTTCAGCAATGCTAATTACAAACGCTGGAATTAAACTTATACCTATAAGCTCAAAGAGAGAAGCAACCACCATCATTACAAACAAAAGCCCGAAACGAAAACGGTCTTTTCTTGGCAGTAAACTGTAGATTTTTTTAAGTGATTTAATCATTTAAGCCAGTAACATTGTTATTAAATCAACTTCTTGTTCAGTACTGATACTCTAACCTCTCTTTTTGTACTTTTTCTGGTGTTTCTTTATCAAACACTTCTTCTTTCAATTTTATAAAAATTAATCTGCCGAAGATGAACAAGAATCCAAATATTACACCTAATATCACAAATACTACAATTGCCCTGTTAGAGCTTCCCAAACTCCTTGTTGGTACACTGGATTTTTGCATGATAGAGAATAACGGTGTTTCTTCCTGAAGCCTGAGTCTTGCCTGTTCAAGTTCAACAGACAGAGAGTTGTAGACGTTAAACATCCTGTCTCTATGGTTGGCAAGCCTTTCTTCTTCCGTTCTTGCAATATTCGTTGCAAGATTTATGTTTTGATCTCTGAACTCTGCAAGTGCTCTTTGAGCCTCTTCATATCTCTCTTCGGCTACAACAAGCCTGTTTTCTGTAAATTCAACATTCTGTCTCGCCTTCTCTATTTTATAATTAGTAACGTATTCCTGAATCTGTTCAATAACCTGTACGTTAAGCATAGCAGCCGCTTTCCTATCCGGCATGGTGGTATTTACCGTAATTATATTGCCATCAATACTCAAACTAATTCTTCCGGAAACTTCTGCAATTGTACTTGCTTCTCTTCTTGACAATATCAATACCCTGCTATCAATTTCTTGTTCTACTTCAATTTCTTCTTCAGGCTCTTCAGGAGTAAAACTAATATTTGTAATCCAGTCTACTATACGAAAAGGCAACTGAATAGTATAATTACGAATAAAGGAATATACTTTATCTCGAAAAGGCGGTTGGTGATGTTCTACAAAGAATTCATAAAGCGTTATGGGATTATCGAATCGGCTAAATTCTATAGGTTCTGCAATTAACTCTCTTTGAAACTCAATACTCGATACAATTGTAGGATACATTCCCGGGCCAAGCATATCAGTTGAGCCACCACTCGATGTATTGAAACCAAAACCACCAAATTGCTGCAGGAGACGTTGTGTGTTACTTTGATCTCTTGAGGATTCCTGTAACAACACTGCATCTGAAGTATATTCAGTTGGCCCTGTGCTAATATGAAAAAGACCTAACAATAAAAAAGCCAAAGCAAAAAGGAGTACTATCTTGCGCCCAGCCCAAATAATTCTTACAAGATTCCAAATATCTACTTCTTCTTCCGGGTTTTCTTCAACACGAACATTTGTTTTATTGTTGGAATGTTTTTGTTCGTCTAAAACATCCTCTTCAGGTGCGTACTGAGACATAAAATAAATTTAGAAATAGCTGTTGTAAGAGTTTGCGGCATATTCGCAGATAGCATATAAAAGTAACAAATTTTATACACCTATTAAACCTGTCTGACGTTTAATTTGTAATATGCATTTCCGCCAAATCCATTTATCTTTAGAGATTAATCCGCATAAATACCCTGTTTTAATAGTTTGAAATAATGTCAAACTTTCAACGGATTTAGATTCATAATATTTAATGCCAAAAAGTTTATATCGTATTTCTTTTTACTGCCAAGCAATATTCTTTGATTATATTTTATGAGACTGAAGTTTAAAAATTACAGTATTTTATTGAAGAGTTTGAGCTACTTTCTCACTATATCTGTTGCATTTGCACTCTCTGCTTCCAATATGCAAGCTCAAACCATATCTGTTGGTAGCATAATGGACGAGCAACTGCAATTGAATCTACTACTTCAGGATTCACTTAATTACGGTGCGATAAATCGCCCTTCAACATTTAACTTCTACAATGATGTTTTCAGTAGAAATATTAATCACAATAAGTGGTGGCTGCGTCATCTAACGACTTCTGAAACGGAAATATTTGAAGGTTTTTATGCAGGGTTACTGCCAATATCAATTCAGAATACGTTTAACACAAGGCTCCCCATGGGAGAAAATAACGCTGCTGCCTGGTATGGAAGAGGACATACAACTGAGTTCACGGGGGGCTTTTATATTAAATCCGAATATATTTCTGTCAATTTCGAGCCTCACTTTATATATCATGAAAATAGAGACTTTCTCTATCCAAGATTTATCCAGAGAGATGCAGCTGGAAATACTCTTTACAGTTCTGAGGGACTTCAATTCCGGGTTGATGCTCCCTTTCGATTTGGACAGGATCCTTTTTCAATATTTAATTTTGGCAACTCATCCATAAGGCTCCATTATAATAAAGTAGAGGCAGGAATAAGTTCAGAGCCACTTTGGTGGGGATCAATGAGGAGATACCCACTGATAATGAGTAATAACTCTGCAGGCCTGCGGCACGTTTTTTTTGGAACCCGGCAGCCCGTTAACATTCCGTATATTGGAAAAATAAACGCCAGATGGTTAGGAGGGTATCCTGCCGAGTCTGACTATTTCCTGGGACCTGAGGCAGGCAGAACACGTTTTGTTAATTTTTTGAATGTTGCATTTTCGCCATCAATCTTTCCAAATCTAACAATTGGTGCAATTAACGGCAGCTACATCTACCAGGATGGAGGCTTCAACTTTTCTCAAATAACTTACTTTTTTAACATTTTCGAAAGTTCCAATAGAGCTAATTTAGCAGGTATAGATGATCAGGATCAGATTGCTTCTGTCTATTTTCATCTTGTTTTTCCTGAAGCTCGGGCAGAAATATTTGCTGAATTTGCCCGAGAAGATTTTAGCTATGATCTGCGAGATTTCATCAATCAACCAAATCATAACAGTGCTTATGCTTTAGGGTTTCAAAAAATATCAGATGCGCCATATTTTGATTTTCTGAAAACTCACTTTGAGATTACAAACATTACTGTCCCTGCTCTGCAACAAGTTCGATTTCAGGGAAACTTTTACACACATAGCCAAATTAGACAAGGAAATACAAATTACGGGCAAATTCAGGGTGCAGCTATAGGGCCGGGCTCAAACAGCCAATTCCTGGCTTTGGATGCCTATAAAGATAATTATCGGGTTGGCATATTTGCCCAGAGAGTAGCAGAAAACGACAATTTCCATTTTGAAAGAGGCTCCGCATCCAACGCACTATCTGCTAATTTCGGCGACTATTTCCGCCACAGGGTAAACCTGAATTTTGGCCTCAACTTTCTTTACGGCCCCGGGCCTTTTTACATCAACAGCCGCCTTACATGGACGAGAGCTTATAACTATGGAAGATTCGATTACGGGCGATTTGACGGTTTTAATGCCACAAATTATGATCGTAACGACCGTACAAATGTTCAGTTTCAAATTGGAATTACTTATATCCTATGAAAATGATCAATCTGTTAAATTTCTATAAACATCCTTTTAACCCAATGAAAAGGATTCTTTTACTCTGCACTCTCCTCGGTTTGCTTTACAACACGTCTTTATTTGGCCAAACAATACCGGTTGATGATATCAAAGAGGAACAGCTTCGCATTCAGCAATTATTTCAGGGATCTGCTCACACATCATTCACATTACGGCCGGTTTGGAACCACACGTACGATGCTTACCTCGAGAACGCAGATAGAGATTTTGGATTCTGGACACGCAAAATAGATAACAGTACAATTGATCTTGGCTACACGTTCAAAGCCGGTGTATACAGGCCAATGCTGGGTTTTACTACGAATAGTACCGTGCCGTACGGCGAAAATAATGGAGCAGCTTGGTACGGACGCGGATTAAATGCAGAATTTCAGGGTGGTGTTTGGATTACATCAGATTATCTGACAATAACCTTCAAACCGCATTTCATTCAGCATCAGAACAATGAGTTCGAAGTACCAAGATTTATCCCCTCGGATGGTGAAGGCAACCGGCTTTTTGTGGCCGAAGCCGTGGGAGATATTATCGACAGGCCGTTCCGGTTTGGTGAAGATCCATTCAGCACGTTTAATCTTGGACACTCATCAATAAGGCTGCATTACAAGAGCTTCGAAGCAGGGCTAAGCAACGAATCTCTCTGGTGGGGTGGTAATGTAAAGTATCCGCTGCTAATCAGTAACAATGCGCCGGGCATGAATCACTTTTTTATAGGCACCCGATCTCCCGTGAGAGTGCCATATCTTGGCAAATTCGAATTTAAATGGCTTGGAGCGTTCCCGGAAGATTCTGACTACTTCATTAGCGATGAAGAAGCTGACCGTAACAGATTCATGAATGCTATCAACATATCGTATTCGCCTGCTTTTGCGCCCAATTTTCATGTAGGTTTTGCTCGGGCAATTCATACTTACCTTGAAAACAACAGACTAAGCGGTGAAGATATTGGTATGGTACTCGATCCGTTTTTCTACAAGAACTTTCTTGATACACGCGGCGCCATTCAGAATCTGAAGCCCAGAAATCACATGAACTCCATCTATGCCAGATGGTTATGGCCCGAAAGCCGCTTTGAAATTTATGGTGAGTTTTTCAGAGACGATTTTGCTTACGATTCACGGGATTTGTTGATGCAGCCACGCCATAACAGTGGTTACGCTTTTGGTATTCAACAAATTGTTTTTGCACCACTCGCAAGTTTCTACAAGATAAATCTTGAATTTACAAACATGACACCCTCTTACATTCAGGAAGTGCGGCCGCAAAACTACTATTATACACATCCCGACATCCGGCAGGGACATACTAACCGGGGACAGGTAATAGGTGCTGCAATAGGTCCGGGCTCTAACAGCCAGTTCTTAAGCATTGACGGATACATTAATCAGGGCAGGGTTGGTTTTTTTATCCGCAGGCTTTCAGATAACAACCACTTCCACTACATGTATGACAGGTCTCTGAACCGTCCTGAAGAATTTCGCCAGGGTTTTGGTGATTACTGGAGAAATCGAACGGATTTAACAATTGGAACACGTGGTTTATACTCATTTAGTGATTTTGTACTGACGGGTGAACTTTCCTGGACCAGATTATACAACTATGGGCGATTTGATTATGGACGTTTTCAAGGTTTGACCATAGCAAACTTTGAACCATATGATGTTCATAATGTACAGCTGAGCATCTCTTTCAGCTACATGTTTTAACCCTTTACGCCACTGTTGATTCAAGCGTCCTAAGGGTTCCGGTTTTTGAATCGAGTTCTGCCTGAAGGCCAACTGGAATGGTTAGATTATCGGGATCGTGGCCAATATCTTTACCAATCATTGCCGGAATTCCAAGTGGCTTTATGTGGTCATTCAATACTTCTTCAATCGTAAAATTGGCCCCTCTTGGTTCTGCACAGTTTGTACACTGACCGAAAATAAATCCTCTCAGGTTATCAAGCATTTTGGCCCGCTTTAAATGCGTGAGCATTCTGTCTATTTTGTAGGGAGGTTCAGCGATATCCTCAACAAATAAAATTGCATCCGTTAAATCGGGTTGGTAATCCGTTCCTAATGCTGTAGTAAGAATAGTCAGGTTCCCTCCCATTAATCTCCCTTTTGCAATACCGGGATTGATCACTGTAAAACCCTTTGGTGATGAATAAACTACATCTTCACCATCCATCAAGGTTTTTTTAAAACTACTCTTGGTGATGTCGGTCCACTCAGAGGCACCATTTGGCCCGTGATAGGTTATTAATCCGCAATGTTTGTTAAATGCCATGTGAAGCGTGGTGTTGTCGCTAAAGCCACAATATATTTTTGGGTTGGTTTTTATCACATTATAATCCAAATGAGGTAAAATCCTTGCACAACCCCATCCACCACGAACTGCCACAATCGCATCTACGGAGTCATCATCAAAAAAACGCATTAAATCCAACGCCCGCTGATAGTCTGTTCCGGCAAAATAGCCATGCCTTTCGCGAACAAACTCCCCAAAAACAACCTCAAGCCCTAAAGACTCCATAACTTCCCGCATTCGCCTGAAGTCTCTGTGATCGTGCAGCAGTCCGGCAGGTGCAGTAAATGCAATCTTATCTCCTGTTTTTAATCTTTTGGGCTTTATTAATTCAGGCTTTCCCGTAGTTTTTTTGGTTAGGCCAACCGGCAATGTAACTGCACCGATGCTGCTTAGCCTTAAAAATTCTGACCGGTTCATCATAGATCTATTACGTATAGAGATTATTTTTTCGGATATATTCAGCAACAGGTTCCGGCAATACATGTTTCTCAGCGGTACGGCTTCTTACTGTTGTAGATGATATATCTATTTCACTATTACTCACAAAAATTGTTTTTTCAAGTATCTCTTCAGCTACCAAACCGCCATTGCTACCCGGCCGTGCAGCTACAAGCAACGTAACCTCAGCCAAAAGTTCTTTGTACCGATGCCAGGTATGGAAGCTTTCAAGGCTGTCTTCTCCCATACAAAGAAAAAAAAGGCAGGCGGGATTACTGGCCTTCAGGCTTTGCATGGTTTGCAATGAATAAGATGGCGCCGGCAATGATTTTTCTAAATCACTTATGCGAACCTGATCAAACCCGGCAAAGGCAAGTTCAAGCATCCGCAATCTGTGGTGATAAGGAGCTTGAGTTAAATGATCTTTATGAGGTGGACTTGGGGTTAGTGTAATTAATATTTCATCAATTACACCACTTTTCAGAAAGCTTTTTACGATATGAATATGGCCATTATGAACAGGATCGAACGACCCTCCAAAAACACCAATTCGCTTTTTCAACGCCTTCTATTAGTTTGATTGAGCCACTGACCTGTTTCGTACACTTTCCAGTCCACGATTTATCCTGTCATATAATTCTTCAGCACGGCTGCGATTTTCTCCTTGAGGAAACAACTGAAGGTATCTGCTGTAGCTCTCAAGAGCTTTTTCGTACCGCTCCTCCTGCCTTCTCTCAACACTATTTTCAGCAAACAAGAAATAGGCTTCAATTTGCCTTAAAAGTGCTCTCTCAGCCCATGATGATTCCGGAAATTGATCAATCACAAGGCCATAATAAATTGCTGCTGAATTATACTGACGGGTTCTCATGTAAAATTCAGCGGCATTAAAATCTCTTCGTGCTAATTTATCCCTCAATTCAGTAATAAGGGTAGCTGCTTCTTCGCGAAGGTCAGAGTTCGGGTAGCGCGAATTGAATAAGCGAAAGCGTTCAATAGCTCTGTTTGTGTACGTTTGGTCCAATTTAAATCGGGGGCTAAGATTGTAGTATGATTTCGCTTCACGAAATTCTACAATTTCCCTGCGGGGTGAATTTGGATGAAATTGCACGTATCTGTTATATTCTGAAGAAGCAAGCAGAAATCTTCTGTCATTAAAATAGGTTTCAGCGAGATAGAATTGTGCATCCTGACCAATCTCTGTACCCCTTCCTATAGATATTACAGTTTCAAATGCCCTTGCAGCATCGCCGTAGTTACCCAATTCAAATTGGTTCATGGCTTTTTCGAATGCAACTTCGAGTGTATCACCCGGGCGGATAAGATCCTGACTTCGGCAGGATAAAAGAGTAAAAGAGGCTGCAAGGAGTAATAGTAAAGTAGTACGCATCAAACTAAAATTCACGATTTTTTAAGAAATTAATTAGCTGTAAAAGATCTCCTTTATATTTGGTTTCTTCAAATATTTCAAGGGCTTTTTCAGCTTTCAAATAGTAAGTCTTCATTAAAGATTCGGCATCATCTATAATTCCGTATTTCTCATATAAGTTTATGACTCTCAATACGTCATCTTGGTTCATTGCCTTGTTTTCAAGACAGTTGATTAACCATTTTCCATCTTCTTTATTGCAACGCTCCAGGAGTTTTAACATGAGGTAGGTTTTTTTTCCTTCATATATGTCGCCGCCCTTCTTTTTTCCAAACTTTTCCGGATCAGCAATTACATCCAGAATATCGTCCTGTACCTGAAATGCCCTGCCCAAGGAATAGCCAACTTCACTCAACGCTTCAAGTTTTTTTTGATCCGCCTTTGCGCAAATACCTCCCATCACCAGAGAAACTGAAATCAACGCGCCCGTTTTACCAGATATCATATCCATGTATTCATCGGGGGTTACATTGAGGCGATTTTCAAATTCCATATCCAGAGCCTGACCCTCACATACTTTATTGATGCCTTCAAGAAATACTCGGCTCAATTTCTTGTGATCAACATTATCTGCTACATAATGGAGCTGAATCATTGCCTGTATAAGCATGCCATCCCCGGAAAGTATTGCTGTAGATTCATCCCATTTTATGTGAACCGTTTCACTCCCTCTCCTGCTGTCTGCCTGATCCATAATGTCATCATGAATCAAACTAAAGTTGTGTACCAACTCAACCGCAAGCGCTGCAGGAATGCCTTTTTCTATGGATTCTCCGCACATCCCCGTTGCCATTAAGGTTAGCATTGGCCTCACGCGTTTCGCCTTGCTTGCAAGAATGTAACGCTGGGGCTCATAAAGGGTTTTAGGTGTTTCCGGAAGGTTAAGCTGATGAATTTCACTCTCAATGAGTGTTGCGTAGGTTTTTAAAAAGTCCAATAGCACGTCTGTTTATGTTAATCGAAAAGATACTAAAATAGTAGGTCAGTTGTCTATTCAATACTAAATGGCGTCCAGTTAAACGGTATTAATTGAAATCAAAATTAGTACCTTCTTACTATTGAAGAATGTAACTATAAGCTGTTTTCCGATGTTTTTCTGATGCGAATACTTATCGCCACAAATAGTTATCCAACAAAAAAAAATCCAACACACCAGATTTTTGTTAAGAATATCCATAAAGGATTGAAGCAGAAGTATGATGAAGTTGGCCTTGTATATAATCTCTACTACCGTTGGTTTAAATCTGATCTTGGAACCGGCAATGCCTTATCGAGCCTCCTGAAGTTACTTGCATTAATCTGGTCTTTTCTGCCCCAATTTTTATACAAAGCAAAAAGCTACGATGTAATTTACTCCCATGGCGAACTTCTGCCCGGCATCTTAATTCCTGCGTTGCAAAAAATGCATGGAATCAAGCATGTATGCTATGTTCACGGAAGCGCGAACGACTTTTCAAAAAACAAGGGAATTTATTTCCGCCTCACAAAATATGTTCTCGAAAAAAGTGACTTTATTGTGACTAACAGCAATTTTATGCAGAAAGTAATTCAGTCGGAATATGGGTTAAAATCAACACTAATTACGCCCGGTTATAACGCTGAGCTATTTCATTTGAGGGAGAATGAACGAACTATCGATATTAGCTTTGCTGGCTCTGCTATTTGGAAAAAGGGGGTTGATCTGATTCTTAAAGCACAACATTCTAATAAATCATTCTACATTCAGAATAATTTGAAAATCCATTTATATACTGACGGGGCTCTAAAAAACAGACTCTTAAATACTATTCACACTCAGAATCTTTCTGATATTATGATTATACATGAAAGAATTACTGATGATGAACTGGCTGCACTTTTCAGTAAATCAAAAATTGTACTCTTCCCTTCACGCGAAGAACCTTTAGGCCTTATTGGCATCGAGGCAATCGCTTCAGGTTGTATCGTAATTGCAGCCAATACCGGCGGGATTAAAGAGTATATCATCGACGGCGAAAACGGGTTCTTATTTGAACCGGATAATGTGGCTGAACTTCAGGAAAAAATTGAATATGTGTTTAACAACTATTCTTCCATAAAAGAGAAATTCAAACACAGCCACAAAACTGTTGAAGCATATTCAATCAAAAGTGGAATAGATCAAACCACAGATTTCTTAAATTCTATTTCTGCTGATCGCTGATTTTGAAAGCCGTTAATAATTTAGGCGACATCAAAAAAATAATTACCAAAAAGGTTACAAACGGAGTGAGATAAATAATACCAAGATTCGATACATGGAAAAATAAAGGGTGAATACAGAAGCCTGGCATCATCGAAATTATGCTTAGAATCCAAAAACCCAGGTGGTATCCCAGAAGAACTTTGTAGTAAATAGCAGCACCGCCAAATAAAATCACAAAAACCAGCCCGAAAAGCAGGTAAAATCCGGCTGGTGTTGTATAGTAAATGGTATCATACTGCTCGTTACGCTCATTATACACGTGGATAATTGTGGACGTAGGCCTGTTTTGATCAACATAAATGGTTTTGTTGCAATATTCTTTGGCTAACTCAACCTGGGGCAAAACTGTATAAGTGGTAACCCAGCCGCGAACACTGCTCCAAACTGTGAAATAGAAAAGAGTCAGAACAACAACATAAAGAGTGCGTTTCAGTACGGTTTTCATTGGGTTAAACCTCTTTGCCGAGTTCAACAGCTTTTTGGCTGATGATATCAAGCATAATCCGGGTCATATTCTGCTTATCAGCCAGCATTTTCCTTCGCCGCTCTGCATATTTTTCGGTGTGTTTGTCCTCTAAAATTTTAGCTGCTCTCTGTAAGGCATTTTCACGTTCCGGCTTTCTGTTTCTGTAACGATATACCAATCCATAGGTATCACCCAATTCGTTGATGTAGCCAAGACGGTTGTTATTCACAAATATTGCCGGTACACCCAGCATGGCAGCCTCAGAGCTCATTGTGCCGCTTCCCCCCATCACCAACCGGGAAAAGGCAATAACATCATGAATTTGTTCTTCAGAAACTTGTAAACGATAGGCTTGAAGGTCATCGGGTAAACTCTCTTCGGAAGAAATCCACACCGTTGCATAATGTTTCAGCCTTTCTACCATCTCTCGTTTTTGATCATCTGTAATACCGGGATAGCCAAGATCATGCGTGGCATGATTTCCCACAAACCGTAGCAGTATATAATTTTCACCGGTCATCTCTTTTATCTTTTCGTTGGGATTAAAGTGATCGGGGTGCAGATATGCCAGCTCCATGTAGGATGGAACCAGTTTTTGCCGATTTTCATCAGCCTCAGTGAAAGAATCGGGTGAGTAGACCTCCGGTTTGAAAAAGCGGAGTACGGTTTTAAAGAGCGCAGCACGTTCTGTATCATTAAACATGATGTTTGGAACCCCATGCAACCGAGCCATCATAGCGAGATAGGGTGAAGCATGGCTCACACAAATATCCGGATTGAAATCCGAAACGCCCTCATGCAGTTTTTGCAAACTCTTGATAGTGTATGTAAGCCTGTCGGATATCAGCCTGCCGCCTCTGCCCTTACTGACGAATTCAAATCCGTATGCAGAAAGTAACTTGTGAGTTACATCTTTATCGCGAGCATAAATCCTTACTGCATGTCCCCTATCTTGTAAGAAATTTATGGTATTCCGAAAGTAATGCACATCGGCCGGGTGCCCGATGTCGAATAAAAATTTCATTCAGTTTAGTATACTTAGCACATTAATTTTCAGGGGGTTCTCTCAGCCAGAAAGTAACTGTTTTTTTCTTCTCTTATTGAAAATAAAGAATAACTGAATGAAACTCACTGATAGATCGCTCTCATCAATTTGCGTTTTGCAATCGGTAAAATTGTTTGTTGAAATGAGAAATCAAGCCGAGTATCAAAAGCGTAGGTAGCGGGATTTGGCAGTTCTTTCTCCTCTTTTATCAGCTCAAGTTTTATCGATCCAGGTGAGTAGTGTGCCCGCCCCTGTTCGAGTGATTTTAACAAGCGCGTCTTAAGTGATCTGTATTCATCTTCTGAACTTTTAAAGAGGGAGAGTTCAAATCGAAACAGATTGAGTTTCCTGCTTTCATTATCCGGCACAAAAAAATAGCCTTCATCTTTGTAGGTTGGAAGTATGCCAACATGCTCAACGGAGAGATCTTTCTCAACAAATTCATGTATAGCAATCCCTTCACTGATCACTTTTTCGATAGCCGGAAGCGCCCACTTAATTAGATCTACTACTGCTGTAAGATCCGTTCCATCCACAAAAACCACCTCATGCTCAATGGTACGATTTACCCAGTCAATTTTTCCAATTCTCTTCGGAAATTTGCTCTTTAAATCTGTTAGCCTTGCGATGATATCTTTAAGAGTTTTGTGAATTTCAATCAATTCGCTTAGATGAGGGTATATTTTATAATACTGAAACTGTGTTGAAATTTTCTTCAGTTCACTCAGAATGATGTACTGTCTTTTTTCAAAATCATCCTGAACTTTGGTGAATAATTGTAGAGAAAGCTTCGATGCATATTCCATGATACCTCCTGCGATGATTTAAACATTCATTTCCTGTTAAACGCTATTCATTTGAAAGCATTTTGTCAACACAGAAAATTGCCTAACGATAAATACCGCCAAACAGAGGTTTCTTTTTATCTCTCCTTTGAACTGAAATCCATATATTCCTGTTTACATATTTGAAACAAAATATTCGCTATCTTTTCAAAAAAGCGCTTTTATGGATACCCAAAAACAGTTAGACGATTTCCAAAAACGGATTGACAACGGCGAAACAATCGAACCGAAAGACTGGATGCCTGAACGTTACCGGAAGCAACTAGTCAGGATGATGAGCCAGCACGCACACTCTGAAATTGTTGGCATGCTGCCGGAAGGTAACTGGATAACCCGTGCACCATCATTGAAACGAAAAATGGTTCTGCTTGCAAAAGTGCAGGATGAGGCCGGTCATGGGCTCTACCTCTACAGTGGAACTGAGACGCTGGGTGTGCGGCGTAAAGATTTGATTGAAGATTACATCTACGGTAATGCAAAATACTCCAGCATTTTCAACTACCCTACTCTTACATATGCAGACATCTGCGTGATTGGATGGCTGGTTGATGGTGCCGCAATTGTAAACCAGACGATGCTCGCAAAATCATCGTATGGACCGTATGCTCGTGCAAATCTTAGAATCTGTAAAGAAGAGAGCTTCCATAAAAAGCAGGGGTATGAAATGCTTGCAAAAATGGCGAGTGGAACTGCTGAACAAAAAAGAATGGCCCAGGATGCTGTAAATCGTTGGTGGTGGCCTACGTTAATGATGTTTGGCCCTCATGATACTGACTCTCCAAACAGTGCAGAACTCATTAAATGGGGTGTTAAAACAAAAACCAACGATGAACTTCGCCAGCACTTTGTAGATCGCACTGTAATGGAGGCTGAGGCGATCGGAATAACACTTCCTGATCCTGATCTGACCTACAACGAAGAGACCGGCCATTGGGAATTTGGTGATATCCCCTGGGATGAATTCTGGAGTGTGGTAAAAGGCGATGGCCCAATGAATCGTGAGCGCATGAAAGCACGTAGAAAAGCATACGAAGAAGGTGAATGGGTTAGAAAAGCCGCAAAAGAATATGCCCGAAAAAGAGAACTTGAAAAGGCTTCTTAGAACGGCAGATATGTGAAATTGAACAAAACTAATCTATGACTGAATCATCAACACACACTACTGAATGGCCGCTTTGGGAGGTATTCTATCAGCCTTCTGATGGCAAACCTTTTGAACATGCGGGCAGTGTACACGCCCCCGATGCAGAGATGGCGTTATTAAATGCCAGGGATACATATGCACGCAGAAATGAAGGAATTGTCATCTGGGTTGTTCCATCAGATCAAATCACTGCATCTTCACCGGAAGACAGGGGGCCATTTTTCGACCCCGCAAACGACAAAGCATACAGGCACCCTCAGTTTTACAGTGTACCGAGAGCCGTAAAGAAAAGAAAATAGACTATAGAATTAGTTCTGAGTTATGAGATTCTCAGGGCTCTTGATCCAAGACTAACAAAATGAGCACGTTCGATACCATACCACAAACCAGACAGGAAGCATTAGTCGAAATTCTTTTGCGGCTTGCTGATGATCGTTTAATACTTGGGCACAGGCTTTCTGAATGGGCGGGGCATGGGCCGGAACTTGAGGAAGATCTCGCCCTGGCAAACATTGCACTGGATATGATAGGCCACGCTTCAGCTCTCTATGAGTATGCTGCCAAGCTTGATAATAAACCCGACGAAGATTTTTTCGCCTATTTCAGAGATGATATTGATTTCAAGAATATTGCACTCACAGAGCTTCCAAAGGGTGACTTTGCATTTACCATAACCCGCCAGTTTCTATTCAGCCTCTTTAGCTACTTTTTGTACAAAGAACTGATTGAAATAGTTGAAGAGGAACAGTTCAACGGTATGCTACAGAAACATTTCAAAGAGATCAAATATCACCTTAGGTACAGCAGAGAGTGGGTTTTACGCCTGGGAGACGGTACCAACGAAAGTAAAAGTCGCATCCAAAATGCATTTAATGAACTCTGGATGTACACAGGGGAAATGTTTGAACTTGATAAAGCTTTCGAAGCCGCCATTGAGCATAATCTTTATAGTGACGTAACAAAATGGCGGCCTGAATGGCGAAGTTTCGTAAACTCAACTCTTACTGAGGCAACACTTACCCTGCCTGATTACGAGCAGTACATGTTCACAGGAGCAAGAAGTGGCCGGCATACAGAACACCTGGGGCATCTGCTTGCACAAATGCAGTTTTTGAGGAGATCATACCCCGATGCAGAATGGAAATAGCTCAGAAATGGCCGCAATAACATCTATATCAAAAGAGAAAATATGGAGCTATCTGGAAGAAGTTAGTGACCCGGAAATCCCCGTTTTAAATGTTGTTGAGATGGGCATTGTGCGAGAAGTTCATGTTAGTAAGAACGGAATTAATGTGGTAATTACCCCAACTTACTCTGGTTGCCCGGCAATGAATGCAATTGAAAAGGATATCGCGTTAAAACTGAAAGCAAAAGGGCTTGAAAATGTAGCTATTATCACCGATTTCAAAGAGGCCTGGACTACCGACTGGATGACTGATGGCGCTAAATTTAAACTCAAAGAGTATGGAATTGCTCCGCCGGAAAAAACAGAACGTGATTCGGATTTTCTTACCAATTTAAAAGGCTCCCAAAAAATAGTACCTTGCCCCTACTGTGATTCTTTGAATACCGAACTTCAAAGCGAATTTGGCTCAACAGCCTGTAAATCTCAGCATTATTGTAATGACTGCAAACAACCCTTTGAACATTTTAAATGTATATAGATGAAAATGAAACCCATTTTTGCAGGCCTGTTTTTCATGATCAGCCTTTCTGATGGTTTTGCACAGCTAAGGGTTTCTGTTGATGAGATAGATTCATCTCAAATTATTCAGGAAATAGATGTGAGGCTAACCCCGGAAATGTTCTTCTCCGATTACGATATTTCAATTCAAACCAATACCCTCTTTCATTCAGCCCTAACACAACGAAATCTTATTGATGTAGACAATAAACCAACGCTCTTTATTCTGCATTTTGGAGCAGGCATAATAAGAAACAGGCTCAATTTCGACTTTCACGGAGCGGGAAATTTTCCCTTAAGTGTTACAGATTACAACAATGCCATTCGGCGCCAAATGTTTGATGCAGAGCCGACATCACAACAGAGAAGAAATTCACTTTTTCTATTCAATTAGATTCACACGAACAGGTTCTGCACAGGTATTAACCGATTGTAAATTCACATAGTCAATATGTCACTAATCCTAACTGAACTTCAAAATTCCGTTTTTACCATTACACTCAACAGGCCTGAGAAGTACAACAGCTTTACGGAGCCTATGGCCCTTGAGCTTCAGGCTGCATTGAAACGTGCCCGAGAGGATGATGTTCGATGCGTTATTTTGAAAGCCACGGGCAAAGCGTTTTGTGCCGGACAGGATCTTCCGGAAGTAATGGAACGGGCAAAAGAAAGCGGTTATCAGTTGGCAGATACAGTGAGGACGACGTACAATCCCGTCATCAGGGCCATCCGAAAGTTACCAAAACCTGTTGTTTGTGCCGTTCAGGGTACTGCGGCAGGCGCAGGAGCAAATATTGCTTTCGCCTGCGATATCACAATTGCTTCGAAAACCGCTATGTTTGTTCAGGCATTCAGCAGAATTGGGTTGATTCCGGATAGCGGCGGAACCTTTTTCCTGCCCAGGCTAACAGGTTTCGCCCGAACTAATGCTATGTATCTTCTCGACGAAAAAATTTCAGCAGAAAAAGCTGTAGAAATTGGATTAATCTATAATACTATGGATGCAGAAGACCTCTCTGAATCAGTAGAGCAAATTGCACAAAAACTTGCCAATATGCCCACAAAGGGGTTCGCTCTGTATAAAGAAGCTATAAACCATTCCTTCCAGAATACACTTGAAGAGCAATTAAGCCTTGAAGCAAACCTGCAGAGTGAAGCAGGTAACACAAAAGATTACAGAGAAGGTGTATCTGCATTTTTGGAAAAGCGGGAACCTAAATATAAAGGCAACTAAAGGTGGGCAATCATCTGTCTAATCTCTTAAATATGAATACTCAAAAATCATTAAAAATCGGGATACTTGGAGCCGGAACAATGGGTACCGGAATTGCACAGGTTGCATCTTCTAATGGCCATGATGTTGTACTATTTGATATTTCTGCGCGCCAGTTTACTCAGTCTGAAAACGGACTTGTAAAAATTTTAAACCGTCAGGTTGAAAAAAAGAGAATGACCGCTGAAGAGATTACCGCTATTCTTCAGCGAATTACGTTTTCTTCAGAGCTGTCTGATTGTGCAGATTGTGGGTTCATCATTGAAGCCATTGTTGAAGACACTGATGCTAAGAAACAACTGTTTCAATCCATTGAACCTATGGTTGATGAAAGCTGTATTCTCGCATCTAATACATCCTCGCTCTCTATTGCATCAATTTCAGCCGCGCTGGAAATTCCCGAGCGCTTTTTGGGAGTGCATTTTTTCAATCCTGCCCCCCTAATGAAGCTTGTTGAAATTATTCCCGGAATTTCCACATCAAATGAAATCAAAGAGAAAACACGAAATCTGATCGACAGCTGGCAGAAAGTAACCGTAATTGCCAAAGATACCCCGGGATTTATTGTAAACAGAGTTGCGCGCCCATTTTACGGTGAAGCTCTCCGATTGTACGAAGAAGGCACAGCAGATGCAGTTACTATTGATTGGGCAATGAAAGAGATTGGCGGCTTTAAAATGGGGCCTTTTGAATTGATGGATCTTATTGGGCACGATGTAAACTACAAAGTGACAGAATCAGTATTTAAGGAATTTTATTTCGATCCAAGATTTAAACCATCTTTTGCTCAAAAGAGAATGGTGGAAGCGGGCAGATTGGGAAAAAAATCGGGAATAGGATTTTATGATTATCGTGAAGGAGCTGAAAATCCAGAACCTGTAACTGATCAAGAACTGGGTAACAAAATCTTTAACCGTATTCTGGCAATGCTCATCAATGAAGCATCTGATGCTGTTTTTATGAATATTGCCACTGCTAAAGAGGTGGATCTGGCGATGGTTTATGGAGTGAATTACCCGAAAGGCCTTCTGCAATGGGCAGATGAAATTGGCCCGAGCTACGTGCTTGATACAATGAGTGCACTTCAGGTAGAGTATAGAGAAGACCGATATCGTCCCAATCCGCTTTTGAAGCGAAAAGTACGAAACGGAGAATTTTTCCATGGATAATGAAGCTGCCAAAAAAGCACAAACCATTGTTAAGAAGCTATTAGAGAACGATTCTTTTAGCCAGTGGATGGGAGTTGACGTTGTTTCTGTTGGCGAGGGATCCTGTAAAATATCCTGCGAAGTGTCTGAACCCATGCTCAACGGGTATCGTGTAACCCATGGAGGCATCCTTTTCTCGCTGGCTGATACTGCACTTGCTTTTTCGGCTGCTACATTTGGCCAGATTGCACCGGTAGTTGAACATTCCATATCCTTCACAAAAACGGCCGTGCTATATGATATTCTTTTTGCTGAGGCAACCGTGGTGCATCAATCCCATAAATTATTCACAGGTACGGTTCAAATCATGAATGGCAGAAATCAGCTGCTTGCGATAACAAAAGGCAGCCTCTACAAAAAGAGTGATGAAATAACATTCCCGTAGTTAATTGTCCGAACTTTTACCCGGTTTTTACGTACTCTTTAGAAGAAATAAAGTTTAGACTGATGGCACTAAAGAACGAAACAAAATCATCGTACAGTACCAGATCTTTTTACCAGGAGTACGTTACCGGCATGAACTCCAGGCAGTTAGGCAAAGAGTTTCAATCTGACTCGGAACGGTTGAAAAATCTTTACTATGATGCTGTAAAGGAGCGAAATCCGGATATACCACCCGAAAAGATCCCAATTTACCAGCGTACGTTAAGTGTTCTATCCGCATTGACAAAGCGACTGAATCCGGTAAGAAGACTCGTTTTCGGAGTTTCAATTGTTGGTTTCTTTATGCACTATCTGTTTCAGATTATAGGCTTATCCGGTTTTTTGCTCCATCCATTACTTCTGCCACTTTCGTTTTCAGGCATTCTTATTATACTATTAATTGAATTGCTTGAAAAATCAGACGTACAAAAAGAGCTCGATTTCGCCCGGGATATCCAGCTAAGCCTGTTGCCTCCATCAAACATAAAAATCAATCAGATTGAGGTGCACTCTTTTGCTGCAACTGCACAAGAAGTTGGAGGGGATTATGTGGATGTAATCCGATCGGAGAATGGCACCTATATTGTCATTGCAGATGTATCGGGTAAAGGAATGAGCGCCGCTTTATATATGGTTAGGATGCAAGCACTTGTACACCTGCTGATAAAGAAACTACAGCCAAGTCCGAAAGCACTCTTCCTTGAACTGAATAACTATGTAAAGTCTAACAAGCAGGATAAAACCTTTGTAACTGCTTGTGCCGCATTTTTTCCGGATGGTGAGGACTATTTTACATTTGCAAGAGCCGGCCACAACATTCCCATTGTGTACAACAAACAGAAAGACACCACATTCAAACTAAATACAAATGGATTCGCTCTCGGTATGACTACCACGAAAGCACTTCAGAAAAATCTTGTGGAAAAGAAGTTTAAGTTTGAACCGGGCGACAGCCTTCTGCTATATACAGACGGCTTAATTGAAGCCAGAAACAGTGAAAATGAAGAGTACGGTGAAGAACGCCTTGATGGGCTGATCTCTATTTACGGATCCCTTCATGCAAAAACGATTACACAGAAGATTCAATCATCCATCGAGTTGTTTATTGGTGATGAAAAGCCGGCTGATGACATCACATTTACCACTGTTCACAAACTGGAACCACCAAAACAGCTTAATTGAGCAGTTCCATAGCTTTTGATGCAATTTTCTCTGGTGTAATTCCAAAATGCTCGTACGCCTGTTGGTAGGGCGCCGATACACCAAACTGGTCTATCCCGACTGTGATACCTTCACTTCCTACCCATTTATGCCAGCCATAGGTAGCTCCTGCTTCGATGGATATTCTGTTTTTCACTGACTTTGGAAGTACAGATTCCCGGTAATCGGCGGAAGTTTTTTCAAATAGTTCAACGCATGGCATACTAACCACACGGATAGAATATCCTTCTGCTTCAAGCTTTGTGGCTGTTTCCAGGGCTATGTGTACTTCAGAGCCGGTAGCAATCAGGATGAGGTCAATGGATTCTTTACTCTCTTTTTTCAGTATATATGCTCCATTTTCGGTTCCATTGGCATCCCCAAAAACGGATCTGTCTAATGTTGGCAGACCCTGCCGTGTTAATACCAAAAGTGATGGACCATCAACTGATTTGATTGCTGCTTTCCAGCAATAGGCTGTTTCATTTGCATCAGCCGGGCGGAAAACCTTCACGTTTGGTGTTGCACGTAAAGCTGCCAGGTGCTCAATAGGCTGATGTGTAGGGCCATCTTCACCAAGGCCAATGCTGTCATGCGTAAACACAAAGATGGATGGAATTTGCGACAATGCTGCTATACGTATAGCTGGCTTGTTATAATCAGAAAAGACAAGAAATGTGCCGCCAAATGGAATAACACCTCCATGCAACGCCATTCCATTCATCGCAGCAGCCATAGCATGCTCACGAACACCGTAATAGAGATTTCGTCCGCTTCTTTTTGAACTTGTAAAAACATCAATCCCATCAAGGTAGGTATTGTTGCTTCCGGTCAGATCAGCAGAGCCACCTACAAGATTGTGGATATGTTTTGCTAATTCGTTGATAACCAAACCCGATGATTTTCTTGTAGCCATGCCTTTGGCATCAGCATCAAAAACGGGTAAAATATCATCCCAATCTTTTGGCAATGTACGGCTTACAAATCTCTTAAAAGCAACTCCATCAACGGGATACACTTTTTCGTAATCACTGAGCGTATTTTTCCATGATACTTCTAACTCAGCACCGCGTTCAACTGCTTTACGCATCTCTTCCAGCACTTCATCAGGAATATGAAACACTGCATCAGGATCAACCCCAAGCCTATCTTTTGTCAGCTTTATCTCATCGTGGCCAAGTGGTGCACCATGAGAATCAGAGGTGCCCTCTTTGTTCGGGCTTCCATAGCCAATTTTGGTTTTGCATTCAATGAGAGAGGGAGTATTTGTTTTTTGGGCGTTTTTTAAAGCCTGCTTAATTTCATTGTGATTATGCCCATCTATTACCTGAACATCCCATCCGTATGCTTCAAACCTCTTTTTTGAATCATCCGTAAATGACAAATCTGTAGATCCATCGATGGAAATTCTGTTAGAATCATACAGATAGATAAGCTTACTCAATTTTAAATGACCTGCAAGTGATGCAGCTTCGTGTGAAATGCCCTCCATTAAATCACCATCACTTACGATGGCGTAGGTGTAATGGTCAACAAGGGTTAAATCATTTTTATTGAACGTTTTTGCCATAAACGCCTCAGCCATGGCCATACCAACACCGGTTCCAAACCCCTGACCGAGGGGGCCTGTGGTAGTCTCTACACCCGGTGTGTGCCCAAACTCCGGATGACCCGGGGTTTTACTGCCCAGCTGGCGAAAGTTTTTAAGTTCTTCAAGAGAGAGATCGTATCCGGTGAGGTGCAGAAGTGAGTACAACAACATCGATCCATGGCCTGCTGATAATATAAACCTGTCTCTGTCAAACCAGTTCGGATTTTGCGGGTTATGCTTCAAAAATTCAGTCCACAAAACATACGCCACATCTGCCATCCCCATTGGCATTCCGGGGTGGCCGGAATTTGCAGCCTGCACTGCATCCATGGATAATGTTCTGATTGTATTTACGCATTTGATTGCAAGGTTTTTGTTTGAGCTCATGTACAGGTTAGATAGTTTTTTCTTTGATTTTGAGGCTAAAAAGATAGGCAAGTTCACAGCAAGGCAAAAGTTAAGGCCAAAAAAAAGCCACGCTTTTGGGCGTGGCTTTGATATTTATTTTCACCAATGCTTATCGTGGTGTGTGGCCTTCGCAACGAAGCTCGAACTGAAGCTCGTGATTTGCAGGATCTGTGAAACTACCAAACCGTGCATTTTCAAAAGCTGAGCATGCTTCTTCAACTCTACCCTGGCCCTTGAGTGCAGTACCGAGTTCGAAATACATTTTAGCCTTGTCTGCGGTACCACCGGTATGAAGCTCGAGTGATCTTCTCGCAGCACTTTCTGCTGATGACCAGTTACCGCGCTCATTGTGGATTTCAGACAATCTGAAGTGTGCTTCGTATGAAGCTGGATCGTAGTTTTCTACTTTGTTAAGCAGTTCAATCGCTCTATTGAATTGTCTTTGTTCTGCAATAGTAACAGCTCTAAAGATTAACTCATCACGCATTCCGTTTCTGGCAGCGTTGAGTGTACGTGTATCATTCACGTTCTCAGCTATTTCAATGGCTCTGTCGTACCAATACTGGAATGCCTCCAAATCTTCAGGATCGATCTGCTTTTGCACGATACCTTTTTGGTAGAATGCGGCGGCATAGTTTGGATTTAGTTCAATGGCTTCGTCAAGATCTGCCATAGCTGCATCAAAGTTTTCGGCTCTGAAATTCAGAACACCTCTTTGAAAGTAAAGCTGAGGAATATTGTTTGTGGCCTGCTGTGCTACTTGTGCATCACCAAATTCGTCAGCTGCTGTTCTTGCTGTTTTGAAGTATTCAATTGTGTTTGTGAGAGTTGAAATATTTCTGTCATTCTGAAATGTTCTGAACTCATTAATCGCTCTGCTTGCATATACTCTTGGCAAACGCTCCTCTATAAGGTCTGTAATGTCGTTTAAGCCAGCATGCTCTCTTGAGATTGAAAGAGCTTCGCGGTATATAGAAATTGCATCGCTGAACTGATTATTAGTTGCAAGTTCCTGAGCCTCGTTGTAGAGTTCTACAGCTTCAGCACGTGCTTCATCTTGTGCGTTAGTGATTTCGGCTAACCCTAAAGCCATGAAAAGTGCCAAACAGAGTGATATGTATAGTTTTGTTGATTTCATTTTTCCTTGTTGATTTTGGTTCTTTCTGAAGAAACGTGCTTAACTTAATGAAATTTTGAGTACAAAATCATTATTCAAAGCCTATTTTTGTTAACAGTTTTATTAAAGATTTGTTTCTTAGTAAGAAAAATTTGGTTCAAGCCGCCTGTTTTTGTAAAAATCGCACACATATTTAACAGCATCATCGGTATCGTCTGTTAGATAAAAGAGATCCATATCATCTTCACTAATATATCCTTCAGCCTTTAGTTTTTGTTCAATCCAATCTACCAAACCCTGCCAGTACTCTTTTCCTACCATCACAATGGGTATCTTTTCAATTTTTTCGGTTTGGATAAGGGTTAATGTTTCAAACAGTTCGTCGAGAGTGCCAAAACCGCCGGGAAATACAATAAATCCCTGAGCATACTTAACAAACATCACTTTTCTCACGAAGAAATATTTGAAATTGATTACATACTGGGGTGTTACATAGTCATTTACCCCCTGTTCTTTTGGCAACTCAATACCAAGGCCAACAGATTTACCACCGTGTTTTGTAGCTCCTTTATTACCTGCCTCCATTATTCCGGGGCCGCCTCCGGTAATTACGCCAAATCCATTTTCAACAATTGCCGCAGCAGCATCAACTGCCATGTTGTAATATTTGGTATCTGGCTGCAGCCGGGCAGATCCAAAAATGGAAATACAGGGGCCAATTCTTAGAAGTGTATCGTACCCGTCAACAAATTCGCCCATTACTTTGAAAATACTCCACAGATCGCGGTTGCTCTCTTTGTCAAATTTATCTACCGGCTTATTCTGTTCGTTAAAATATTTTGGTGCTGACATTGCTATTTTCTTTGTAAAGTTAAACTGATAGAAACTCCCGGGGCCCCTTCTGCAATGAGACCCGGCTGTATAACGGTTCGCGCTGAGAGATCGTCTGATACATCAAAACTTCTCATGTGTGCAAATACGTATGCATCAAGAACATTTAATCCGTAGGCAAGCCCCATAACAACAAACATAAAATCGCGCTGATTTCGAAGGCTGTTCCTGTTCGACTGAAGCTGATTTGCACTTATACCCTGTAACCGTTGTGGAGTAGGCCCAAATCGGAAATCACTCTCAGCGCCCTGCACAGTGTTATAATAAGCCGCTCTGTAATCTTGATATTCTCCGTTTAGAAAATGAGTATAGTATCCTACCCCTGCAAACATGGCATATATAATAGGCACTTTCCATGCTTGTCTGTTTTCAATTTGTCCCCAGCCTGGAATAATCATCGATTTAAATAGAACAGATCTTGGTTCGGGATACTCCTGATTCGATGTGCCGTTATCCGTAATCTCTTGCACCTCTGTACTGTTTGTATAACGATGTAAAAGTAATGAGTAGTCGCGTTCAAGAAGTTGTGTCTGCCCAAAAATGGCACTTCCCGGTGTTAAAAAAATGGTTAAAAACAATATGAGGTTAATCCGCTTCATTGAGTAGCTGGATCAGTCGTTCTAAATCGTCATTAGAATAAAACTCGATACGAATTTCGCCACCTTTCCCCTTTGATTTAATATCTACTTTGGTGCCAAGCCTGCTGCGTAATTTCCCGGAGATATCTTCCAGGAAGGGATCACGTGAAGGTTTGGTTGTAGATACTTTCTTTAGTTCATTCTTCTTTTCCAGCGAGCGAACCAAATCTTCTGTTTGTCTGACCGACAACTCTTTTGAAACAATCTGTTTCAAAATTTTCTTCTGATCTTTCTCATTTTTAAGGTTGATCAGGGAGCGGGCATGTCCGCTCGAAATACTTTCATCCCGCACTGAAGCCTGAATAAAGTCAGGGAGCAGTAAAAGGCGAAGCATGTTAGTAACTGTAGTGCGGTTTTTGCCAACCCGTTCAGCCACTTCTGCCTGGGTGTAATCGCATTCATCAATAAGGCGCTGGTAGCCAAGTGCTATTTCAAGGGGGTTTAACTCCTCTCGCTGAATATTTTCTATCAGTGCAAAAGCAATGATCTCTTCGTCGTTCACCTCACGAATATATGCGGGTATTTCTGCAATTCCGGCTAATTTGGTTGCACGCAGTCTTCTCTCGCCGCTTATCAACTCAAAGCGTTTCTGACCAAGGTACCGTACTGTAATTGGCTGAATTAACCCATGCCTTTTGATGGAGTGTGATAGCTGATCTAATGCCTCTTCATTAAATTCAGTTCTTGGCTGATGCGGGTTCGGGCGGATATGCTCAACGGGTATGTTCAGTACAACATTAACCCGTTCAGCGGGATCGATGGCAATTGGAGCCGGTTTCGATTCCGTCTCTTTTTTATCATCTGGAGATTCATTGTAATCCGGGAAAAAAGCTCCGAGTCCGCGTCCCAATACTTTTTTTGCCATGAATACTCCTACTTCGACAGCACAGGGCTGGATTTGAATAGTTTCTTATTGTTATGAATAATTTCTCTTGCCAGCGATAAATAATTCTTCGACCCCACGCTGGATGCATCATAAAGAATAGCGGGCTTCCCAAAACTTGGTGCTTCTGCCAGCCGAATGTTCCTCGCTACAATGGTAGAAAATACTTTATCATCAAAATATCGCTTAACCTCTTCAGCTACCTGATTGGATAGCCTTGTTCTGGTATCGTACATCGTGAGTAGCACACCTTCAATATCCAGTTCGCGATTAAGATGTTGACGAACAATTTTGATGGTATTCAGCAGCTGCCCTAAGCCTTCCAGCGCATAATATTCGCACTGAACCGGTATTAAAACAGAATTTGACGCAGTAAGTGAATTAATGGTTAGCAACCCAAGCGAAGGCGGGCAATCGATGATGATAAAATCATACTTATCCCTGATATCTTCGATTGCTTTTAAAAGTATTCGTTCGCGTTCGTTTCTGTCAACCATTTCAATCTCTGCACCTACAAGGTTAATGTGCGATGGCACCAGATCGAGATATGGCAGCTCTGTACTCCGAATTGTATCGGCAATATCAACACCGCCAACCATTACTTCGTAAACAGAACTTGTTACAGTACTGGGCTCTATTCCTAAACCGCTGGTAGAGTTACTTTGCGGATCGATGTCAATTATAAGTGTGGGGTGCTCAATAACCGCGAGGCTTGCCGCCAGGTTTATGGAAGTGGTTGTTTTTCCTACCCCGCCTTTTTGGTTTGCAATGGATATAATCTTTCCCATTCTGAATGTAGAATTAATATGTTTCTTTGCATGCTAATATAACCCTCACTCCATAGCTAACCAAAATTAGTTATTCACACAGTGGGGTGGAAAACTTTCAGAATGAATCACATAAGTAGCACAAATACATGTGATTAGCCATCCTTATCACTTTTTAGCTCAGAATTATCTTCGGCTGCCAGTCAGGTGTAAATTTTGCCGATTAGGATTTGAAAAAGATGGGTTTTGAACCGGTGTTAATTTTCTGAAGCTATTTTCAAAAATAGAATCTACCGTTGCTGTTCCGTTTGAACGAAGTCTGTCATGGAAGTAGATCACTTCATTCGTATCAACCCAAGGGGTTACATTTCTCTCTACTTGGTTTCCAATTATGCTAACTGCAGGTTCGGGCTGATGAAAAAAAACAGGGGCTGAGACTGAGGCATTATTTATGGCACCTTCGTTAATGGTTGATTCCTCACCATTAAGAAAAAAATATGATGATGTTAGCCCAAGTAGTAACAGTGCAGCTGCCGCGCTGTAAATTGTACTGCTGAAAAAAAGTATTTTCGCAGGTTTTTGTGATTTATTACCGGCAATCAAGCAGATGTTATCTACAACATGCTGCGGAGCTTCTACCGTTTGAATGCCATTCAATCGATTCTGAACCCGTTTTAAAGACTCTACTTCAATAAGCAGATTTTCATCAAGTTCAAGATCCCTCTCGAATTCTACTTTTTCGGAGGGATCCATCTCATCATAGATATAGGTTATAGATCTGTTTTTATTCTCACTCATAAATTCTTTGATTCCTTCTCATGTTCCTCATCGAACATTTTACGAAGATTTATCAAAGCATATCTCATTCTTCCTAAAGCAGTATTTATGGAAACACCTGTTAAATCAGCTATTTCCTTAAAAGGCATTTCATAATAGTGCCGCAACATAACCACTGTTCGCTGCTCCTCCGGCAGATTCGAAATATGCTTCAACAGACTTGATGTAGACTCATCCAGCTCGAGCTTTTCCTGCTGGCCGATGGCATCATCGTCGGGTAATCTGTCGTAAAAATCAGTTTTCGATTCTTCATCATACGAGCCTGTAACGTCCACAAATCGTTTTTGTTTTCTGATATGATCGATTGTTGCATTATGTGCAATACGCATCACCCAGGCAATCCATTTACCCTGCTCGTTGTACGTATCATCCATCTTGGTGATCACCTTCGTGAACGTCTCCTGGAAGATATCGTTAGCAATTTCACGGTTCTGAATCATGCTAAAGATGTATGAGTACACTTTAGCCTGATGCCGGTTCATTAACTCATGAAATGCAAGCTGATCATCCTCTTTTCTGAAGAGATGTACCAACTCTTTATCTTGCATTCGGGTGTAGTTTTTCGGTATGTGGTCTGATTTAGTAAGTCGCATGATTTCGGTAATTATAAATAAGCCCTGTTATTTATCAAAACAGTTTCTTACGCCTTAACATTCGAGCAATAAAAGCGCTTTGATAAGTTATTGCACATTGTATGCCAAAAATTAAAAAAACTGCTTCTCTTTCATTTTTGGCAATCTTTACCTACTACGAAAGTATACAGAGTTTGGATGGTATTCTATAACATTTTAATGTTACTTTGGCCACATTTAATCTCTGAAATGGCGGTAAACTGCACCCCCGCTTTTATTACCCAAAAACTGCTGAAGTGTTTCCTCAGAACTCTCTTTTATTTTCTTTACGGAACCAAATTCCTTTAAAAGTTCAGATGCTTTTTTTTCGCCTATACCGGGAATGTCTGTAAGTTCAGTTTTAAGTGTTCTGTCTGATCGTTTTTTCCTGTGAAATGTAATAGCAAAACGGTGGGCTTCATCGCGTGCCATCTGCAATAATTTCAATGATGGCGATCGTTTGGGGATCATAACCGCATCAGCCCTCCCGGGAAGAAAAACTTCCTCCAGCCGCTTTGCCAATCCCGCCACTTCGCACTGCTCGAGAAAATCTATTTCTCTCAGAGCTTCCACTGCTGCACTTAACTGGCCTTTTCCACCATCAACCAAAATTAGATCTGGTGCCTGTAATTTATCTTTTTTTACCCTGCTGTATCTTCGTTTGAGCACCTCTCGCATTGAAGCAAAATCGTCGGGGCCAACCACGGTTTTTATATTAAAACGTTTGTACTCGCTTTTACGCGGCTTTCCATCCACAAAGCATACCATAGATGCAACAGGATCAGAACCCTGAATATTGGAGTTGTCAAAACACTCAATTCTTCGCGGCAAACGCTCAAGGTGCAGATATTCTTTCAGGTCTTCAACTGATTTTGGAATTCGGTTCTTCTCTGCCTTCTCTTTTTCTATGCGTCTCTCCCCAAGTTTCAGCCTTGCATTGGATAAGGCCATTTTCATGAGATGTTTTTTATCCCCAATTTTGGGCACATGGATGGGTACTTTTTTTCCAAGAACTTCCCACAGATAACTATGGAGAGGCTCGTCATCTTCCATGCTGTGGCTGATGTAAACCTCATCCGGCAATGAACCGGTATCAACACCCCTGGGGTCGCTATAATAATCCTCCACAAATGCTTGCATCATAAACTCTTGGGAAACATCTTCAATATTTTTTATATATCGGTGAAACTTTCCAACCAGCTTACCCTCCCGAACTTTAAACAGTACACCGCAAGCCTCTGAAATATCCTCGGCTACCTCTATTGCAAACAGATCTCTGTTGATCTTTTTACTGTCAACAATCTTCATTTTTTGATTGTATTTCTGCAATGATAAGAGGCTGTCGCGCAATTGTGCTGCTTGCTCAAATTCCAGCGCAGTCGATGCAATCTCCATCTCCTCTTTCACCTCCTTCATCAATCCTTCTGTTTTTCCGGATAGAAGCCGTTCAACTTTTTGCAGAGCTACTGCGTATTTATCTGCGCCCCAGTCACCTGAGCAATTTTTCAGATAATCATCAAAGCATGAGTGCCATTTTGGTGCGCCTCTCGATTTATCAATCATTTTTGGTGATACTGCACATGTACAAAGTTCAAACGTTTTTCTGATGGTTTCGAGCATTCTTCGCAAATGCCCAACATGATCGTATGGGCCAAAATATTTACTTCCGTCCTTAACCACCGTTCGGGTAGGATATACACGGGGTTTTTCGTCGTTTGTGATGCAGATATAAGGGTAAGACTTGTCATCCCGATACATAATATTATATCGCGGATGGTGCTTTTTGATCAGTGTGTTTTCAAGAATTAATGCTTCTGCTTCCGAGTCGGTAACGATAACCTCGAGGTCGTGAATTTTCTTCACCATCACGCGAATACGCCCATCATGATTTCCTGAATCCTGAAAATAGGAACGTACCCTGTTCCTCAACCTCTTCGCTTTGCCGATATAGAGATGATTTCCCCTTACATCTTTGAACTGATAAACACCAGGTTTGAGGGGTAAATGCCCAATTTTTTCCTCTAACGATATAGGCATATATTCTGAGTTACGTACTTACGGTTCTTAAAATTTATAAACTGGCCGTTTCGATGGAATTTCTGTCATCTCACATAAACTGACGAAAAAGTTGAATAATCAACTAAACGACAACTTTCTAACAATGATAAACACGCCCAAGTTTACGGCAACTGAACCAAATATAGAGATTGTTTATGAAGACAATCATCTTCTGGCCATAAATAAACCCGAGGGTGTTCTTTCGCAAGAAGATATAACAGCACGGCCTGATGTACTGACCCTATGCAAATCTTATCTGAAGAAAGAGTATAACAAGCCGGGCAATGTATTTTTGGGGCTTCTGCACCGGCTCGATCAACCCGTAACCGGTGTCATGCTGCTCGCCAAAACATCAAAAGCAGCTTCCAGAATAAGTGAACAGATCAGAAAAAGAACCTTCAGGAAAACGTATCTCGCAGTGGCATCAGGCACCCTGCCGGCCAGTGGAACGTTCAGGCATTATCTGCAAAAAAATACATCCACAAACGTTGTAGAGGTGGTGAAAAATGAATCGAAAAATGCAAAGCTTGCTGAATTAACGTACACACGGTTGCAGGAATCCAATGATTTTTCTCTGGTTCAGATCAATTTAATTACCGGGCGGCCACATCAAATACGAGTTCAGTTTTCAGAAGAAGGGTTTCCGCTTTTGGGTGATAGTAAATATGGCAGCAAAACCACGGGCAGAATTGCTTTGCATGCATACTCACTTACATTCTCGCATCCTACTCTCAAAAATGAGCTAACTTTAACGTGTAAACCGATGGAAAATTCACCCTTGAACATGTTTAGCATTGGTATTCATAGCTAATTTATTTGTCTTCAATGTATTGGGGCTGTCTGCAGAAATAATAATTAACAACTTTTTAGCCGAATGGAGCACCATACCATTTTGTTTTTTTTATAATGAGAGACAACCTCACTCAATTAAGTTGTAATAACAGATAAAGATGGACAGAAAGAAAGCATTAAAGATTATACCGGCTATCATTGATAATGAGGCCAGCTCAGAAGAGCAGGCTGCTTTCTTTGATTTCATTGAAATTGATGATTTTGTTAAGAAAGAGTATGAAAACACTCTCAGAATCAAACAACTCTTTAAACAAAAATACAAACGTGCTAAAGCTCCTGAGCATCTTTCACACAGAATAAATACCATCATTTCTGCTCTGAATGAGGGGGATATCTCTGATGATTCCAATATTTATCCTTTAAAGCAACAACCACAAGCCACAAAGAGGAGCCCTCATGAAAGTAAATCTCAAGGTTTCAAGAAAAGCACAATACTTCGATATTTTACTGCGGCGGCTGTTGTTTTGTTCATTACACTGGTTACCATGCAGCTGCTCGACAGCACCGGATCATACGAAGAGCGTATTGCAGAGTTAATTGTTGAGAATGTAGCAGCAGAACATTTTCTTAATGCTAACGGACAATTAATTGAACCGCACTTTGGCACACACTCATTATCGGAAGCTGAAGCTTATTTGAGTGCCCACTTTGAACTAACCATGACCGTACCTCAAATTACCGGTGCACAGTTCGAAGGTATTGTTATGGCAGACTTTATTGATGGCTTCCAAACTCCGCTGCTTGAGTATACACAACCCGAAATTGGGGAAACGATCTACTTGTTTGCATTTGATGTTAGCAAAGTGCACGAAAAAGGTGGGCTAAAAATGCTTGAAAATGCTGTTGAAGCATGTAACAGTCATCACGATTTTTATGTAGCGGAGATCAATAATCACCATGTAGTATCCTGGCTATGGGACAATACGTGGTACTCAGCCATTTCTAACCACAACGGGTACGATCTCGCAAGCCTTGTTGAACCGTTACAATACAGCCGTTAATGGTCTTCTTTTTTAAAGGTTTCAAGAGCTGGCTTTGAAATATCCGATTGCAGTTTTTTCGATGCATTCGCTCCAAGTTCACGAAGTTTTTCTGCCTGCCCAACAAGATTCCCTGCACCATCCGAGAGTTGATTCATTGCAGAATCGTACGCCTGTTCTGTCTGCCTGATTCGTTTCCCAACATCCTTCAGGTTATCTACAAAACCAACAAATTTATCGTACAACAGGCCGCCGCGTCTTGCTATTTCCATTGCATTTCGATTCTGATACTCCTGCTTCCACACATTCTGTATGGTTGCAAGCGTTGCAAGCAATGTGGTTGGGCTTACAATAATGATATTCCTTTCAAATGCTTCGTTATACAGATCCTGATCGTTCTGCATGGCAACGGTAAATGCAGGCTCTATGGGGATAAAGAGCAAAACAAAGTCGGGGCTCTTAAAGCCGTGAATCTGCTCATAGTTTTTGGAGCTCAGGTTCTTTACATGTGCCCGTAAAGATGCGATATGTTGCTTTAGAAAGGCTTGTGTTTCATCGGTATCTTCTGTTGATGAATACTTTTCATACGCCGTTAGTGATACTTTTGAATCGATAACAAGCTTTTTCTCATCAGGGAGGCTAACAATTACATCAGGCTGAGAACGCCGGCCATCTTCGGATGTGAAACTCTCCTGAGCGGTGTACTCAAACCCTTTTCTAAGGCCGGATTTTTCAAGGATTCGCTGTAAGATCACTTCACCCCAGTTTCCCTGCTGCTTTGTATCTCCTTTTAGCGCCTTTGTAAGGTTTTTAGCCTCTGTACTCATTTTTTGATTCATCTCCTGCAGCATTTTCAGATGCTGGTCTAAAGCACTTCTTCCCTTCAGGTCTTCGCGATGGGTATCTTCCACCCGCTTCTGAAATTCGGTTATTTTCTCCCCCAATGGTTTCAAAAGCTGATCGAGTTTCTCCTTATTTTGTTCGGTGAATTTCTTTGATTTCTCTTCAAGAATCTCATTTGCCAGATGTTTGAATTCAAACCGGAATTGCTCTTGCAGCTTCTCTACTTCCTGTTTTTGGTCAGTAAGCCGTTCCTTTAAATATTTTAAGTCTGCCGTTCTTAGCGTGAGCTCTTTCTCTGCATCAGCCGCCCGGGCCGATACACTCTCGAGTTTTACTTGACTCTCCCCCATTGCAGCACTAAGATTAGCAATTCTCTCTTCAAGTTTCGACTCTTTAGCTTTCGCCATAAAGTATGCCAGCAAAAATCCAATGATTAAAAAAAATACCGCTATACCAACTTCAACTAGTCCCATTATGATGCCATTTATTTTCTGTTTCGAAGCAAAATAAGAGATACGTGTGACAGATACCGTCACCCCAGCTGTTTTCCTTCTAAACTTCTAAACCGGGTGAGTACAGGATTGAAAAATGCCCGCAGGACAGAGTCAATGAAAAATGATCGAACGACAACAGGTGAGGAAAGAAAATTTTCTTACCAAAGATACTTATTGCCACTTGACATTGGAGGCCATATATAGGTTATGTGTTCGGTTTATAGGTCCAAGGATTAATCAATTCAACTCCTGCCCCTTCCATATCCTGAGTATTTCTTGTAACTACTGAAAGGTCATGAACCTGGGCTGTGGCAGCAATAAGTGAATCAATTACCGAAAGAGGTTTACCACTTTTTTCTGCTGCAGCTAAAATCTCACCCCATTTATTCACTTCTTCTATGTTTATGTTGAGGATACGGTTTTTGAAGCGGTGCTTTAAATCTTCTTTCACCCATCGATTTAGTTCTTTCTTCTTTTTCGAATCGGGTAACTTTTCAATCCCTTTTCTCAATTCGCCAAACGTAATGACGCTTAAAAACATGGAGAGTTCATCCTGATCGGCAAACCATTTCACAACATTTGGATTTGGTTTCTTTTTAACCAATTCGGAAATGCAGCAGGTGTCAATCAAATAGCTCATAGGTCAACTTGACGAGAAAGAGATTTATCTCGCTTTAGATCAATCTCAACCTCTGAAAGAGGTGATGTTTGAAAAAATTCAATCAATGACGTTTTCGGTTGTTCTAATTTGCGATAATCTTCAGCAGAAAGCACCACTACACTGTCTTTTCCATGCTTTGTAACCGTTTGAGGCCCCTCTTCGGATGCCTTACGTACGACTTCGCTAAATCTGTTTTTAGCTTCCTGTAATTGCCATTTTTTAGATTTTGTGATCATAAATACTTCCATTATCATCTAGTCTGTCTAGAATCTACAAATTTATAACAGATTATAGAAGTGAAAATTGCCTGTAGCAAAAAATGGGCTTCCGACACATAACGGTTTGGCAATTCTGCTGCGGAACAATCAACTCAAAAGTTGGGCAGTCAATGCGAATCCGTCAGCAGGAATTGCTGGTTATGTGGTGCGATATTATATACTTAATGGGTATCAATTATTGCATAAATCTTCAATTATACTAAATGAAAATCCTCACCAAGTTCCCCCGCCTTACTCAACGTGGTCAATATCAAAGTGATCAAGCAGCCCTTGTGGAAGAAAAAGGCTTAGTATGTGTTTGTAGTCCATGGCCAAGTATACAACTTCTATCCATCACTCCCCACAATATTGAACTGATCCC
>REDS01000121.1 GCA_007693395.1 Balneolaceae bacterium | reverse complement strand
TTCTTAATCACTAAAATAAGATCTCTCTGTAATTAATATGTTTATATGTATCGTACATTTTAAAAAATTGGCCATGCATTGTTAGATTACACTTCAAATATCTCAAAAAGAGCGGGTATTATAGATTTAATTCCAAGCTCTGAATTCAATTTTTTCTTTAAATTTTCCAAAGAGTGCGGTTCTCCGTGTACTAAGAATGTAGTTTCAGGTTTCTTTTCTAAATCAGAAATCCAGTTTAAAAGCTCCTCCTGGTCGGCATGGCCTGATAGCCCCTGCAAAATTTCTATCCGGGCTTTAACACTGTGGTACTTCCCAAAAAACTTACTCTCAGAAGCGCCATCAAGCAGGCTTCTGCCCCGGGTTCCCAGCGCCTGGTAACCTGCAAAAAGTACTGTTGTTAGAGGCAGTGAAATGTACTTTTTCAGATAGCTGAGCACCCTCCCCCCTGTAACCATACCGCTGCCTGCAATCACAATTTTTGGAGAAGGATCGTCGATAATTTCCCATGTCTCCTTAAACGATTGCACGATCTGAACACGCCTGCACATTGCTTCACAATCTTTTTCACTCAGTTTATGCCACTTGTGATGCTTCCTGAAAACTTCAAGGACATTTGCTCCCATCGGCGTATCGAGTATTACCGGCAAGTTTGATGGAAGGGAGCCTTCCACATGAAGCTGCCAAAGCATGTACATAAGCAGCTGGGCACGTTCAACCGCAAAGCTTGGAATAATGACAGTTCCATTTTTTTGAACCGTTTCATTAATCACATTTTCCAGCTTTTGGCGTGTGTTTTCATCAGTGTGGCTGCGATTGCCATAGGTACTCTCAAGAATTAACAGATCTGCCTTTTGTGGTTTTTTGGGATTTTTCAGAACAGGATCATCTTGTCGGCCTATGTCTCCGGAAAAAACAATCTGTTTCTCTTCAGCCTTAATTTCTATAAAGGTGGCACCCAGAATGTGTCCGTTATACATAAACCTTACGCTTACATCTTCACAGAGATCTATCCATGCACCTTCCTCCTTCTCTCTGAATCTTGTTACAGTTCTGTCAACATCATCTGTACTGTACAATGGTTTAGCGGGATTGTGTTTGGTGTATTTCTCTTTGTTGGCTCTTTCGGCATCCTCTTCCTGAATTTTTGCACTGTCTCTTAGTATGATCTCTGTGATTTCCAGTGTAGGTGCGGTTCCCCAAACTTCACCTGTAAATCCCATGTTTACAAGCCTTGGCAAAAAGCCGCAATGATCAAGGTGGCCGTGTGTGAGCAGAACAAGATCAATGGCTGAGGCTTCAACGGGCAGCTGCTGCCAGTTTAGTTCTCGCAGCTCTTTTAGCCCCTGAAACATCCCGCAATCTACCAGGATCTTTTTTTGGGGGAGTTCAAGCAGATATTTAGATCCTGTTACAGTACCTGCAGCCCCAAGAAAATGGATGTTAACCGGCTCGCTCATGTCATGTTCTTATTCAATAAATAACTTTTTAGAATATTGGCTGTTCACATGCTTCTTAATATTCACAGGTTTCAGAATCGTCTGCAACATAGTACGATTTGTAGTTACCGGCCTCCGGGTCCATACAACCTTTGAGTGGTAAAATTTTAATTGTTCTGAAATCTGTTGGATGTGTTTCTGCCTGCAGCGCAATGTACCCTTCGGTTAGCGGCGTTCCATACTTTTTCACATCAGGATCGTAGAAATCAGGGCCTTCCCCTCCCATAATTGGCCTTGAATATTCCATCACAATTTCGCCATTCAACATATGCTGTATAAGTGAATCACCAAGTACAACTGCTTCTGCTCGTACCCACTCCTCCCCAAAAAATGGTTCTGATGAAGATGGATAGTAATCTTCTTGTGTAAGCTCACCATTAAGTATAACCTGTGTTCCGGGCAGATAGAGGTTGCCGTTTGGCCTAACTATATCCCCATCGCTGTGCAGTAACTGCATTTCGAAAGAGATGGGAAGCAGCTGATCCAGAGTAACCGTGGCTGCCGGCTGCGAGTGCATCATAATGCCGTTGTTAAGAAAGCCCCAATCAGGCCCGCCTGCAACCTGCTCGCCCGTAAACCTGTATTCAACAACAATTCTGTAGTAAGAAAATGGCTCGTTATAGTATATATGTCCCAACTCACCATTCCATTCTTCGTAATCCTCGTACGATACTCTCAGCATGCCATCTTCAACCCGAAAGGTGTTGAAAACATTATCATTGAGTTCATATCCGGCAATTTTTATGTCCCATCCGTCAAGATTTTCACCGTTAAAAAGGTAGATCCACTCTTCGGTTTCCTGTTGAACGGTGGCATCATTACATCCGCTTATCAACAAAAACACAATGAGCATCAGGCTGAATAATTTTTTCATGTTTATTTGATAGAAATTAAGATTAGAAACTTCACTTGATATAACTGACGGAAGCATTTTTCGCTTTTTACATAAGCCAATCATTCATCAGTTTATTACTCTATTTCCTTCCAATCTATGGATTTACAGAGTAAAAGGTTAGCGAATTCAAGCGGATATATTAGAAAACTGGTTGTCTGCTGGCATTTTTGCCTTATTGCATGTTGTGCTGAAGCATGCTTTTTTTCTTCATCAGCTACAGTTACATATTGCCCGTGCTTCTTTCACAACCCTGTTTATTTTTCGCTGATCCAACCCGATTTTTTTCAGCATGTTCTCCTGATCCAATAACTGAACGATTAGAACGATCCCTTTCTCCGTAAGCAGGTTCTTTTCCTTTTTATTTAACGTTGAAAGGCAGGTAACAGGGTGAAGGTTCAATCTGCCGATGAGATCTTTCAGGCTGTTCTTTTCGGGATAATCCCAGCTCAGCAGCTTCAAGCCTGCACATTCTCCGTACTGAAGTGCATCTTTTGTAAATCTTGTATTGGTTACCACCAGGCCGAAATGCTTTTTCCCTTCATGGCCGGGGAGACTGCTCCAGTTTCTTTTCACATCAAGAAATCTGGATTGTATATACAATGGTACTTGTACATTGCACCGGTTCTCCTTTCTGTTGTGAAATTTGCACTCAACAAGCAGATATTCGTTCTCTTTTTGAGCAATCACATCAATTTCATGCTGAACGCAATCCCCCTTCACGATAACACCTACCTCTGTGCGATAACCAAAACCATTAAACAGCCCGGCTACAAATTGTTCGAATGGAAATCCGGTAGGGCCCAATTCCAGCATTGCCTCTTTCAATTTATACCTGCCTGCTATCCGTTCAGATTCCGATCTGAGCAGCCTGAATGCTTCCCTGTATATTTTCCGAGTACTTATTCCATCAACAAGTTTATCATGAACAGCTTCAACAACTGTATCAATCACAGCATCAGCAGCTCCCGCATTTTTAAGCGACCACCTCAGCTTGGATTCATCAAACGGTTCCTGTTCTCCTGAGGCTTTGGTTACTTGGACATTCGTCATATTCTGATGGATACGTTTTTGACTGTTACGTAGCAATATACAGTAATCAAAGATCGATTGAACCCCCCTCATCTGTCTGCTTTCAGATGGCAAGGCCTCTATATGGTTTATCCGCATTAACCCGTTGCACGATCCGTTCAGCTGCCGTGTTACCGGTAATTGCCCAGTGCAGTTAGTTTTGAACCGTTTTGCAGAACGATTGGGCAATATCGAAATTGGGATCGTAATCAATGCTGCACTGCGCATAAATATCCGTGATTTTTTGATAGAACCGCCGTTAAGAATCTCGGATATCCTGAATGCGCTCCATAAACACTTAGAGAGTCATTACTGATAACCGACCCTAGATTTCCTGTAGTCACGCAGCTCTGAGGTACCTTTCATCCATACTAAATTGCGCCATTTTTTCTCCTATCTCATCAGCCTGAACAGAGAAAGTTTAACGTATAAAAAGTTCAGGGTTCATCAATCTTCTTGAATCTCAAGCAGTGGTTTGCCCGTAAGAATTTAAAAGGAGTTTAATTATGAAAGCATCTCATTCTGATACAATCAAAATTGCAGCAGGTGTACTTGCTGAAAGTTTCTTATCCGACCCCGGAACCGCTGCTACACTCGAAGGGCTTTCGCCCGAAAAAAAGGATAAAGTTTTAAAGACACATGCACTGCTGCACCTCCGCTATGCTTCCCGCAGAGGACTTCTTCACTTTCTTGATGGTAACGCCAAAGCTTTTTTGATTGGAGGCCCAAGCGATTTAGAGAATAAACTTGCTGAATCGCTATTCAAACTGAACATAGTATTAAGCACTTTACCGGCTGTTGGATTTAGTGCTTTTTATCAACTCGCAAAAAAGTCCCGAAATCTTCAGCCAGTTACAGACCTGAACTGGTATAGAGATAGTATTACAGGCAGGCATTACCGGCTGAAAATTATTGCAGTTGATTCTTCGCTTCGTGGTTCCGGAGCATTTCGCAGGCTTGTTACACCAGCTCTGCAATTAGCTGACCGTAATGCACTTCCCATAGTCCTGGAAACACACAATCCTGCCAATGTAGGATTGTATGAGCATTTTGGGTTTAAACTTGAAAAGACACTCAGCCATCCTACTCTAAGCCTTCAGCAATACTGCATGATTCGAAAACCGATGCCCGCAAATTTAGCTTCTGATTTACAAATGGAACGTTTAATCTCAAATTAAGTAAAGCGCCTCTGTTACAGGCCTGCTATATGGATCTAAACTCCGCCAACCGCACCTTAACCACTCCCTTCACCTTTCTCGACAAGCCCGGATCTATCTCAGCGGTATGGGGGTAAACAAGGCCGCTGCCGCCCATTAGCCATAAAGTGAAAATGAAGATCTGCAAAATCACAGCACCAATCTATCTATCATCAGATATTAAGACGCAAACCTAATTCTCAATCCTCTCAATAACCTCGCCACACATCAGCATGGTTTCGGGCAAATAAGGGTTCATGATTTGATCTTCGCGACTGAGCCAGAATGCTCCTTCATCACCGAATGCCATCGGACAATATTGCTGGTAGACCACTCCATCTATACCAAATGCTTTTACAGCATCCACCAGTATATCTGATAGAAAGCGAAACTCGCCGCGCAACGTTTCGATATCACCGGCATCAGCGGCCGGACGCAGATGGCCCGCGATATTGCCATACATTTCCATCCAAAGCATATGGGCGTCTCCGTCGTTGCGGTGCTCTCCGATGGCTTCCAGCTGCTCTGTCATCCGGCTCGCTTTTGAAGAAGCTTCACTGAAGTCCGATTCAACCAAAGCGCCCTTTACCTCCAAATAGGTCTCTATAAATGCGGTGAATTCAGGGCGAAAATCTTCAGATACACCATCCCGCACATCCTTAACCTCGCGGTCATGTGGGTCGTCGGGAGCAAGACGTCCCTTGTCGCGGTTCATCATGCTGAAACGGTCAGACAGCTGCATTTCGCTGTCGATTTTGAAAGCACCGTGAAAGATGACTTGCTCACCTTCTTCAAGGCCGTCTTCAATCACATAATAATCTCCGGCACGATGGCCAAGGGTGACTTCCCTTGCTTCAAATCGGGCTGAATCTCCGCTGCCGTCATACACATACACAATAGAGCGTGGCCCGGTCCAAAGTACAGCCGAGGCCGGCACCAACAGTCCTTCATCCGGCAATGAGATTCCGATTGTTCCGGAAAGCAGCATACCCGGTTTAAGCATGCCACCCGGATTATCCGCCTCTGCCCGTACGCGTGTTGTACGGCTGGCTGAGTTTAGCTGCGGATCAATCCATGAGATTTGCGCCTCGTGGGTCTCTCCCGGCCGTGACCGCAAGGCGAAGCTCAACGGAATGCCGGTTCTGAGTAACGCTATATCGGTTTCCGCTACATCGGCGGTAATCCACACCGACGATAAATCTGCAATTTCAAACAGTGTGGTTCCGGCCGAAAAATAATCCCCCCGGCTCACGCCCCGCTGAATTACAGTTCCGGTTACGGGAGATAAAATATCCACCTCGCGTAACGGTTCGCCTTTTTCTATGATGGCATCAATCTGATGATCCTTCAACTCCCAATACCTGAGTTTCTGACGCGCGGCACGATATACTTCAGGTCGTAATTCGCTTCTGTTGTATGCTTCCAGCAGTTCGCGCTGAGCCGTAATCAAATCATCCGACCAAACCGTGGCGAGCGGCTGACCTTCACGCACTTCAGCTCCGGTGAAATCCACATGGAGCCGGATAATACGTCCGTTAAAATGACCGGATATGGTGGCTTCCTTTGTTTCGTCGGTTTCAACACGGCCGGGTGCCCAAACCTTTAAAGTTGGACGCTCTCTTTTTACATGTGTTACCTGAATTTCTGCAAGTCTCAGGGCTGCTTCAGACATCACCATGCTAAAGGCATCATCATCAGCCTCGGCTGCGGATGCAGGAATCAGATCCATACCACAAATCGGGCAGGATCCGGGGCCGTCGTCGCGTATGGACGGATGCATGGAGCAGGTCCACACTTCATTTACCGAAACATGATCATGGCCGCTGTGATCATTTTCGTGACCGTTACCACCCCCAAAAATAAGCCAGCCGATTAGCAGGCCAATTATCAAAAATAACAGAGGTTTAAACCAGTTTTTTTGCCAGTAATTTTTCATGATTTTTTGCTCAATATTTCGTGTTTCAATTTCTGTGGATGATGTGTGAACCATAAAGGAATTCCAGCTCCGATACTGCTCTGTTATAGGCTGTTTCAGCTTCGTTAAGATTCATTTCCAGTGTGAGTATCTGCCGGTAAAGCTGAATAATTTCTTCGAATGTGGCTCGGCCGGTTCCGTAGTTTTCCAGCGACAAATCAAGGGCGTGGTTCAGGGATGGAATCAGCTGATCGCGATACAGAGAGATGGCTCTCCGGCTGGTTTCAATCTCCCGCTTTGTTGCCGAAGCCTGCGCATTCAGCCGGTTCACTGTTTCGTTTCTGATGTCGTTCCGGAGGCGCGATTGTATCCGGGCTTGCTCCTGTTCGGCGCGGTATCGGGTACGGGAAAACGGCAGGCCTACTTCCACGCGCACCATCACGGCATTGAAACGATCCGGATCCCAGATTCCAAAATCCCGGTTCATAAACCCCACCCCCACATTGAAATCCGGCCTTGAATTCAGGCGTGCGCGCTCAACATTAATCTCGGCTGCTTCTTGCTGCTGCTCTATTTCTGTAACAGCTGGATTCTCAGTGATATCACGTTCAGCCGAGAATTCCATTAGTGTGAGATCATGGAAAAGTGCAACTTCCGCATAAATTTCACGGTTAAGCAGCGCATTGAAACGTGCCTTCTCAGATTGCAGTTGATCACGATAGTTCTCGATGTTGTTCATTAGCTCGTCCCGCTCAATTTCAAGCCGTATCAGATCAACCTGGGAGGCACGGCCTGTTTCGAGGCGAATCAGAATCTGCCGCTCAACCTGGCCGAGTAATTCCACATTCTGCTCCAGTACCATAATGTGGTGATAAGCCTCATGCATGGAATACCAGCTCAGTTTCACATCCCGGATTAATTCGTTGCGTACCTGAAGTACAGCCGAATCCTCCGCATCGGCAAGCCGATCGAAATACCTGCGATTAGCGCCGAGCGTGCCAAACCAGGGAACTCGCTGCATGAGCATCAGCTCAAGCCGGTCCATGTTTTCACGGCTCCAGACGTCATACTCGACCTCCAGCATGGGATCGGATAGACGCCCGAACTGCGGCGCTTCAAGCCGGGCCGCTTCGGCAGAACGAGACGCAGCTTTCAGCCCCGGATTGTTTTCCAATGCCGTATGAATATGGTTTTGCAGCGCATCGCGGTCATTGTTGCCCTGCTGAGCCACGGCAGCGGTGGCCAGAAAACAGACCGACATGATTAGCATTACATATTTCATAATCCCACCTCCGTGGTTTCAGTTTGATGTTTCAATTTCCATTCCATCCAGAGCGAAAACAGCACCGGCACCATAAACAGTGTGATGACCTGAAAAAGCATCCCGCCGAATACGGGCACGGCCATCGGGATCATGATGTCGGCGCCTTTTCCGGTTGAAGTCAATATGGGCAGAAGGGCCAAAAGTGTGGTTGCGGTAGTCATCAGACAGGGGCGCACACGGCGTAACCCGGCCTGAATGGTGGCTTTTCGTATGCCTTCAACTGAATCGGTTTTCAGTTTTGCGAATGATTGTTTCAGGTAGGTGGCCATCACCACACCATCATCCACAGCGATGCCGAATAGTACCAGAAACCCGACCCAAACCGCCACGCTGAGGTTGATGGTTCCGGTTTGCAGCAGCTCGGCCTGATTCACCCCAAACAGGCTGAAATCAAGAAACCAGGATTCTCCCCAGAGCCATAGCATCACAAATCCACCCGCCCATGCCAGCGCGATTCCGGAAAAAATGATGAAGCTCATTGCCATCGAGCGGAACTGGAAATAGATTAACAGAAAGATGACAAGAAGAGTAACAGGCAGAATGAGCATCAGTCGCTCGGCTGCACGCTGCTGATTTCTGAACTCGCCCTCGAACGTAAAGCTCACCCCGGACGGCACATTCAGGTTTCCGGATGCAATTTGTTCGTCCAGATGGCGACGCACATTTTCGACGGTTTCTACCGCACTGATGCCCGAAACATTGTCGAAGGTGACGTAATTGATTAAAAACGTGTTTTCACTCCGTATGCTCATCGGCCCGGTTTCGAAGCGGATATCGGCCAGCTGACCCAGCGGAATCTGATAACCGGCCGGGGTCGGCACCAGCACCTGACGCATAGCCTCGGGCGTGTTTCTGTATTCGCGAGCATAGCGCACCCGTACCGGATAGCGCTCCCGCCCTTCTACAGTTGTGGTGAGCGGCATGCCACCAAGCGCGATGGAAATCACCTCCTGCACATCACCTATCGAGAGTCCGTGGCGGCTGATTTCCCTTCGGTCGATATCAATTTCGATGTAGGGTTTGCCTACGGTGCGGTCGGCAAAAACAGACGGGCCGCGCACGCCTTCAACCTGACGAATATGATCTTCCAGCTCCAGCGAGAACCGGTCGATGGTTTCCAGATCAGGACCGCTGACCTTCACCCCGATATTGGCGCGCATCCCGGTTTGCAGCATCACAATTCGGGTTTCAATCGGTTGCAGTTTTGGTGCCGAAGTCGTGCCGGGAATCTTGGCAGCCGCCACGATTTCATTCCAGATATCGTCTGGTGAACGGATTTCATCTCGCCACTGCCGGTAAAAGCGTCCACGGCGATCGGGAATCAATTCGCCTTTATCATTTCGCACAAATTCTCCGTCGCGATCCACTCTGAAACGCATCCTGCGCCCGCGCTCGTCGGTTTTGTACTCACTTTTGTAGTTCACCACATTTTCGAACATGGAAATCGGAGCGGGATCGAGCGGAGATTCTGCACGGCCTACTTTTCCAACAACGGTTTCCACTTCCGGAATAGAGGCGATTCGCATATCCATTTTACGGACGACATCAATCACCTCTTCCATCCCGGCATGCGGCATGGTGGTAGGCATCACCATGAATGAGCCTTCATCCAGTTTCGGCATAAATTCACGGTCGAGACCGGGGAAAGTGTCGTCGAGGCCGGTCCAGAAACCGGACTCTTTGATATCCCAGCCTGCGGCCTGAAACGGCACGGATACAACGTGAAATGTCCGGTCAAATCCACGCCAGCTCATCAGGCCGATGATCAAGATGATGGCCGGAAGGATGAAAAAGACGGCTCGTTTCTGGAGGAACCACGAAAGAATATCCTGATAAAACCAGATAAAGAGCCGGAAAAGCCCGAGCAGCACGGCAACAATCAGTACCACATACAGGAAGTTGGCAAGCTGTGAGTGACCCGAACCCATCGGAAGCCAGTTGACGGCGAGCATCCAGCCGATCACCACAAAAACTATCGCAATATTGATGATATCACGCCATTGCTCCGGTTTTTTTGTCCGGGCAGGCGCGTATCTCCAATAGAAGTTATTGGCCGCCAGCGCCACCAACACGACTCCAGCCCAGGTCATGATAAACAGCAGAACAAATCCGGTGGCCGCCATCAGCCCGTTCCAGAACAGGCGTGCGGATTCGGTACCGGCTTTCCGGGAAAACAGCCAGTGCGCAAATGGCGGAATCATGGTGATGATGATAATCAGCGTGGCCAGCAGCACGAATGTTTTGGTGAAGGCCAGCGGACCGAACAATTTACCTTCGGCATCCTGAAGCATGAAAACCGGCAGAAAACTCACGATGGTGGTCAGCAGTGCGGTAACCACAGCCGGGGCGACCTCAATAGTTGATTCGTAAATGACTTCAAGCCGATTTTTGGCCGGATTGGCCTCCTCCAGATTCCGCAGCATATTTTCGGTGAGGATGATACCCATATCAACGACAACCCCGATCGAAATGGCAATACCCGCAAGCGCTACCACATTCGCATCCACCCCGAAGTGACGCATCATAATAAAACTCATCAAAACGGCAACCGGCAGCAACGCCGAAACCAGAAACGAGGAACGCAAATGCAGCAGCATAACAATTACTACCAAAATGGTAATCAGAATTTGCAGCGTGAGTGCTTCTTCAAGCGTGCCGAGGGTTTCGTAAATCAGCCCGGTACGGTCGTAAAATGGCACGATTTTCACCTGAGAAACAGTACCGTCGGCGAGTTCTTTGGTCGGCAAACCGGCCGAAATCTCATCGATTTTTTCTTTCACGTTTTGAATAACCTGAAGCGGATTTTCACCATATCGTGCCACAACAACACCGCCAACGGCTTCAGCACCGGCTTTATCGAGCATGCCGCGACGCTGGGCGGGACCAAGCTGCACACGAGCGACGTCACGAATCAGCACCGGCACATCATCACGGACGGTTACGGTGCTTTCTTCCAGATCTTCCACCGAGCGGATGTAGCCCAGTCCGCGCACGATGTATTCAGCGCGATTCATTTCCAGCGTACGGGCACCGACGTCGAGATTGCTGTTGCGCACCGCGTTGGCCACGTCCGTCACGCTGATGTCATATTCCCACAGTGCCGCGGGATCCACATCAACCTGATACTCGCGCACAAATCCGCCGATGCTCGCCACTTCAGCCACACCCTGAGCGGTTGCGAGTCCGTAGCGCAACTGGAAATCCTGAATGGAGCGCAGTTCGTGAAGATCCCAGCCGCCGGTCGGGTTGCCATCGGAGTCGTAACCTTGAAGCGTGTACCAGAATACCTGTCCGAGCGCAGTGGCGTCCGGGCCAAGTGAGGGTGAAACGCCTTCCGGAAGCGTGCCCGCAGGCAATGCGCTCAGTTTTTCGAGAATGCGGGAGCGAATCCAGTAGAAATCGACGCCTTCCTCAAAAATGATATTCACAGAAGCAAAACCGAACATGGAGTTGCTGCGAATAGTGTGTACGCCGGGCAGCCCAAGCAGCGATGTGGTGAGCGGATAAGTGATCTGATCGTCGATGTCCTGTGGTGATCGCCCCGGCCATTCGGCGAAGACAATCTGCTGATTATCTCCAATATCGGGGATAGCATCCACAGGCACAGGATCGCGCGGGAGAAAGTCGATCTCCCAGTCGAACGGTGCCGTGACAATTCCCCACCCGGCCAGGGCCAGGAATAGAAGTACGGCAATCAGTTTATTTTGGAGAAAAAATTTTATGATTGAGTTGGTCATGAGATTTGAGTCATGAGTCTTGAGGGTCAGACCTGACAGAGTGTGATCCCGAAAACCTTCGGGTGAGTTGCTGTCAACGTCTCAGGATTTCAAATTTTGCCTACAACACTGACAGATCCAGTTGGTGCTGTCAGGTTGGGATTTTGGATTTGGTGGCGTTGGTTTGGGGAACGAAATTCTCCCCTCCTTGCGGCGTTCTTTTGCTCCGGAGGGAGGGGCCGGGGGTAGATCAGGTAAGGAATGAGCATTGATAAAAATGCAATTCCAGATCAACACTCCGTCAGTCATCCCCCCCACTGCATTCGCTAAACGCACATGCACATCCCCCCATCTAAGGGGGACTTTTGGTTCCTTCCCGGAAATAAAATAAGGCTAGGTCAAAAACGTATCATACACAAGCCAGAGGGGCGGGTCGTGCTGGGTGGCGAGTCTGTTTTTGAGAGCTGAGATACGTTCTGATGTGGTAATGAACGGGGTAAGATTCTTTTTTTCCGTGAACCGGACTTCTACATCAACAGAAGAAACAATCCAGTTGGAATCGCTGAGGGCACTCTCACCAATGTGGCAGGCACAGATAAAACTCCATCCGCAATCGTGATGGTTGTTCGCAGAATCTTCTTCGGCATCATCCTGTGATGATTCGCAGCAGCTGTGATCTGCAACCATTTCAAGTGTCTTCTGCGAGTTTGCCAAGCAAAATTCAACCAGCTGTTTAGCATGCAGGCCGGATGGGATCAGGAAAGCCATCAACAGCAGAAGTGCGGTGACTTTAGTAAATCTGTGATATGTAGCCGGTATATTTTTCACAATATCAGAATAATGATTGTGCAATAGAAACCCATTTAATCCAAAAATATTACACAAGTCAATTCATTAATTCAACAAATCGATTAGACGGGGAAATATTTCCGCTGCCCAAAGTTCATAACCCTCCTCATTCGGATGAAGGAGATCAGGCATCACCTCTTCGAGGATTTCCCCCTCATCATTCAAAAAGGTGTGGTTCAGGTTCAAAAAGGTAACCCGTTCCTTCTCTCCAAAAACTTCAATACGCTGGTTTATCTCTTCATTCAGTATGCGAAGTTCATCATCAGTGTCGGCACCTCTCGGAAAGATTGCAAGCAAAAGTATGTGCGTATCAGGAAGTTTCTCTTGAAGTGAATCAACAATTCGTTCAATTCCCATGGCTGTACAATCGGGGTGATCCTGCCGATGGCCGGTGTTATTCGTTCCGATCATAACCATCGCAACTTTAGGATGAATGCCATCTATCTCACCGTTCTGAAATCTCCACAGCACATTTTCGGTGCGGTCCCCGCTGTAGCCGATATTATAGGTTTTATATTCACCAAAGTACCTCTCCCATACTTCGCTTCCGGTTGATTCCCATCCGTGCGTGATGGAATCCCCAACCAACAAGATCTCAGCATCCTCCCTTCCCTCTTCATTCAGTTTCTCCTCATGGCGCGGCATCCACCATTCAATAGCCCAAGGCTCTTCGAGTGGGGCAGGTGTTAATACTGGTGCATCTTCAGGGCATTGAGTGGTATGGGTTTCCATCAGGCTGTCTGTTGATTTGCAGGATATCAGTACGGCAAAAAAAGTGATCACTATCAATTTCTGTTTCATGATTTCTCCATTTCAATTACAGTTTATTGAGTATTTCGCGCGATTTCTTTGGCAGCTTGGCTACAACCAAATTATAGGAATCTGTTAGCCACTCTTCAATCATCTTATCCGGCAGATTGCTATCCATCATTACTGTATTCCAGTGCTTCTTGTTCATATGATAGCCGGGAATCACATCGTCCGGGTAGGTTTCTCTTAGTTCAATCGCTTTTATTGGTTCGCATTTCAGGTTGATGCTTTCGAATTCATCAATGTCACAAATACTGAAAATTTTGCCCATCACCTTGAAACAGAGTGTGTTTTCATCGAATGGCAGATCTTCAGTTGCACCGGGCAAAGAGAGGCAAAAAGAGCGGTATTGCTCAATATTCATGATAATTTTTCTCAATTTTAGAGGTTGAAATACGAAACTTGTAAATTTAGATGATTATTATCATCATAAAACTTCAAAAAACCATAAATCTGCTTAGGATCATTACCATGAGAAACTTATCTGTATTTCTGCTGCTTTTACTATTTACTGCCGCCTGTGCGGACGGTGTCGAAGAGCAGACCTTTGAATTTACTGCCAGTCATGATTTAGAAAACGAACTTGTGAATGTAAACCTCCCGCTTGATGATCTTTCAGGTGATTTCTGCCTTGAAGCCAACGGAGAAACCTACCCGGCACAGCCCGAGCGATTAACTGCAACTCGTGCACTGCTTTGGTGGAGAGCTACACAAACTGCCGGTACAACTGTTGAGTTTACCGTTAAACGAAATACCGATTGTTCTGAGCGAAACTACGCATGGGAACGCGTTGGTGACCAATCCCTGAGGCTGCTTGCTGATGGCCGCCCGCTGATTCAGTATGAGCATCCTGTTTTTGATTTGAATAATATCGAATATACCAAAAAGCCGTTTCACCATGTGTTCAGCCCTGTATCTGATGATTTCATTACAAAGGGATCGGGCGGTTTATTCTCACACCATCGGGGTATCTTTTTCGGGTACAACCAGATTGAAATTCTCAACCAAACCCTTGATATCTGGCATGCAGCAAATGGTGAGCGAGGTGAACATGAAGAGCTTTTAGCTGAATTCTCAGGACCGGTTATGGGCGGCCACATCGCCAAAATTAACTGGAAAGATGCAGAAGATCGTATTATGCTTGAAGAGCGTAGAGATCTTCGTGCAATGACGCATACCGACGACAGCTTCTTCATTGATTTTCACTCCAGAGTATTTGCGATTGCAGCCCCTGCACGTCTTACCGGAGATTTGCAACATGCCGGTGTTCAGTTCCGGGCAGCACAGTATGTGGCCGATAATTCTGATGCCACCCGCTTTATTCGCCCAGAGGAACTTTCACACGTTCCTGCCACGGAAGAGCTGGGTGAAGATGACAGATTCAATCTACCTTGGAATGCGATGCAATTTACCATTGAAGGCGATACGTATACCGTTGTTTATATGACACACCCTTCGAACCCCGGCCGCGGTGAGATGTCAGAAAGAACGTACGGACGCTTTGGTGAATTCATCCCGCACCACATGTCGGAAGGCGCACCTGTAGATTTCAGGTATCGTTTTTGGGTGATCGCCGGTGAGGCTCCATCCATTGATGAAATTAATGCGCA
>REDS01000028.1 GCA_007693395.1 Balneolaceae bacterium | reverse complement strand
GCTTGCCTGTTAGTCCCATCCGGAGCGTCGACTAAAACAGGATTTTCCGAAGTGCGTGTTTGCCGCGCGGCTGGAGAACATAATGCAGAATAGGGTGGTGTTGCTTTGCTGTTGAGCATTGCATTACCCGAAACCTTAATCAACAGCTAAGCATGTAGACGCTTGATGGGTTGCCATCTCGGACCGGGGTTCAACTCCCCGCACCTCCACTAAATTACTAAGCCCCGCAAGGACTGATTCTTTTCGGGGCTTTTTTTTGAGATATTTGACCAGTTATAATGTTCAAGTTTTTATCTCCCGAAGCAGTGCTCCGGCTCACACCTCCACTAAATTACTAAGCCCCGAGAGGATCAGATTCTTCTCGGGGTTTTTTCTTTAGTAACTATCGAGGTTGATGCAAAATGGTTCAGTTGCTAAGCAGTGCTTCGCCCCAGCACCTTCACTATTTACCTAACCGATTGTCATAATCCTATGTAATTTAATACTTTATAAGTACTAAAGAGGTTCTTTACTTACGGATCGCACCAGTGTAAGATGCCGAACTCTAAGAGCTGTTCAGTAAATTGGCTGCCGATCTTAGAAATAAGGAGAAAGCGAGCAATGAAGATTTCATTGATGCTCAGCGACAGCCTCAGGAAATTGGCGGTTACTATCATCCGGATATATTAATGTTTACCAATGCTATGCGACCGAATAAGATTTTCAATTCCTTTATTGACAGTATGGGGTATTGAGGGGGAGTAAGGGTATTGCGATCTGGTTATGGGTACGAGATCTATGTAGCAATTGCCAGGGTAATAAAACACTGTTGGTTCATTTGTTGCACCTGCATTAAGTGTTGGGATTGGTTTCAATCAGTATTGTTTTAAAAATTCTGTGAGAATTACCGTGTTTTATTATCTTACAATTAGCATACGGGGTTTTTAAACTGATAAAATAGTAAAAAATCCTGAAGTGCTATGTAGAGTAAAGGTAAAATTAAGGTTGTCAGAACCCGGAACTTTAGTTGATATGCAGTAAAACTCTAATCTGATGGCCTGGTTGACCCTGTACTTTTCTGAATGATATTGAAATTCGTCAGGAGATTATTTCATTTTAATTTCAAATCTGTTCTCCCGAAACTGCCAGGATTATGTATTCGTAACAAAATCAGAGCAGTTATGACGAAATCTGTCATTTTTCAAATCGTCTTTATGTGGATTATTGATACCGGATGCTCAGTTGAGTGCACATCTGTTTTTACCCTTTCAGTTACCTTCAATTCTTCTTATACAAATACTGCTTTCCCATTAATTGCTCCTATCATTTTACCTCTTTTCAGTTACTGTAATTTTAAATCATATTTTAACAGTCTATTATGATTAATTATAATCTAATAAGATACTTATATTTATCCATTTTCACAGTTTCTCTGATTGGTAAGACAGATGCGCAGAATGCAAATTTCGGCATCAAAGGGGGGCTTACTTATATGGAAACATTACAGATTTTTTATCCGGAAACCGGTCAGCCTGATGGAATTGAGATGATTTCCGATGCGGAAATTGGATTTGGTGTTGGCCTTTTTATCGAATTGCCGTTGACCGGATTGCTTTCAATTCAGCCGGAAGTGCACTATATGTTCATTAATAACAAGGGAGCAGAACAGTTTATGCCCCGGACAAATGTTCACTATCAGACCTTACAGGTTCCACTGTTACTGAGGATAAATATTCTATTTCAGGATCGATCAGCAGTTTATTTTTTAGGAGGGCCATATGGTGGTTATTTCCAAAAAGCCGAAGTAAAAGCTAATGGATCTGTGAATGATTTAACAGAAGTACTTAAGGACTTATATTTCGGTGCGACCGGCGGAGCAGGAATTCAGACAGGCAGGATCAGTGTTGAAGTCCGCTATAATTTCGGCCTCACGAATATCCTGGTTGAAGATGATGAAATTGGTCCCAGCGGCATCTTTAAAGGAGTCCAAAATGGATTTTATGCAATTTTGGGATATTCATTCTGAATGGTGTAACACATCAACCGAAAATACTAAAGACAATTATGTTTAGGTATAGAGTTTACAGAAAATATTGGACGATAACTTTTAATGTTTCACAATAGTGAGAGCTATGGCACATCAAAAACTATATTATTTTGTTAAAATTGTACTTGTAATATGTGGATTTACATTTCTTTTTACTGAAGCGGTTTCATTTGCGCAGGGTGCCGAGGGGTACTGGAGGTTTACTGAACTGAAAACCCGCGGGCTGGAGAATGATGTCAGAGAAGGGGCACAACGGTCGTACATGTCGGGTGGGCCGGGTTCTGCTGCATTTAACACTGAAACGGATTGGAGCGATATTATGCTGGTATTCAGGGCAAATGGAGTTTACACCGAACCTCCGCAGGTTATGATACCCGGCAGTATTACAGAACTTCCATATTCTATTACCAGAACTCAGTACCGGCGTCCCGACTGGCACTGGAATCCGGGAGCACGTATCAGTATTCATGATACCAGACCGGATCGTGATCCGGACAGGCGGCCATTCGGGGAAAATTATGGTGCATTAGCAGTAAGCGGTATTGGTGATACTGATCCTAAAAGCGATGTAGCGATCATTGACCCGCCAGTTTACCATGGTGATGATGAAGCTTATTATGTGATCACGTTTTTCATTGGTTCAAGCAGTGCATTCCGATATTTTGATTATCTGTATGAATGGGTTCCGGGGATGCCAACACAGGAAGAACTGGCGGAATCTGTCGTAAAAGGTACCTCAGAACCCATTCTGGATTCCCAGGATGATGAAGATTTGGAAATAGACGGTTCATTATCATTAATCACATACAAACGGGGAGATGTACAGGCACGGATTGATCATCGATGGCAAAGTGTTACAACAGGAACATATCTACCGGAAGGAAGCCAGATTCGAACAGGACCAAATGGTGTCGCTGAAATAACGTTGCCCGGTGGAATCTTGGTAAGAATGCGGCCTGGAAGCACACTGGATATTCCTGTTCAGCTGGAGACTGATCAAAGGAATCCTCTTCAACAACTATTGGGAAGATTGTGGATAAGAGCTGTTCAAGGCGCTGCCTGGAATGTAGAGACAAGCAGTGCCATTGCTGGAGTCAGGGGTACAGAGTTTGGTGTTGAGGTTGATGAGTCGGGAAGGGAAACTTTCATCAGCTACAGTGGTGAAATTGAGGTGACACCTTTTGACAAATCCGGCAACCCGGCACCAGTGCGAGCAATGATACTGAGTAGAGGTGAAAAAGTGGTTGTAAATCCGGCCGGAGATTGGACTGCAAAAACCCTGATTGATGAAACAGAACAATCCGTGGGCATAATTCTCGGCAGAAGTGGTTTTTCAGATAGTACTATATTACCACAGGAGTCAGGCGGAAGATTGTTCACTGACAGAGAGTTAGGTGACTGGAGACTGCAGATTTATGAACAGAGCCATGGTGCAAAGCATGGCCTTCTTTTCTTTGAAGGTTTAATTGTCAGGGATGTTGACGGCAGCCGCTTGGCATCACCATTTGGGATACTACGTTATTATGGGCACTTTGATGAAAATTCAAATTCGGGCTGGCTGATTACGGATGAAGTATCCAAAGTGGAAGAAACAAATAAACAGCCGCTGACCGGTGAGGATTTGGGATATACCATTGTGGTTCCGGAAGGGCAGCGGAATGAAGTCCATATCTTGCGTAATGGTGACCTTGCCTGGAGTTTAAGCCAGTTCATGGTATTTCCGGAATTTGAGATGATTGATGAAACCGGAAACGGAATTCCAAACCTGCTAGTCCGCTATGCCAGGGGAAGAAGTTTTCGCGGTTTTATTTTTCTGGAATTGGGGCCAGAGGAGGTACGTGAACTGTGGGGGTTTCAGGTGCATGCATCAGGTGCATATGAAATTGAAGATGATATTGAGCGAAGAAGGCAGCAGGGTGAATCACTCGAAAGATCTCCGCAAAGAGGCCTTTATCCCAGGATAGAAGATAATCAAGAAACTGTTCCGGCCGATTTAGTCCAAAATGAGCATATCACACTTACATCGCATTCATTCCGCTCAGGCGAATCAATTGATGTGAGATGGCACAATCTCCCCGGTAATAATACAGACTGGATTTCAGTGGCACCTGCCGGCGCCACAGACAGAACCTGGGGAATCCACTGGTGGTATATCGGGGGCGATACATCCGGCTCGAACACTATTGAACTCGTAGAACCGGGTGAATACGAAATAAGGGTATATTATAATTGGCCGGCTGGCGATTATCAGGTTCAATCCAGGCTGAGTTTTCAAGTATTGCAGCCAGGAATCAGGTAAACCAGGCCGATTGATCGTGTCGCGGCTGGCTGTCATCCTGACACGCAAGACGATGCATTCCCGGCTGAAATGGAAGGATTTCGCTGCGTGTGCAAAAGATGAATGGCATTAAAAACCTTGTAGCTAATTTTGAGCGAAGTGAATATACTATTACGATTGAGAAAGTGGGAGAAGGCAGTGTTACTAAAGAGCTAATATCAGGGACTCAAACTGATAATGGATACTTGTTTGAATCGAGTGTTAAACTGACAGCTACTCCGAAGAAAAACTGGAACTTTCTGCGCTGGGAAGGTGATGTAGAAAGTGATAGTCAGAGTTTTGGAAAAGTGATTAATGATCATATCACAATCAGAGCGGTATTCATCGAATTTGAAGATGGTGATGGCAGTGAAGATAATCCATATCAGGTTGCTAATCTTCATCAGCTTCAACGGGTTGGCTCCTACCTTGATCGCCACTTCATTCAAGTTTCAGATATAGATGCAAGTAAAACGCAAGGTTGGAACCCTGAAGTAGAGTTCACACCTATTGGTATCTGGATAGATGAACATGTTAATGACGCTTTTTCAGGAACATATAATGGACAAGGTTTTGAAATAAAAGATTTATCAATTAGAAATCGAGATGATATAATTGGACGTGCAAGTGGATTGTTTGGATATGTAAATGAGAGTGGTTTGATAAAAAACCTTACTATTCAAAATTTATCACTTGATATCTATTATTCAGATGATTTTTCTTCAATGCATGTTGGTACATTTATTGGTCTTAATCATGGAAAAATATCATCGGTCTTAATTAAGGGCATAAGGGGGTTCAATTTTAATTTCTTAGGGGGTGTGGTGGGCACTAATTATGGTGAAATAGTAAAGGTACACTCTGAGGTGATTTTTGGTGGCGAAGACATGGGTGGTATTCCAGACCTGAATTACGGTAATATTTACAATTCTTCCTTTATAGGGAATATTCGTGGATTTGGTGGAATGGAATCGAGATTCTGGACTAAAACTAAATTCATTTGCTGCTTATGTGGAGTTAAGCTTTAGAAAAGTTGAATATGATACAAGTTGTCATAACGCTAATAATGAATGAGTTATAGCACAGAACGAAGGTGAAGTTATCGCTACTTATTGGGATGCAGAAGCTGGCGAATATGTATACTATTTTGGAGGTGTGGGAATTGGTTTGACAACAGATCAAGTGACTGGAGAGAATGCAAAAGAATTCTCTCCAACGTTGTACTCATCACAAAGTGGTATAGAAACAGTGCATTAATAACTGTATATGCTTTTTCTTGTGCTGTTCATGTATTTTACTTACATTACATGTAGATACATGTAACAACAATTAAATTCAATCCAATGAAAACAAACATATTTACCGGAATTGCCGGTCTGGTTTTAGGAACGATACTTACAGGAGTTATAGGCTTTTATAGTCTTCCGGGGTTAATGATGCTCGAAGATGAAACCGCTTATGACTTTGAAACAACCGTACAGGTATTCGAGGAGAAGGTTAAAGAAGGCGGGTGGAGTGTACTTACTACTCATGACATGAAAGAGACCCTGAAAAATCATGGCCATGATGTGATGAACGTGAAAATTTTTGAGCTCTGTTCATCAAAATATTCAGCAGAAATCCTTAAGCTCGATGATGAGCGTATTGTAACACCTCTTATGCCATGCCGAGTAGCCATTTACGAAAAGAGTGATGGAAAAACGTACATCGCAAGAATGGATTCTGAGCTTATGGCGCGGCCTTTTGGCGGAGTGATTAACGATGTTATGCAGCAAGCAGCATCTGAAATTGAGGATGTTATTGTACAGGTACTTCGGTAAAAGAGATGTTATCGAAAGAATTCGGCTACAACAAAGGGTGCTTGCTGAACAGTGAATCATAAGCACGGGTATTTTCCCCGTGCTTTTTTTGTTCGAATGGTTAATTCACTATTGATGGGTTTCTCTTTTTTGTGTGGTATGGTTGTTCATTTGCTCAACCTGTGCATCATTTTGATTGTACAGGTTACTGTTCAAGATGAATTCAGCACAGTTATCTCATGGTATCGGCAGCGGATCACTTAAATCAAATACCGTTTCAAAGCGTAGCTCATCATTAAGGTAGAGGCGATAGTAGTAGTTCAGTTCGGCGAGATCAAACTCTTTAGACCAGGTATTGATGCTGCGCCCGGGCCTCTCCCCGATAGTTTGGGCATCGGCCGGGAAGTATTGTATAAGCGTGGTGCCGCGATCATCAGCAAAGCCACCGTAAAAGTTTGCTTCATGCTCAGTTCCGTCTTCGTATCTGTGATCGTGGCTCAGATGCAGGTTCCCATCTTTCATCTGTAAAATCCATGTGCGGGAGCGGTCATCATCCACAAAAAACGGAATACGCACCATATCATCCCCGCAACTCTCCAGAACCATGATTAATTGCGCAACGGCAAAAGCTTCACCACCGCCAATTTCGGTGATCGTTGCGCTCCCTTTATAGGCGTTGTCGCAGTAATCCTGGTAGTTGAGCATAAAATTTTCCTGATGATCCTGATAATCTGTACAGGCGATCAGTAACAGAGCGGATAGGATGGAGATAAGGTATCTCATTTTTTACGGCTTCCTTCATAGAGTTCATATTCAAGCAGGCGGCACTCCAGTGTGGAGTTATAAAACATGGTTCTGCTTTTTGCCCGTAAGCCCACTTTTTTTGCAAGTGCATTGTTGGCGGTAAATACATACCCGGTTTTACCGGCGCATTCACTCTTCATAAAATCACCGATTTTTTTATAGAGGGGGCGTAAATCGGTGTCATCACCTAACCTCATTCCGTAAGGTGGATTAACAACCACCACGCCCTTGCCTTCGGGTACAGGTGTGTCAGAGATATCGCATGTTGAAAATTCTATCAGGTGATCAACGCCCGCGGTCTGCGCATTCTTTTTTGCCATAATGATGGCACCTGGATCGCTATCTGTGGCAATAAAGGTACCACCGGGGTTTTTCACAACCCTTTTTTTGGCCTCATTGCGGATCGCTTGATACTGTTCATCATCATAACCCAGAATATGCATGAACCCAAAATTGTTTCTTAGTGATGCCGGTGCACGCTGTATCGCTTGCATCACTGCCTCTATCACAAGAGTACCGCTGCCTGTCATCGGGTTGATGAAATGATCTCCGGGCTGCCAGCCTGTGGTTTGAATAATTCCCGCTGCTAACGACTCCTGCATGGGTGCTGCTACGGAGGCAGAACGGTAATTTCGGCGTGAGAGAGATTCACCGGAGGTGTCGATGAATATTCGGGCTTCATCTCGGGTCCAGTACAAGAAAACCACGGTTTTATTCAGGTCAGATCCGCTGTCGGGCCGCTGATCTTTTTTGTATCGAATTCTGTCGGCAATGGCATCTTTCACCACCAGGTTGGCATACTGATCGTTTTCGATGGTGGGATGATCAATCCGTGAGGTTACCGAAAAGTATCCATCAGGCGATATCCAGTTTTCCCAGGGCACCTTTTTGAGCCAGTTTCTAAGCTTATCAGGATTTTCAATCCGGGTTTCATCAACCAGAAAATGTACACGATGTGCTGTACGCAGCCAGAAATTAAGGGTGATGCAGTCGTGAAGTGAAGCTTCGATTTCAACGCCGGTTTCCCGCATTGTTTTGGTGTGATAACCGAGAGCAGCAACCTCTTTTTCAAGTAGAGGAGCCAGGCCAAGAGGGCATGTGATGGAAACTGTGCTTTTTTGGGAAAAGTCTGCCATTTAAGTGGTGTATTTATGGGTTTAAACAAAAAAACCGGTTAACTGAAACTCTCAATCAACCGGTTATTAATGTGTAAATGGATGAAATTACGCTACTTCAACCAGTTTAATCTCAAATGAGAGATCTTTCCCTGCGAGGGGATGGTTTGCATCGAGTGTAAGATCGGTTTCACCTACATTGGTGATTCGAACCGGCACCGGCTGGCCATTTGGCTGATTTACCTGAAGCTGCATTCCAATCTGAGGTTCTACATCAGCCGGGAGCTGATCTTTCGGTACATTAATTACGAGGTCTTCCCTCATTTCACCATAAGCTTCTCCGCTTGGGATCTCTACTTTTGTGGAGTCACCCACATTTAAACCAATAACTGCTTTCTCAAAGCCCGGTATTAATTGCCCCTGGCCTAATGTAAATTCCAATGGTTCTCTTTCTTGTGAAGTATCAAAAACTTCCCCGTTTTCAAGTGTTCCTGTGTAGTGTACCTTAACGGTATCACCATCTTTTGCAATAGACAAAATATTCCTGTTGTTTAATTTGTAAATTTAATGATCCTTAAATATACCTTTTTTCGCGCAGAAATTTGAATAGAAAGCCCTTATCAATCAAAGACGGAAACTCTATGGAGACATTGTTAACATCGGCTAAAACAGTTGTTGTGATTGGCTGCTCGTCTAAACCGTATCGTACAAGTTACCATATAGCTGAGTATTTGATGAGCTCCGGTTTTACGATTCTTCCTGTAAACCCAAATGAAGAAGAGGTGTTTGGTATTCGCAGCTATCCCTCCATTTTCGATATTCCAAAAGGAGCAAAAGTGGATATTTTCAATATTTTCAGGAATAAGCGATACTCTCTTCAACAAATGAAGGAAATTATAGAATGGAGTGAGTTGACCGGGCAAAACCCTGCAATCTGGACTCAGCTTGACGTCAGTACGCCCGAAGCAAAGCAGCTGGCAGAAGAGAGCGGATTAGTCTATGTAGAAAATCGCTGCATTATGGTAGAGCACAACAGGATGAATTGATCATTCATCTTCCCTGAACAATATTTTCTTCCTCTCATCGGCATACTCTTCCATTTTTGATTTGAGAACGATTTCGATCTCTTTTTTTTCATCCTCCGGTATGGTTGTGTAGAGCTCTTTGATGCGTTCATCGGCAGATTCATTGTCAGCCACAAACTCAATGGCGATAACCGTTTCACTTTGCCATCTCCAGGCGATAACCTCTTTCCAGGGAATAAATCTGTCGAGAAAAAAAATGCCTTTCGACCGGAATTCTGGCACAGCTTTCAGTGTCCATGTGAAGAACCCAAAACACATCAGGGATAGTCCGGATGAGATCCGAATACCCGTAACCGGATCAGCGGTAAAAACGGCTGTTCGGTAGATGCCATAAATAATTAAAGCCACTGCAAGCAGGTTAGGGGCATGATCAACCCAAAAAGAACGGTGCTGATAGAGTATGTTACCCGATTTTTGACGCTGCTGAATCAGTTTATTTGCAGTGCCTGCGAAAAAACCTGCAATAAGGGAGTAGATTGCCATCATAAACGGTGCAGCAATTGATTGCGGAAATAAACCAAATGAGTGCAAAACCATCAAAAGTGTGAAGATGGAGAGGATAATCAGGGAGCCATTCAGCAAATTGGTTTTGGTAAGTTTTTCGAATACCAGCCAGTTTTGATAACCTGCATAAGCACCAAAAAGAACGATTAAAATCAAAAAAAGAGTTAACAACCACATAAATAGAACGTATTTTCGTTGTTGGAAAAACTAACAACACCATTCACAACGAACAAATAAAGAATCTGCTGATGGATATGAAATTTACACCCGCATCTGTTGATGTTGGAAATTCAGAACAGTTATTTACCATTGAATGGGCTGATGGCCATAAGACTGAACTATCACTATTTGGGCTGCGCAAAAACTGTCCGTGTGTTACCTGCAGGGGCGGCCACTCAATGATGGGCCAGTATGAACCTCAGCTCTTTTTGGTTGAGCCTGTAAGAAAGTTTAACATTATAGCCGCGGAGCCGGTTGGAAATCATGCCTTGAGGATTAAATGGGATGATGGGCACAATGCCGGTATGTACAAATGGGAACTGCTACGCCACATGGACGAGGCAGTTGAGAAACTGAAGCAGAATAAGAATTGAGAGGGTTCAGAAGCTTTAAGAAAGAATCTGCATAAATAGTCTCAACCGGAAGAGTGCCTGCCTCTTAGCAAACCGGTAATGCCGGCTACAGAAGAGGCCGTTCCAAAAATCAAGAGCCAGATTGTGCTTGTTTCGGGGCGTAAAGAGAGATAAGCAGGGAGTGTTTCCTGAAACAGAATCAACTCGCGATTACCCATCCAAAGCAAAGAGAGACCCGCAATGAGCAGGATTGCGGGGAACCAGATTGTATTCGAATAAAGGCCTGAGAAACTACCTTCAGACATGGTTTTAACGTTTTATAAAGAGAATTTCTATTTCTTATAAAATAACCCAACCAGCCCGGCAATCGTTGCAATTGCTCCGCCGATGATCATCCACATCACACTGCTGTCGGGAGAGCCGGTTATGGCTTCTTCAATTTCCGAACCGAGGGACTGTGATTCCTGGTATCCAAAGTAGAGCAGTAATAAACCGCCCGCAACAAGTGCAGCCGAAATCATTTTTTTCATCATGAGAGTCAGGATTTATCTGAGGTTTTGGCGTTCATATACTGTTTTCGAGCTTCTAACAATTTTAAAACTCTGAGCATACTGCGTTTTCTTACAAGTACATCTCTTGTGTAAACGATGGTTGAAAATATTACAAATGCCCAGGCAGAGATACCAAGTATAAGTGCGGTTGTGCCTCCATTGTTGCCGAATTGAATAAAATGGTAAACACTTAGAAGCGAGAAGGTAATAATCGAAAAAATAACCACCACACCATAGATTCGTGTTTTGCGCAGGGAGTATGCAGCCGCTTTTTTGTACTCACCATCGCGCAGCCACTTTTTCTGCTGAAAAAGAAAGTCGTTACCAAACTGATTGAACTCCTCTTCAATCATAGCTAAAAAAACATCTTTTTCTGTCATAGATGTGTGGAATAATTTAGTTGCCATTCCACGATAACAAAATGTATGGTTTGTTTCCAATTTTCGATTGCAAGAGAGCGTTAATTTATCAGGAATTTAGTAACATCTTGTAAAGTAACTATATCAAACTGCCTGTATGAAAAAATCAATCTCTCTGCCCGTAACTCTTTTCTCATCTCTTATTTTTCTGTTATCAGCTTTTCAGGTTCTGGCTCAGCCTTCACCTCAGCAGCTTGCCGACCAAATATCAGCAAAAAACAGTGAACGCATTGCCGCTATTGATAATATCCTCATCACTGTATCACCGGAGAATGGCGGCTTTTTCCCGGAAACCACAACAGCGTATGAGAAGATTTACCGTGATGGGCGGTACATTCTTGTTGCTGAAGAGGCAGATATGGACATAGGCATGCTTAGCGGTGCTTTTGACGACCAGATGCCCCTGCTTGTTCGTGCAGCTCACACCATAATTTCAGAAACGTATAATGGCAGGCCTGTTTACCGGGTGGAAGTTGATGATACAGATGCACTCAACGAACTTGGAAGTGAGTATGATGATTATGATTACTACGAAGATGAAGAGGTGGTAATAAGTGCTGTGATCTGGATTGATCAACGGGAACTCTATCCGCTCAGAATTGATATGGAGCAGCTTACAGAGGAAGGATTTGAGATCTCTGTTTCACTCACAATGGAAGATTATCGTGAATATAGCGGACTTGCCATTCCTCACCGCATCACCATGAAAATCGATGGAATTGAGGATCAGTTTACCGACGAAGATCTTGCTGAAGCCCGGGGATACCTGCGCGAGCTTGAAGAACAGCTGGCATTAATGCCTGCAGATCAGAGAGAGATGATTGAAAATCAGCTTCGTCCCCAGATGGAGATGTTCGAGGCGATGCTTGAGGGGGATGGCTTTGGACTTGGAGATATGGTATTTGTGGTTACCGATGTGCAGGTAAATCGGTAAGGCTGAAAAATAAATGCGGAGGGGGAGGGATTCGAACCCTCGGTACCGTTTTCACGGTACACACGCTTTCCAGGCGAGCCCATTCGACCACTCTGGCACCCCTCCTTAAACAGCCTGAAAAGATAGCGGATTAACGAGCTACATTCAATGTCGGAGACAGGTTTCTTTTTGAAAGCAATTTTTTTACAGTTTTTATTTCCCGCTTCTCTTTTACTATATGTACATTCATCCCTGTTTAACTGAATTAATGTATATTATGAAAACCATTCTCTCTCTGATTTTTTCACTCACTTTTCTGTTTAATGCTCAGGCCCAAATGCCCGATGCCCCGGAACGTATCGAGGGTGAAGGACCGTATGAACGCTTAATCATCCGCGGAGCTACAATGATTGATGGTACCGGCTCGCCAGCAGTTGGCCCGGTAGACATTGTGATTGAAGGGAACAGGATTGTTCAGATACAGAATGTAGGCTATCCCGGAGTGCCAATAAATGAGAACAGAAGGCCGCAAACGGGCGATAATGGTCACGAACTTGATGCCAGCGGTATGTATGTGCTTCCCGGTTTTTTTGATATGCACGCCCATATTGGCGGGAATGCACAGGGAACAGTGCCTGAATATGTATTTAAACTATGGCTGGCACACGGAATAACCTCCATCCGGGAACCCGGATCATTCAATGGCATGGACTGGACGCTGCGCCATAAAGATCGCAGCGAGAAAAACGAGATTACCGCACCCCGGATTTTTTCATACGTTGGTTTTGGTCAGGGCCACAATGGCCCTATAACCACACCCGAGCAAGCGCGCAGCTGGGTACAGATGATTCATAACCGTGGGGCAGACGGCATAAAATATTTTGGAACAAGGCCTGAAATCTGGGAAGCTTCACTCGATGAAGCAAACAGGCTTGGGTTGGGTTCGATGGCGCATCATGCACAACCCCGTGTGGTTTATGCTAATGTATCCCACACATCAGAACTGGGCCTGCGCGGTATGACACACTGGTACGGCCTGCCTGAAGCACTGTTTACAGACCGGGTTATCCAAGACTATCCTCTCGATTATAACTACAGCGACGAACAGCACCGTTTTGAGGAAGCAGGGAGATTATGGAGGCAGGCAGCCGGGCCGGGCAGTGATCGATGGAACGAGGTGATGAACCGCCTCATTGAACTCGATTTCGAAATCAATCCTACATTCACCATTTACGAAGCCAGCCGCGACCTGATGCGCGAACGCAGGGCAGAGTGGCATGAACGATATACACTGCCATCTCTATGGCAGTTTTTTGAGCCGGATCGGCGGGCCCACGGCTCCTACTGGTTCGACTGGGGAACCGAGCAGGAGATTGCCTGGAAGGAGAACTACCGCATCTGGATGCAGTTCGTGAATGAGTTCAAGAACCGTGGCGGAAGAGTAACCCTTGGATCTGATGCAGGATACATCTACAAATTGTATGGATTTGCATATATCCGCGAAATGGAGCTGATGCGGGAAGCCGGTTTCCATCCGCTTGAGATATTTCAGTCGGCATCACTCAAAGCAGCCGAAGTTTTGGGAGTGGATGACCAGCTTGGCACAATAGAAGTTGGCAAACTTGCCGATCTGGTGATTGTTGGTGAAAACCCGCAGGCAAATCTGAAAGTTCTGTATGGAACAGGAGCCATTCGGGTAGATAAAAATAACCAGGCTGTGCGGGTAGGCGGCGTAAAATATACCATTAAAGACGGCATTATTTTTGATGCCAAACAGCTTCTAAAGGATGTTGAAGAGATGGTACAGCAGATAAAAGACGAAACAGGATTTGAGATCACCCAGCCTGGGTTGGATTATTGAGGTGAAGTTTTTTGAGAAACCTGGATCTACTATGTCTAAACATCATTTATAGTCTGAGTGAATACTTATTCACATTCGAAAACAATGTGAAAGAGGGGTTGTGGTGGCATTCTTCAGATTTTCATGTACAAAGGGCTCAAATCTTGAATTACACCTAATAGACCCGGTCTTTGAAGAGCAGGCTGATGTCAATTGTTGGATCAATACCGATTACAAAGATGTAAGGGAGCTCATTGAATTTGCAAGTGTACAAAACGGAAGTTTTTTGAAAGAGATGAGTGAAATGTGAGTCCTGATAATTTTGATTCTTAAGACTTTATTACGAAAATTTGAGGTTTATGCACTAAGAGGGGAAACAGCTGAAATACCTATTCAACATTTCAAAAACTTTTCATTATAATGACGTGACTATCCATTAGACGCCGGCTGCATGACACTTACACCCGAACAGATTTCAAGAAAAGAGATTGATCGAAAACTCGAAAAGTCGGGGTGGATTGTTCAAAATTACAAGCAAATCAATTTTAGTGCAGGCCGGGGAATTGCTGTCAGAGAATATCAAACTGAAGCCGGCCCGGCCGATTACATTCTGTTTGTGGACAAAAAACCGATTGGTGTGATCGAAGCCAAACGGGAAGATGAAGCCCATCGCATTACCAAAGTGGAAGAGCAGGGGCTTGGCTATGCTACCAGCGGATTGAAGCATGTTGGGGGAACTGATCTGCCGTTTATCTATGAAAGCACCGGGGAGATCACCCGGTTTACTGACAGGCGAGATCCCAAACCACGTTCCCGAGAAGTCTTTTCATTTCATCGGCCTGAAACGCTGATCAAAAGATTTGAACAGCGATCCTTTTGCGAACGTCTTCTGGATCTGCCTGAACTAAATATAGATGGCCTTCGGGAATGCCAGGTTACAGCCATTAATAACCTGGATAAATCATTTAAGGAAGCTCGGCCTAAAGCACTGGTACAAATGGCCACAGGATCGGGCAAGACATTTACCGCAATTACTACAATTTACCGTCTGCTGAAACATGCCGGTGCA
>REDS01000039.1 GCA_007693395.1 Balneolaceae bacterium | reverse complement strand
TCAAATCTTTTTTTTGTTCCTCTCATTTTCATAGCAGCTTTATAGATCAGTGATGGAAGTTTTGGCTAATCACTAATAGGTATAATGTCTGCATTCGCCACGATTGAAGGACCTTCGGACGCTTCAATGAGGCTAAAAGTGGCTGCAATTATTCCTGACCAGCTTGCAGGCGCAAAGCTATGGTGTGCCAGATCAGTCCCACTCCAATCAGGACTAAACCTGCAATCCAGATTTTTGGATCGATCCAGAAGGCGAGAAACAGGCATCCAAATAATCCCATAACCGGAATAATACGCGGATAGAGCCGCAGATCTTCAGGGAGCATCAGCGCAGAAAGGTTTGTAATAGAGTAGTAAATGAGGACGGTAAACGCACTGAAAGACCAGGTAAAAACTACATCGCCGCTAAGCACAAGTGCAGCGATTATACCACCGGTAACCAAAACAGATGCAACCGGACTTTTTGATTGAGGATTTATTCTGCTCAGAATTCCAGGTACATCTTTTCTGCGTGCCATACCTAAGAGTACCCGGGAGAGGCCTAACATTAAATTAAGCAGTACACCAAGCATGGCTGTTATCGCTGCAATGCTGATAATGGGGCCTATAACCGGAACCGAAAGAACCTCTGCCACTACCATAAGCGGAGCAGCTTCACCGGCAACTGTCTCTCCAAATGCTTCAGCTCCCATCACCTGCAATGCCGTGAGTGATACCAAAAGATAAAGAAGCACAATAATAACCATTGCCAGGATAATTGCTTTAGGAATGGTTTTTCTCGGCTCGGCCACTTCTTCACCAAGTGTGGCAATACGGCCATAACCGGTATAAGCCACAAACATCAGGGCAGCTCCATACAGAATGGATGAGGCTGAAATATCGGTGAATGCATCGGTTAGAGGCTGGGTTGGAAGTCCGTTTACAAAAAATCCGGCCAACACGAGAGCGAGTAAACCCAAAAGTGTGATGGTTACAATAAATTTATTGGCAAGGTTGCTTCTGCTTATTCCTCCGGAAACCAGCAGAGTCATGAGTAGTAGAATTGCCAGTCCGGTTGCTGTAATGGCTGTATAGCTGCCATCGAGGTTAAACGAGTAGAACAGGTACCCTGCACAACCCAGAACGGCTGTTGCAGCAGAGGCAGATTTTGCCGTCATAAACATCCAGCCGGCTGTGAAACCAAAATAGGAACCGAGAAAACGGTATCCATACTCGTATGTTCCGCCACTTACGGGATGTGCAGCGGCAAGTTGTGCGCTGCTTAAACCGTTAAAAATGGCAAGTAGAGCTGCAATTATAATAGCAATGATGATACCATTACCTGCAATTTGAGCTCCAATGGCAATACTTACAAAAATACCTGTCCCGATGATAGACCCTAGCCCCATAAAAATGGCGCCCGGTGTTTTGATGACTCGCTTAAGCTCAGTTTTCAAAAGGTTCTGTTATTGGTTCGTTTTGTTTTTATTCAGATAGAGATCAACAGACCAGGCTCCGCCTCCTTTAATGAGGAGAAAGATAGAGCCTAAGAGCATAGCGAGATCATTCCGGGATTCATGCATCATACTCAGAAAGCCGTAATAGTCGAGCTCTCTGAGTGAAAATCCGAGCATTTCACTTCCAATTAGAATGGGGATTTTGGTGGTGAATATTGCAGTGAGCATAATTACAATCAGTGGAATAACCGAAAATCTCGTGAGCAGCCCGGCCAGCACCATCAATCCAAAGATAATTTCAAACCCGCCAACTAAAGTTGCTGAAAATTCAGGAAATGGAATTCCTATCCGCTCAAACCTGCCGGCTCCGCGCAATGCAGGGTAAAGAAACTTCTGGATGCCTTCAAACAGAAAGACGAAGCCAACAAGTAATCGAATCAGAATAATGGCTTTATCGGGAGTGGTAGCTAAAGAGCTCTGTAATTTCATAAACTTTCAATACGCTGCTAAAATAGGGGTTCGATTTAATTAGTATGTTAAGCTTCTGTTATGTTATGCCAGCTGTGAATTCTATTGAAATGGGCGTGCTATGCAGGCAGGTAACTAACATTTCACTCTGAGATGGAGGTTTGTTATAATCAATGAATAATGAAATTTGAAAGCAAACGGTTTTTATGGATAATGAGATAAGGTGGTATGTAAAATACACCTATATATTAATTGGTTTGATACTCACTGTTTTTGCCATGATTATGGCAAAGTCGATTGTGGTACCTCTGCTTTTTGCACTCTTTTTTTCAATTCTGCTTTCACCGGCCTGTAACTTTCTCGAGCGATATAAATTTCCACGCTTTCTATCCTCTTTTGCAGCCATTTTAATCGGATTATCTATACTAGTGATTATAGGTTTTTTCTTCTACAATCAGGTAACAGCATTTGGCCGCGATGCAGATATGTTTGCGGAGCGACTTGAAGAGTTACTCGAATCACTCGATGCTTTTTTATACACATGGTTTGCGATAGAAGGTGAGATAAACCTCGACAGAGTAGTGACGGAGGTCTTCGATTTCATCAGAGAAAATACAGCTTCATTAACCCGAAGCATTACCGGAGCGGCATCAACTATTACCTCTTTCTTTTTGGTGCCCGTTTTTATGTATCTGATTTTACTCTTCCGCGATATGCTTAAAAACTTTGTAGTGATGGCTTTCGGAAAAGGTGACAAAGAGAATGAGAAGAAAATTCAGAACATCATCGTAAAAGTAAAAACGCTGGTTCAAAAATATATAGCCGGCTTGCTGATGGTGATTGGAATACTGGCAGTACTCAACTCAGTAATGCTTACTGTGATTGGTGTTGACCATGCTATTTTCTTTGGGGTTTTTGCAGCAATGCTCAACGTTATACCATTTTTAGGGCCGATAATGGGCTCCATACTGCCTATTCTTTACGCTTTGATTACGATGGATTCACTGATCTATCCGCTAATCATACTGCTTGGGTTTTATATTATTCAGCTTTTCGAGAGCAATTTGTTTACACCAACAATTGTTGGGAGCCAGGTAAGCATGAATGCACTTGTCACTTTGTTGCTTATTTTTATCGGTGCGCAAATATGGGGTCTTGCAGGTATGATTCTTTTTATTCCGCTGGGTGCTATTTTAAA
>REDS01000080.1 GCA_007693395.1 Balneolaceae bacterium | reverse complement strand
ATGAACATTCTTTTCGACCAAATTCCACTGGACAAAATGTCTGTTTCGATGACCATGAACGGGGCGGTAATTCCTGTAATGGCATTCTATATTGTTGCGGCTGAAGAGCAGGGAGTAGCTCCTGAAAAACTAAGCGGAACCATCCAGAATGATATTCTGAAGGAGTTCATGGTTCGAAATACCTACATCTATCCGCCTGAAGCTTCCATGCGAATTATCGGTGATATTTTTGAATACACATCAAAAAAAATGCCCCGATTTAACTCCATCAGTGTGAGCGGCTACCACATGCACGAAGCAGGTGCAACTGCCGATATTGAACTGGCATACACCCTTGCAGACGGGCTTGAATATATTCGTCAGGGTATAAAAGCCGGGCTGGACATTGACGATTTTGCTCCAAGAATTTCATTCTTCTGGGCTATTGGAATGAACCACTTTATGGAGATCGCCAAACTGAGAGCGGGCCGTCTGTTGTGGGCAAAACTTGTGAACCGCTTCAATCCAAAAAATCCCAAATCTCTCTCGCTGAGAGCTCATTGCCAGACATCGGGCTACAGCCTTACCGAGCAGGATCCTTTCAACAATATTGTACGAACCACCATCGAAGCGATGGCTGCTGTATTGGGCCACACACAATCGCTCCACACCAATGCTCTTGATGAAGCCATTGCCCTTCCATCCGATTTTTCTGCCAAAATTGCCCGTGATACCCAGCTGGTTATCCAGAAACAGACCGGCATCACGAAAGCGATCGATCCCTGGGCGGGTTCGCACTATGTTGAATATCTCACAGACCGGCTTGCAAAACGCGCCTGGGAATTGATTGAGGAGGTAGAGGAACTTGGCGGTATGGCTAAGGCAATCAAAACAGGTGTGCCTAAAATGAGAATTGAGGAAGCTTCTGCCCGGAAACAGGCTCGGATAGACAGCGGACGCGAAACCATCATCGGCGTAAATAAATACAGGTTGGAAAAAGAGGAGCCAATTGATATTCTTGAGATTGACAACGACAAAGTACGTGCTTCACAGATTGAGCGTCTCAACCGGCTAAAGGCGGAGCGAAATAGTGAGGAAGTTCAGCGCTCTTTAGAGGCTATTACGGAGTGCGCCAAAACCGGCAGTGGAAATTTACTCGAACTTGCCGTTCAAGCAGCCAGAAATAGGGCAACACTCGGCGAAATATCTTCAGCAATGGAGGATGTATTCGGGCGATATCAGGCAACCATTAAATCGATTTCAGGCGTGTATTCATCAGAACTAAAAAATGATAAAAGCTTTCAGAAAGCCCGCAAACTTGCCGACCGTTTTGAAGAGCAAGAGGGACGAAGGCCTCGAATTATGGTTGCAAAAATTGGGCAGGATGGGCACGATCGCGGCGCAAAAGTGATCTCAACAAGCTTTGCTGACCTCGGTTTCGACGTAGATGTTGGCCCGCTCTTTCAAACACCAGAGGAGGCCGCAAAACAGGCTGTTGAAAACGACGTGCATATATTGGGAATTTCCAGCCTTGCTGCCGGCCACAAAACCCTTGTTCCCGCTGTTGTGAAAGAACTGAAACAGCTTGGTCGTGATGATATTATGGTAATTGTAGGAGGAGTCATCCCCAACAAAGATTATGAGTTTCTATACTCCCATGGCGTGGCGGCAGTTTTTGGACCGGGAACAGTAATTGCAGATGCTGCTCAAAAAATTCTGAAAATTTTAATGCAGGAAGACGAGTAGCGTCTATGCCGAAAAAAAAGAAGAACAATCAGGTTTTTGATTCGATAAATCCCTCTTATAAACAGAAACGAGGGCAACTGAGAAGCGTTGAAGAGTATGTGAGCGGTATCCGAAGCGGTGATCGCACGATGCTCTCCATGGCAATCACAATAATTGAGAGCTCCAAAGAGACTCACCAGCAGCTTGCACGGGAAATTATCCGGCAATGCCTGCCATTTTCCGGCAACTCCGTTCGAATTGGAATAACCGGTGTACCAGGGGTAGGGAAGAGCAGTTTTACTGAAGCGATCGGCACACAGATGATAGAAGAGGGTAGAAAGCTGGCTGTTTTAACCATAGATCCAAGCAGCACACTTACAAAAGGAAGTATTTTGGGTGATAAGACCCGAATGCCACTCCTGTCAACCAATGAAAATGCGTTTATTCGTCCTTCGCCAACATCGGGCTCACTTGGGGGCGTGGCAAGAAAAACACGGGAAACCATTATCCTTTGTGAAGCGGCCGGTTTCGATACCATTTTTATCGAAACAGTGGGTGTGGGGCAGTCAGAAACTACTGTTAAATCAATGGTTGATCTTTTTCTGCTACTCATGCTTGCCGGAGCGGGAGATGAGCTGCAAGGCATTAAACGCGGTATTATGGAGATGGCGGATATTCTTGCTATCAATAAATCGGACGGTGAGAACATTCAAGCAGCAAAGCAGGCTAAGCTTGAGTATGAAAACGGCCTCAGCCTGCTGCCGCCAGCAGCTTCCGGGAGAAGGGCCTCCGTGCACACCTGCTCTGCGCTTGAAGGCAGCGGCATTTCTGAGATCAGAGATGAGATAAACAACGTCATCGATCAAACTAAAACATCGAACTACTTTCACACGAACCGGGAAAACCAGGCTGTGTACTGGCTTCATCAAACAGTGGAAGAGCAGTTAAAGCAACAATTTTACAATAATCCTGCAGTCAGAAAAGTTTTTAAAGTCAAAGAAAAAGAAGTGAAAAAAGGCCTGATCAGTCCATTTGCAGCAGCGCAGGAACTGTTGAAACTGGTACAACAAAATGAAGATCTAAACGGAGAATCCCATCCATAAAGCAGCCCGAAAAACCACCGGTTATTACGATAAGTTATCGAAAAAGTATAATAAGCAGTATCACAGCTACTTGAGGCATACGCATAAAAAGATGGCCTCTAAATTGAAACTACATCAAACAGATGAAATTCTTGATGTGAGTGCAGGAACCGGACTGCTTGCTGATATGGTGATGCAAAAATCGGGGCCGTTCAAAAGACTGGTTCTTAATGATCCGTCAGAAGGGATGCTGGCACAGGCTAAATATCTGCTGAGGCACCATGCCAAGGTGATAGAGTTTACGAGCCACTTTTCTGAAAATCTCCCTTTTGAAGACGAATCATTTACACAGATCATCTGCCTTAACTCATTCCACTACTACGTGGATCAAAAAGCTGTGATGGCTCATTTTAGCCGCTTGCTTAAGCCGGGCGGTACCCTTTGGATGCTTGATTGGAACAGGGTGGGCCTTTTTAAAGTGGCCAGTTTTTTAATTGATCTACTCTCGCCAGAGCATATTAACACAAGAACACTCGAAGAAACCAGGCAGCTATGCCGGGCAAACGGGTTTACGGTTCAGGATGAAGAACAGTGGGGCTTTAGGGTATGGAGATTTTTCTTTCTGAGGTGTGAGCGGGAAGAAAAAAGTTTATAGCACTCCATAAAAAGATGATATAGCAACCACCAAAGCCAGCACCCACACATAGTAAGAAAACACCCTGAACTGCGCTCTGTAGAGAAGGTGGATAACCAGTTTCAGCGCAATTATCCCGATCACCGCAGAAACCACAAAGCCGGTGGCAAGAGCAGGGAAACCGATCGTTATTGTGCCACCGTAACCGAACACTTCTATCGTTTGCAATAACGTTGCTCCGAGAATGGTGGGGAATGCAAGGAAAAAACTATATTCAGCCGCCCAGCGCCGGTTCAACCCTACAAATAGCGCAAAAGCAATGGTCATTCCACTTCGGCTGAGGCCGGGAAGAAGGGCAAACGCCTGCGCAGCACCGATTACAAAAGCAATCCAGATGCCGATATCTCTGAGGCCAAATTTTCTTGGAGGAAGGTAATCGGTCCACCACAAAATAATCCCGGTAATGATGAGTGTACCACTCATAAACAGTGGCTGCGCAAATACCGACTCAAAGATCGATTTCATCGGGAAACCGATGGCACCGGTAACAAAAACGGAAAAAATCCCAAGGAAGGTCAGCTTTCTGTAAAGAGCACCTCTCGCTGTTCTCTCACCGGAAACCCATTCCCAAAACCCTGCTATGGTGCTGGTTAAATAGGTACTCAGGCTTCTTCGAAACACGTATGCAATCGAAATCAGCGTACCAACGTGTACAATCAGGTCAAAAAGAATCATCTCGGCTGAGTCGGGATCGGGAAGTTCAATTCCCCGGCTGATGAGAAAATGCTGCATTAGCGCGAGGTGACTTGTTGAACTGACCGGGAAAAACATAAAAATTCCCTGTATGATACCTAAAAGAATTGCTACCCAAATGGCCATATTTAATAATAATTATTACTTAAACCGCTAACCGGTAACCCCGATTTTTGATAATTTCTGATGATTTTTCTGCTTGGAATGATAACCATTCCTGAGGTTGCAATCTATCGATAAGTTAATCTGATAGAACCGGTAGATTTTTTGAGTTTTCATGTTGACAATCTCCCTTTAATCCCTTCTTTTTAGCCGAAACAAACTGACCTTTTTTCTATGAGTAATCTTTCAGGCTATATAAAATCCAGATTTGGGGATCCCAAAAACAGGCGAAGAATTTACTTCTCTTTTTTCATCGCACTGGTTATTGCAGGGATATATTTAGGCCTTAATGATATGTTCCCTGAGCAGGATGGACATTACGGATTTTGGTCCATCATGCCCCCGCTCGTAGCCATTATTCTTGCATTTTGGACCCGCGAAGTGGTAAGTGCACTTTTTATCGGTGTGTTTCTTGGCGGTGTTATATCTGGCAATATTAATATTGTTCAGAGCTTCTTGATACCCTCTATCGGTACGGAGAGTTTTGCGCTGATTTTACTTGTCTATCTTTGGGCGCTTGGTGGCTTAATAGGCATCTGGACCCGAACCGGCGGAGCGGAATACTTTGCATCATGGGCAAGTAACTTAATGATACGGGGACCGCGTTCGGCGAAATTGTTTACCTGGCTGATGGGTTTAATTTTCCATCAGGGGGGTACCATCAGTACGGTACTAACCGGAGCAACCGTACGGCCGGCAGCTGATAAGCAAAACGTATCTCACGAAGAGCTGGCTTATATGGTAGACTCAACTGCATCGCCCGCAGCAACGCTCATTCCGTTCAATGTATGGCCGTTCTATGTTAGCGGCCTCGTTGTGGGTACCATTCCGCTATTTGCAACCCCGCAGGACGGTGTTAATTTTTTCTTCAGCTCTGTTGCTTTCAACTTTTATGCAATTTTTGCCATCATCATCACCTTCTTCTTTGCTATCGAAAAACTGCCCTGGGTTCCCGGTAAACGCATGCGTGCCGCTATTGAACGCTCCAGAACCAAAGGAATTCTCGACCGTAAAGGGGCAACACCAATGGCAGCTGATGAATTAACTCAGCGAAAAGTGCCTAAAGATTACAATCCCGGTTTAATTGACTTTTTTGGCCCGATCGGGGCATTGCTGGGAGTTGCCATTATACCCTTTGTGTACACCTACGCAATTTTAGGATCTGAAAGCCCAACCCTTCTGATTGCGGAGGCCTTTGTTCTGGCTGTACTTGCCGGCATCGGTATTGCTATTGCCAAAGGAATGAGCCTTCAGGTGGCAATCAATGGGTTTATTGATGGCTGCAAGGGTGTAACCATCGGGGCGATTATTCTCGCTCTCGCCGTAACTCTTAAAGAAGTAGCCGATGCTGTTGGTACTGCTGATTACGTGGTGATGATGATTGGCGACCTGATCTGGCCCGCATTTCTCCCAGCTGTACTGATGGCGCTTTGTATGATTATCGCTTTTTCCACCGGTACATCGTGGGGTACATACGCTGTTGTGTTCCCTATTGCCATACCACTTGCCTGGGCTGTTATGCCGGATGTGTTATTCCTGAAGCTCTGCTTTGCATCGGTGATTGGCGGCGCAGTTATGGGCGACCAATGCTCTCCTATATCAGATACTACCATCCTCAGCTCACTGGCAACAGGGTGCGACTTGATGGACCACGTTACAACCCAATTTCCACTTGCCATTGCTGCCGGCCTCTTCGCAATGATTACGTATGCATCTTTGGTTATCTTTTTAGTGTAATGACTGAAAAAGAAAAAAATGAGATCAAAAAAATCATTGATGATCAACTATTATCCATTTCCGATGAGATTGATGAGTTAACTGAACTCACAAAACCGATCGCTCTGGATAACTCCATAGGCAGGCTCTCCCGTATGGATGCCATCAATAACAAAGCCATCAATGAAAAAGCACTAAGGGATAAAAAGCAGACCCTTCAGAAACTCACCCGTGCGCTCGATCGATATAATGAAGATAAGCTTGGAACCTGCCTGAAGTGTGGCGGCGACATTCCTTTTGGCCGATTAAAATTTATGCCTTACACCACACGCTGTGTAAAATGTGCCTGAAACTAAGGTAAAGCCAGTTACTTTTTGGCAGCAGGTGCTTCACCCGTCTCCATCTCCAGATAGATACGGTTTTTAACGGCATCAGCAATAAAAGAGATACCTGCATTGAGTGCTGCCAGGCCAAACAAGCCAACCCAAAACCAGTGTGCCGCATGGGCAAGTTCAAAAACTTCGGGGCCGCTCCCCTTTACAATAATCGCTTCCCCGATCAGGTTTATTCCAAGTCCAACCAATGTTACCCCAATTACGGAGTGGCGCCACCATTTTTTCTTAAAGTCCATATGCTATCCATTTAGATCTGATTTTTACACTTTCTGTTCTATCACAATAGACGCAAAAAACGTTCCATCCTTTTGTGGCGGAATGACAAACATGTCCGTTGTAATGGATTAAAAAGTGAGGTTCTTTTCCGTTGAGCCTTACGGCAAATACCAGATATCGGGACCAACTTCACTGCTCTCAAGAATACTGTCTCTGAGTGCATGGTGGCTAATACCGCACAATCCGGTAGACCATGAACGATTTAGATTTCCGGCTGCGCTTGTCCAGTTGGCTATGTTGGGATTGGCAGCAGCGCTTCCGGGAAAGATGTGATTGCTGCAGGGCATTTCGAAGTCAATAGAGTAATAAGCTACGTTGCTGCCAAACCATGGCTCGCTGTACATAATGTTCCCTTCCACTTTTATGTAATCACCACCGGCAACGCCAATACCTACCTGGCCCGGATTTACACCGATATTTCCAACCGCTTTTTGGTATCTGCCCCCTGCATCAGCAAGTATAATAAATGAACCTGAAAGTGAGCCATCGTGCCCGCGGGCGCGGTTATAGTTCACCTCAATCCAGTCATCCGGCTCCCCTTCCGACATAAAAATGTTGATATAATCTTCCAGCGGATCAGTACCAAATCTCTCTGTAAATTCCATAGTGTTCTGCAAAATCCTGATTCCTTCTCCAAAACATTTATCACACTGGAAAAAATTACGCCCCGGATTAATCGAACTATTTCCTTCAACGTGCAGCGGCCCGCGGCTGTTCATGAAGCGTATGGCAGAGCTAACATTTTCAAAATGAGAATCCCGAATTGTTACATTTTCTACCCACTCTGCTTTCACAGCTCCATACTCCTGGCCGTTCATTCCATCGCCAATATTTCTGAAGGTTACGGAGATTATCTCAATATCTGAGTTACCTAACCTGTCCACCATTTCAATACCCGTTAACTGATAATGCTGAAGGGTAAACTGCTGGAATGATGAGCTGTTTACCCTGCCAATAAACGCTGTTTCTGTTTGATGATATCCATCCAAAATAGTGAGATCAGTCCCGGCGCCAACCCAGTGTGTACCTTTTCCGGGTAATGTAACGGATTGGCGGAAGTGCACTCCTTCTGTGATAAAGTAGAATGAATCCTCAGGGCAAAAGTAGTTCGCTGCTTCAAAATTGTCGCCCGGAATAAGCAACGTGGCTTCTCCTGTTTGATTATAGAGAGCAGCGCAGAACTCAGCCGGAGATTGGTTTTGATTCCAGTTTAGTACCAGCTCCCGAACAGATTGCTCAAAATCATCCACTCTGTCGCGCAGTTGTGACCGGCTGGATGTAAGTACATCTCTAACTTGCAAGGCATACCGTTTATGATCCTCACCCGAAAGGGAGCCCTGTCTGCTTTTCTCTTTCAGCGAAGCAAGCGGTTGCGAAATATCTTGCAGTGTTATCTGCCCAAACCTGCGGGTATGGCCCCAGAAATCTGTAAATGGCCGGGCAAATTCCAGAAACTCTTCATCGTTTTGTTGACGGATATCATCCGGATCCATATCTGCAACCTGATCAAGAAAATCCAGCAGATTGTTAAACTGCGAAGATGGGGAAATGGCAGATAATGACACCGGCTCAAAAACATCTGCCGAAAAAACTGACTCCGTGCTACTGCTATCACAACTCAGAAAGAGCAGTGCCATGAGCAAAGCAAAGATGATATTTATCAACCTGGGGTTTTTCATCAGATAACGGCCGGTAAAGGAACGAGAAAAAATGTAACACAAACCAATTCCTATTACTGATGATACTGAATTTTCATCAAATGGAGGAAATGGAGGTTTGAAAGCTGATTCCTATACTTCAGCCGGAATTTTTCAACTAAATGAAAGAGTCAGGATTCAGCGCCATTTCGTTCCTGCCTGCTGGTTTTTGAAGAAGCAGTGCCTTCGATGTTTGGCTAAGGTTGTGTAAAAACGTATACCATCAGGTTTACTCCAAACTGCAGGGCCGCGCGCACAATATGCTCCGGATTTGCGTGCTCATCAAACGCCCATCCATCGGCGGGGTTCGATTCGTACGTGTAGAGCAACACCATACGCCCGTTTCGATAAATGGCAAAAGCCTGGGGTGGTTTACCGTCGTGCTCATGCACTTTTGGCGGCCGGCCTTCCGGGAAAGAGTGCACAATGCTGTAAATCGGGTGATTGGCGGGAAGCTCGAAAAACTCTTCTTCGGGGAAAATATTCTTCAGAATAGGCCTGACGTACTGGTCAAATCCGTAGTCATCATCCACATAGAGAAAACCGCCATTTTCCAGGTAACGGCGAAGGTTCTCCATCTCGGCATCATTTACATCAATATTTCCATGGCCGGTCATGTATAGAAAGGGATAGTTGTGGATATCCCGGCTGCCGAGCTGAACATCGTCATACTGAGTGCTAACGGTTACAGGTACCTCATCCTTCAAAAATCGCAGCATGTTGGTTAGTGCTGTGGGTGAGCTGTACCAATCGCCACCACCTCGATACTGGATCCGGGCAATCCTGAATTCGTCACTGTTCTGAGCCTCAGCTATAGGCACAAGTAAAAAAGGAAGTAGAAATAGTACAGCGGCAAAAAGGTGTTTCATCTGGGCTTTCGATAATTGGAGTGTAAAGTGTGTGAAATTCCAAATTTCATCAACCAAATTCCAATGGGTTTTCCGGAATGTTTCTCTTTAAACGAACAGCGGACTTCAATAGCATATATTCTTTTTCCCTCAGTATTTTGGTTTCAAAACCGTCTCAAAAAACGTGATGTTTCGGAGGTGTACCCATTTTTTCTCTTTCCTAAACAAGAATTTGTTCTTCTGTTTCTGAGAATAGAGAAATTCAAGCCAGAAAAGCATCATCATGTGTTGCTGCCATTCATTTATATTGCCACTGCTGATCCGTTTCAGAAGCCGATAACAATTCAGAAGGCGAATAAGCTGCCGCGGGTTGTGAAGCTTGAAATTTTTGCATATCTCACTGAAAAATTGCTTAAAAGTCAGCGTTTTATCAGAAATGGATCATGCGCGTTATTTGAAATTTATGCCTTACTTATTTTGCAGTAACTCTCTAAGCTGTTCAAAATTTAGAGGTTTGTTGAGGTATTTCTCATTAAGACCTCGCTCTATTGCTTTATCATTATCTACACTGCTAAGTGAGCTGGTAAGTATATAAATCGTAATGGCATCTGAATTTGGGAGTTTTTTGAATTCATCGTAGAAAAGCCATCCATCCCAAACCGGCATATTAAGGTCAAGAAAGATAATATCCGGATAGGAAGCATTGTTTTCTGAACGCTCTTTCATCTCATCAAATGCCTCTTTCCCATTCACAAAGCTGGAGACAATTTCTGCCTTGTCCATTTTCTCCATAAACTTCAGAAACAGAAATACCTGGATCTTATCATCATCAATGATGGTAATTTCTTTAAACATCTTCATATGGCAAATAAATTGTAAATGTTGTTCCTTTATTTACTTCACTTTCTACATCAATTTTACCGTCCATCACTTCAATCTGATTTTTTGTAATAAACAAACCAAGCCCTTTCGATTCTACGTGGGAATGAAAGGTTTTATACATCCCAAATAATTTTTCTCCATGTAATGACAAATCAACTCCTACACCATTGTCTTCAAATTGTATAACAAGAAACGAATCTTTCCTGCTGCTCGTCACCCTCACGTAAGAATCTACTCCAGCCCGATGGAACTTTATTCCATTTGTGAGCATGTTGAATACAATACTGTCTAAATAAGCAGGAATAGATTTAACGGCAACATCTTTATCTATTTCATTGTAAAGGCTAACTCCTGCCTCTTTTGCCAATGTAGATACACTTTTAATAGATTTATCTACTGTTTTGTATAGATTTACACTTATTTTATCATCGGGATCACCAAAAGTCATTTCCAGTACTTCATTCAGGTTGGCTATTGTATCATTCAGGTTTTCAGCTGATGTATTCATTAAATCAACATATGGATTGTCGAAAATTTCCGGATCGTCCATTTTTAGCAGAGAAAGCAAGCCCTGCATGTTGGCCGTGTGCGACCTGAGATTATGAGAAACAATATGTGTGAAGTTCAGAAGTTTTTCATTCTGTTTCTCCTGAATAGAGAGTAATTGTTTGATTCTATCGAGATTTTCCTGATAGTCTGTAATATCTCTCACACTTACAATTACTTTGTCCTCTCCGAACGCTATATTATTCGCGTTAAAAAATCGTCTTCTGCCACTTATTTCAAGTTCGTATTCAAATGAAATTACTTCCTGATTTTTTTTACTTAGACACTCGTCAATAACTTCCATCTTCTTTTTCCCAAAACTCCCAGTGGTATGTATTTTCTGAAACAATTTGAAATTTCTGTTCAGATTCTTTGATTTCTTGTTCTATTTGTTTTTTGCGGGTAATATCTATTGCAATACCATCCCAAACCAGCTCTGCGTGTTCATTTTTTCTTGGAGAGGAAGAAATGAATAGCCAATTCAAGGTGCCTGACACATTGGTGTAGCCTACTTCTGCAACCAAGGTTGACAATTTTGTAATCGCTTCTTTTTCTTTTTGGGCTAAAATTTGAGCATCCTCATTGCAGAATCTACTATATAGCTGCATTGGATCTTCCATCACTTGTTCTGCAGTTACACCAACTAATTCTTCAATACCTGCACTTATATAGTCAAACTGGCGTATTGAACCATCTATACCTGTATTAATTTCATATACAAATCCATTTGGTATATTATCACTAAGCGTCTTTAGCCTGACTTCACTTTCAAATAATTTTTGTTGCGCCTGTTTATATTTAGTTAAATCTAAAGCTGAGGCGGCCATGAACTCAGGCTTTCCAAATTCATCTCTTAATAACACCCCATTCATCAACATCGGAAATGTATGGCCCTCTTTATGAAGATGCATTATTTCGGTTGCTTCAAAATATCCGTCATCCATTAACTGTTTAAGTAAGGTATTTACTTCAGTGATGATTTCATCGGTATGAAAGATTGATAGTGGCTTTCCCATCAAATCTTCAGGATCGTAGCCATGAATATTTGCAAAGAAACGGTTTATGTAGATTATTTCGCCTTCGATATTGGATATTGCCAACCCAAATTCAGACTCTTCAACGATAGCTTCAAAACGCTCTTTTTCCTTCTGTGATTTTTTTTGCTTAGTTATATCTTCTTTTATGGCTAAATAGTTAATAATAGAGCCATTTTTGTCACATATCGGTGTAATTGTGGCAAATTCCCAATAATGCTTATCGTTTTTCTTCTTATTAAGCAGCTCGCCTCGCCATACATTTCCTTTAGAAATCGTTTCCCATAAATTTTTATAAAGAGCTTCTGATTGAAATCCGGATTGTAAAATCCGTGGGTTTTCACCTATTACCTCTTCCGCAGTGTATCCTGTGAGGTTTGTAAATGCCGGATTTACATATTCAATGATGCCATCAAGATCGGTGATAACAATACTTGCAGGGTTTTGTTCAACCGCAGTAGAAAGTTTTATAAGACTATGCTTTACCTCTTTTTGTTTTGTGATATCCCGAACTACAGCATACACTTTTTGCTCATCTGTAAAAGGAAACGACTTCCATGATAGCCATCTGTAACTTCCATCCTTGCAGAGATATCTATTTTCAAAGTCAAGAGAACCTTCTCCGCTTACTACTTTTTCACCCTCTTGTTTGGTTTGTTCAACATCGTCTGGATGAACAAATTCCCGGTATGGTTTAGATAAGAGTTCGTCTTCACTCCAGCCAAGTGTTTTCGTCCAGGCAGGGTTAACTACCTTAAAATATCCGTCGAACCCAACTATGCAGAGCATATCAGATGCATACCTGAAAATTCTGTCGGAGTTTAGCATCTGCTCCTGAAATTTGAGCCTTTCTGTGACATTTTGTGCTGTGCCATATAGGCGAACAACGTTTCCCGATTCATTTTTTTCGGCAAAACCATACTCTTCTATCTTTCGCTGCTCACCATTCGGTGTTGTTATTCCGTAAATTATATGGAATGGCTCTCCTGTTTGCTGGGTGTTTCTGCTTACTTTTTGTGCACGCTCACGATCCTCTTCATCAATAAGGCTTAAGAAAGAACCGTGAGTTTCTTTAAAGCTGGCCCTATCAACATCAAACACATCATACAGGCCATCAGACCATGTTAGCACATCATTTCTGAAATCGAAATTCCAGCTGCCGAGTTTTGTAACTTTTTGTGCCTCATTCAGCAGAAACTCGCTCTCTTTCAATTCATTAACCGCCTTTCTTCTTTCGGTTATATCATTCAGCAGTACCAGTTTGGCATTCTGATTCTTATAGATCAATTTGTGTGAAATCACCTCCACCCAAAAAAGTTCGCCATTTTTTCGCTGATGCTGCCATTCTCCTGAAAATGATAGTTCTTCCCTGTCGTTTCGAATGTGCTCTAATATCTTCTCAGCATCTTCCTTAGGCCGAATATCCAAAATCGTCATTGAAAGAAACTCCTCTCTGGAGTATCCGTATTTTTGAGCAACAGCTTCGTTTACTTCAATAAATTTTAATGTTTCAACATTGTACACCCACATAGGGTGAGGGTTGTTTTCAAAAAGAAGGCGGTAACTTTTTTCGCTTTGTTTTAACGCTTCTTCTGTTCTTTTTTGTGATGTAATATCTATAATCATTCCATACCAGAGGGTACTGCCATCTTCTAATCTTTCCGGTGTAGCATCACACAAACGCCACTCTACTCGCCCATCTGACAACAAAACCCTAAACTCACAATAGAATTGAGTGAGATTCTCAGCTGAAAAGAACGTTTCTTTGTAAACTCGTTCAATATCATCCGGGTGTACCTTTTTAAATGCAAGTTGTCCGTTAAGCCTTACCTCTTCCGGGGTGTGACCAAAAATATAATCCATTCCGGAACTGGCAAAAGGAAAATGCATTCTTCCATCCGGAAAAAGCTGAAACTCGTACACTACACCAGGCATCTGGTTGGTTAATTTTACAAGTTTTTCGTGCTGTTTTTCCAGCTCAAGAGTCTGCCCTTTTTGCACGGTAATATCCCGGGCTACACCAAACATGATGCCCTCTTCAGGGTAAGGGCGTGAGTTCCAGGAGGGCCATTTAAATGTACCGTCTTTGCAAATGTACCGATTCTCGAAGGTGTAAACTTCCTGCCCATCTATAACAGAGGCCGCTGCAGAACTTGTAGCTTCAACATCATCGGGGTGAACAAAGTCATTCCAGGGTTTGGATAACAACTCCTCTGTACTCCACCCAAGTACCCGGCTCCATGCGGGATTCAATTCCTTGAAATACCCATCGAAACCGGCTATGCAGGCCATTTCAGTGGTAAAGTTAAAGAAAAGCTCTTTCGTATTTATTTTATGCCCGTTTGCTTTTTCAGCCATAACCCGCACTAACTATTGTCCAACTATAATAATCTAATTAAATTTAGTCATTAAAGCTTTAGTGGTTTTCCTGATAGATCTATAGTAAACCATACTGAATCCAAATTTTAATTACACATTCAGTAAACTGAACTGTTCATTCAGAAATTTCTTTATTTAGATTTCGGAAACCATTTATTATCAAGCATATAGACGTTGTATAATTGCAAAATAGAGCCTCGGGATAATCGGTTTTCGCTTGTGTTATTAACATACAGAAACTGTAAAAACAGAGGCGGAATAAGTATCAAGCAAACTCATCCAAATCCTTCGACTTGTTGGCACCATCCAGCAGGTTATGGGCTTCGTCGTGGTGCTCGTCCGGTTCGAGATGGATGGTGATAATTGCGTCGGTTTTCAGGGCATCAATCAGCTTGCGTTCTACCTTGGTTGCTTCATAGTGTGCATCTTTTAAAATTATTTCATCGTCAAGCACCAGGTGCAGTTCCACCCAGGTGGTACTGCCGGATGTTCGGTGGCGAAGGTGGTGCCAGTCTTTCACACTTGCAGGCAGGTTATTCTCGAGTACATGAACCAAAGCCGCATCCACATCCTCATCACGGGTATCCATCAAACCAAGTACTGAGAAACGCAGTAATTTGTAGCCCTCAAACATAATGTAGCCGGCCATCATGAAACTCACAACCACATCAACAAAAAGCCAGCCTGTAAAATGGATCAAAACAAGAGCGGTTACAACACCACCGCTGGTCCATACATCGGTTAGGGTATGCTTACCGTTGCTTATGGCGATCATGTTATCATGTTTACGCCCCACGTTAAGCACATAATTTCCAAGTAGCAGGTTGATGAGTGCAGCAACTATCAACATCACAATTCCGGTATCCATATTGGCAATTTCGATACCAGTAATGGCGCTCATCACTGCATGGTAGATAATGGTGAGCCCGGCCACAATAATGA
>REDS01000109.1 GCA_007693395.1 Balneolaceae bacterium | reverse complement strand
ACTCTAATATAGTTTTTAAAAATTAAATTCAAAGGCCTTTTTTCGTGATTTACAGTGTTCAGGGTACAAATTCCGACCTTGAATGGTTACCCTGAGCTTTTCAGGGCATCCTTCAAGTGTCGTGGTTGCATGCCGAGTAGTGACTTAAAGTTAACCATGTCCAACCCCTGCGACTTTGCAGAGTGGCCGATGCAGTTTGCCGGGGGTCCTGCCACGAAGGGATCGGTATGTGGCAAGAGTCGCCGTAGTCTGCTTTGGAATGCGACAAAGCCGAGGACGAAACATGGTATTACATATCTATCAACGGCCAGAGTTCTTTTCCAGCCGAAATTCATGAGTATTACTCACTTCGAACGAAAATGAGATACCATGTTATAGCTTCATCCTTTATTTTGTATTTGAGTAGTGAGTAGCCATCTTGCTACCCGATACTCACTACTCTCCACTGGTTTCTACTTGATCAACGTTAATTGCCTTGTAAAGATCTGCCCTCCGGCCTGCAATCTATACATATACACTCCGCTGGAGAGATTTCGGGCATCAAAATTCAAAGTATGTGTTCCGGCCGAAACCTGTCCGTTTACCAGTGAAGCCACATGCCGGCCGGTCATGTCGTATACATCAAGACGAACCTCGCTGCTGACCGGCAACTGGTAACGGATTTGGGTTATCGGGTTAAATGGATTTGGATAATTCTGTTCCAGTGCAAACCGGTTGGGCAGATCCGGCTCTTCGGCAATATGCCCGCCCTGAGGGACAAGTTCAATTTGTGTAACATCCGCTGAGTGCAGGACAATGGCCTCACAATCACGAAGTCCCTGCCGGTCCACCGTCCTCCCGTCCCCGGTCATCTGTACCATCTCCCAGCTCTCCATTGAAGACAATCCCGGTGACTGCAAATGAACCTCCACCTCATGCTCACCGGCCTGAAGGGCAATTTGTGGGGTATTTCCCTCGGCCAGGCGGCTTTCAATGCCGGCAAAGCGGCCATCAAAAGCCTCAGCAGGAGGAACCGGCGGCATTACAAAACGTGAAGAGGACACTTCTTCGGGCAAGTCCCCGCCAAAGTAAAGGGTTTGCAGGGTGTCGGTTTCCGAAATAAAGTGTAGGGCGTGGAACTTTTCTTCCGGGTTGAACCGCTGCCAGGGGTTTTCGGTTTGATTGGCGGCTAATATTTTTTCCGCGGAATGTTCCAGGGTGATAGTTCCCGGTTCGGATGCACGAACCCAGTAGCCATATCCGGGTTCGATGTTTGACGCGGGATAGTAAGCCTTGTTGAATCCATACCATGGAGAGTCAATAATTCCATTATCATCCTGCACGGTGGTTTCCGACAGGGTGTGGCTGAGTCCGGAAACCAGATTCCAACCCTCGTTAAGTTCGAGATTCAGCAGGGATAATTCTTCACCTGTATAATTTACCGTTTCTGCATCAGTAAGATGAATCCAATAGCCGACACCCGGCGTGAAGTTCTCCGATTCTACATACGCTGTGGTAAACAGGTAGGGTGGCTGGCTGATATTGTTAAAAACTGATTGGTAGTACAAAGGGCCTTCATCAATGGGCAGCCCACCAAGGTTCCAGCCTGCAGTGTATTCAATTGGGTTTACGCCTGATGCATCATCAACCCGAATGGAGATATTGTTTACGGCTAAACCCGACCGAAGAGAGCCTTGATCTCCGGACGTGTTGGAAAATTGCCAGCGGAAATAGGCTGTTTCACCGGGTTCCAGCGGACTGAAAGGCACACCTGTTCCGTTGTCTATTTCTGTAATGTCAACAACACCGGAGACTCTGGTACGATTTTCAACCAGCGATCCATTTACTTTCGTACCAGGGGTAATGGTTGAAGAGGGGTTGTCTGTTGAAAAGATGTCGGTTTCGAACGTGGATCTCTCATCGGATGTAACCAAATCATCATACTTCAGGCGAATCCTGTTTCTTCGATCTCCGATAAACCAGGCCTCTACATCATAACTCACCCGAAATGTTCTTATCGGTTCATCAGTGTCATTGGTAAATGCAAAGAATAGACGTGCATTTCGAAGGTCTTGCGGTGCCCGCTCGCGAATTCCAAATGAAAATTCCTGCCCGTCAGAAGTGTATGCTGTAAAATTACCATATTCCGTTTCCGGGTTGCTACTGTCAATATTCCCGATCCCGGTAAATGGGTTGGCCAGCCGGTCCTCATCCCAGGTTACAAACATGTGATCTGGCAATGTATCTTCACTTCCGCGGTAGTCAGCAAAAGATTCTTCAAATTGACTGTTTTCATGAGTAAAAGAAAACGGAACCAGGCCCGGTGGCACACCGGTATCTTCAACAAAATGAGCGGTTAACTGCAGGTCTGCGTCCGGATTTACCGTGATCGATGGCTCTGTACTGTCTAAACTGCCAGACCAGTGGCTGAACACGTATCCCTCAGAGGGAATGGCGGTAATTGTGACCGGAACACCGGAAAAATACTCTCCAGTCCACGGGTAAGGACTGTCGGAGATATCAGGTGTATCGGGGGAAATTATTAAGGAATTCACTTTGATAGTGGACTGCCCTGGCAAAGAAGTATTGACTGTAATTTCATTGGGTGAAGAAAGATTAAAATGATTAATTACATGTTGTTTTAGATAATCAGGCCTTTTTTCAGCAAATTCATAGAGTGGAAGTAAATTTGTATTCCATTCAGAAAAATCGGTCGGTGTTATCCACCGTTTACTATGTTCTGGAATCTCAGGCTCAAGCAGACCTTTATAGTAATCAATTTCTGATATGACTCTGTTTGGCTTGAAAGTAGAATTTAAATGGTCTGCGATTCTGTTTATAAATTGGTGCCTAAAATTTTCATTATGGAGAAGATTCCGGAGAATGAGATTTGGCCACCTGCTCCCATTCACACCAAATTCGGATGTCAAATGCTCTATCATGTCGAACTCTTTACCCCAAATACCAAATAACCGAAAAGCATAATCCACATCAAACATCATCCAGCGCCAGCGTCCATCCATACCTGCCGGAGCTGATTCATCATAAGGAACCCTGAGTCGCCAAAAATCAATATTGTTATGAGGCCAGTCTGTGTTCACAAAGTAGATTTGAGCAGCATAATAATCGAGAAAG
>REDS01000014.1 GCA_007693395.1 Balneolaceae bacterium | reverse complement strand
GAACGACCAACTTAATTGAACGATCGTTTGTCGAACAGAAACGAAGGACCAAGATCATTCCCAATCATGTGAATGAAAAAGGAGCGATGAAATTAGTGTTTGGAACCCTGATTAGGGCAGCCAAGCGTTGGCAACGAGTCACCATGGACTCTGCTGATTTAGTCTTACTGAAAACCCTGCGACAAACCATGTGTACCAATCAAAATATAACCTTGAATGATGATCGAATCTCCTTTAAACTGGCAGCCTAACCAATTTTGTTTTTACACAGAATTTGGGACTTGACCCTGATGCTAAGTTAGTTGATGCAATATTGACAAAAAATCAATCTAAATACATTGTAATGTAGTCAGTTATTCCAAGGTAATCTGCTAAAGCACTATCAGAGTATTGTTTTACAATCTTATATAATTCCTGTATTTCAAACTGCCCTGTATAAGTTTTTAAAAGATGTTGTGAGTCTGTAAAATTAATCATGTTGATACCGAATAATTCTGTCTCATATTCTTCGAGAAATAGTAAAACTTTTGGGGTAGAAGAACCGCCTGATGCGTATTTGATAGCGCCAAGATTAAATGCTCCGCCACCTGCTAAAACTTCGTCATAGGGACCGGTTTTTTTTAAATATTCTATTGCCGTAGTACTTGAAAGATCATATGAGATTCCTGTAGAAATAAATTTAATTGAATTGTTTTTCAAAGCTTTATCAAGCTCAGGTTTTATGTAGTTAATCATATGATGAATTTCCTTGTTATTCGCAAAAAAACAATCAGAAGCGCCTATAAAAACAAATCTGACATACACACCACCTGATAAATCAATATTTCCCTCAAATCCAGAATCTACATTTTCATTGTTTTTTAATCCGTATGTCAATCCTATTATGAAAAGAACAATGCAAGCAATAATTAACAATACAAACTCTTTTTTATCCATGAACCGGCCCCCGTATTTAGGTTTTATTCAGCAACAGATAAAGCAATCCATTCTCATTGATAACAATTCCCTGATCAATAACATGTAGTACTCTTCTCTCGTCTCTCACAGACTTTCTTGTATCTTCACCTATTTTGTACAGAGTTTTTTCATCAACATTAAATGCAAAATATGAAAACCATTGTGTGCCTGTAAAACCTTCTTCCAATCCATATCCATGAAATACAAGATCTCGCTGCTCTCTCATTCTCAGCAGTAACCACCTCTCGTTTAATGTTGAAGTAAAAGAGATCATAGAGTTGTTATCAAATAGTAAACTTGTCGTGTACCTTCCTGCTCTATCTTCTTCAGATTTATAATAACTTTGTATAAAATCAGGAAGTTCATAAATGTTGGTCAGCTCCCCGGCATCATTATGCACATATAGATAAGGGAACCTGGAAAATGTAACTACTATGGAATTTGATTCAGGAAACGATCGTACTCTTCCACCTGAATTCATCGCTTCTCTGACAAGCGGTGACCGATGTCGATATATGGGTAAATACGATTGCAGTACCTCACCATTATAATTGATTTTATGAAGCAGGTATTGATCTGTATTCGATGGATCAGGGTCACCTTCGTTGCCAAACGCAGAAATCCCAACTATAGAGATGTAATCATCATCAGGTGCTACTGAATAGTTATTATATTCAGTTTGTATAGTTTTAGAATATTCACATAATCCACTGTTACATGTGAATTTGGATATTCGAAATCCCTGCATACCTATAAAGGCCTTGTTGTCATAAACAGATAATTCTCTGGAAAAATGTAAATCCCCGGGCCCTCTCCCCTGATTTGCAATTACATGGTATCTACTCTCATCTATATTGTATTGAACCAGGCGATTCGTACTTCTTTCAAGGATCAACAGGGAGGAATCATTGACTGATGAAATATCAACAGCACCCGTGGTTAGCAGTGTATCATTTTCACCTGAGCTTAATAAAATTGGCTTAGTATGTTGCAAGAGACCGGCCTCATCATTTAAAACATAATGAAGCAGCTGAACACTTTCCGGGAACAGATCAATATACTCTTCGCCATCATGAATCTTAAGCAATTCTGCCTCAATGTTTGCGTAAGGCATTTTTTCAGCTACAGGGTGCAGCATGGTGCCACTTGTGTTCGAGTCCCTTGTGCATGAAATCAACAATAACATCGAAATGGAAACAAGGAGTTTATTTTTGAACATATTATTAATCCTGTTTATAAGTTGACAAGCATTCAGATATAAACCTGAATACTTGTCCTGTTTCAAATATTAAAGAATCTAAGGATGCTCACCCGGAGCAGTTGCAGGAGCAGTTGTACAAATACCACCTGGCCCCCATGTACAAGTGGTTGCATTGTGATTTGGATCACATATACCTATTTTATCATCGTCATCAGGACAAACAAAACCATTGTAAGGCCCCTCATCAAATGCAATCGCTGTACTATTTCCCGCAACTAACCCTAACAGCAAGAAACTTGTCAATAATGTTATTGATAATAGATTTTTGATATAAGTTTTCATAATTATCCCTTTGTTTAATTTTAATTAAATCGGAAAAATGTTAAACTAATGTCATTTAACCTCCATCCGCCTAACTCTCGGCAGATGCTCAGAACTAATTAATATCAATAAACATGCTCCCGCAAGAAAAAGTCATTTCCCATCGGAGCATTCTGTTTCCTTTTTGAGCACAATGTTTCTTATTTGTGCATACCATTCAGCCAGGTATACGATTCACTGACTTTTCCCTTTATAATTTCCGCTTTCAAATTTGTAAAGTTTGTCTCATAAAAACGGGACAAAAACTTTGAAAGAGATGCCGCATCTTTGAACCCTGTATCTACCGCTACTGAATAGCATCCAGCCTCAAGGCCTCGTTTTCGAATTAATCGAACCACTTTTTCATACTTAATTTCGCGTAGTATGATCTTCGGTGGCTTGCCATGCATCACTTTCATCGCTTTGTATAACCATTCACGAGAAACACTGGCTTCAAAGGCCCATGTTTGTACGTTCGGGATATCCGCAATCCGCTCCTCCAAAAGCCGGACTGCCTGTTTACACTTGTACTCAGTTAGGGGGTTTACTTTGTTTGTTTGTTTGTTTGTTTGTTTGTTTGTTTACGTGGTTTTTTCTCTTCATGCATAGCGTAT
>REDS01000020.1 GCA_007693395.1 Balneolaceae bacterium | reverse complement strand
CTGGCCAACGCCCTTTCAGGGCTTACTTTTTCAGGTTCATTTCTATGCATAGCGCTCCGCACTATGTTAGTGCCGTTGCCCCATTGGGGCAATAGAATCATAATCCTTGCATGAAAGAATCAGCCTACCTTTTCTGATCTCTGCATTGCTCTCTTACTTAATCATCTGAATTTAGTAAAGAGATCAGATTCACCTTATTAGCTATACCGAGCGTGAGCGTCAGCGCCAACGGTGCGCAGGCAGTAACATCGTGCAGCGCGCGATGACGAAAGTCGCGCACCCAATCCGCAAGCCCCAAAGCGGGCGGCGGCCACACCGGGTTCTTTCCGGTCTCTGCTCTATGCCATGCACTTATCCCAAGGCTGGCCAACGCCCTTTCAGGGCTTACTTATTCAGATACCTTTCTATGCATAGCGCTCCGCACTATGTTGGTGACACTGCCCCGTTGGGGCATATTGGATTATAATCTATGCATGGACGTATCAGCCTCTCTTTTGTTATCTCTCTCTTGTTACTCTCATCCTGGTTTTAACCCTATGAGTGGATGCTTAAGCACCATCAAGAAAAAATTTCATCGCATACTTGCCACTTACCTGCTGTATTACTATACTAATACAGTAAAACTAAATAAAGAAACTATGGTCACAATCGAAAATCTCTCCTTCTCCTTTACCAAGTATCAAAAGCTGTTTGACGGGCTCAGCATGAAGCTTGAAACCGGTTATATCTACGGCCTGTTTGGAATGAATGGCGCCGGAAAAACCACTCTGCTTAATCAGATCTCCGGTATGCTGTTTCCGGATGAAGGCATCTGCTCTGTATCGGGAGAGTTATCCCGGAACCGGCTGCCTGAAACCCTTCAGCAACTTTATGTACTCCCGGAACAGTTCGATCTGCCGGCCATCAGTGCAGAAGCGTACAAGGCGATCCATGCACCTTTTTATCCTCTGTTTGATGATGACAGGTTCCGGGATGTACTGAGTGAATTTGATGTGGATCCGAAAAAAAAGCTTCCCCAGCTCTCCTATGGTCAGCGAAAAAAGTTTCTGATCGCCTTCGCCCTGGCCACCAACGCAAAATTGCTGCTGATGGATGAACCCACCAACGGGCTCGACATTCCATCCAAAAGTCAGTTCAGAAAAGTGATGGCAGCCAGCGACCTCACCAACCGCTGTGTGGTAATTTCAACCCATCAGGTTCGCGATCTCGACGCACTTATTGATCACATCACGGTGCTTAATAATGGCAAAGTTATCTTCCAGCAAAACATTGAGTCCATCAGCAATACCCTCAGTTTTGAAAAAATTGCCGATGATGATAATCGCTTTACACTCTACAGTGAAGATATTTTCGGGGGTAAATCGGCCATTTTACCAAAATCTCTGTCGAAAAAAGAGACCCCGATCGATCTCGAACTGCTATTCAGCGCAGTAATCCATCAAACCGAATCCATCAACAGCCAATTCGAAAAGGAGGCCTGATATGAATACTCCAGCAAGTAACAGATCATTTTCAATGAACAGAGTGAGACTGCTAAGTAACAGATACTTTTTGCTAAACCAGAAAAACTGGCTAACCGGGTTACTGAGTGCTGCCGGCATAATTTTGATTATTTGGTTAATCCCCGTGCTAATCACATCAGGTGATACTGTGCCTTCGTTTAATTCGGCGCTATTAAATATTGCAATTTTAGCATATACGTTTGGTGGGTTAGTCATTGCAAGTACAATTTTCAACGAATTGCATTCAACAAATACCTCGTACCAATTTCTTACACTGCCGGCTACAGCAACAGAGAAATTTATTTCCGCATGGCTGGTTACGTCTGTTTTCTATACGATTGCCATTATGCTGGCCATTTTTCTGCTCAGTTTTAGTGTTGAATCGTTAGGCGCAATCATTCGCGGCAGCTGGGCACGGTTTGAGCTGTTCAATCCCTTCACCGCAGATGTGGCAAATACGGTGAGCAGCTATTTTCTATATCACAGTGTATTCTTTCTCGGGGCGATCTATTTTCGAAAAAATAATTTTCTCAAGACAGTACTGGCATACATCACGGTTGTGATTGCCATATTAATCGTTTTCTCCTTGTTGATGCTTATCATTGGGTTCTCCTATCAGGGAGAGTTGAATGTTACAATGCAGGCCGAGAGTATTTCACAACTGTTTCCCGAACATCTGCACTCTGCTCTTCGCATACTCTTTACCCTGTTGATGCTCTTTCTTGCCTACGTTCAACTTAAAAGACGGCAAATTGCATGATGAAATTTTCAGATAATCAACCAATTTATCAGCAGATTTCAGATTACATCTGCAACCAGATTCTTGACAAAAAGTGGATTGAAGGTGATAGAATGCCATCCGTTCGGGAAATTGCCGTTCTGATGGAGGTAAACCCGAATACGGCCATGCGCGCGTTTCAAACCCTTCAGGATATTGGGGCGGTAGAAAACCGGCGGGGTATAGGCCACTTTGTTTCAGAGGGAGCTTATGATGCCGTGCTTACCATGAAGCGCAAGGAGTTCATTGAAAATGATGTTCCTCAGTTCATCAAATCGATGAAACGCCTTGGCTACAGTTTGTCTGACATTAACGATCTTGCTTAAATCTGTACTCCAAATACATACCCGATCAACAGATAGAGCACAAGTGTAATTACGAAAACCATTGCGATGTTGAAGATAAATCCGGCACGGGCCATTTGCGGTATGCTTACAAGCCCGCTGCCAAATACAATGGCGTTTGGCGGAGTTGCAACAGGCAGCATGAATGCACAGCTTGCACCGATTGCAGCAGGAATTACGAGTAATAGCGGATCATAACCCATCGCAATAGCCACAGATGCGAGAATTGGCAAGAATGCCGCCGCAGTTGCTGTGTTGCTTGTAACCTCTGTAAGGAAAATAATTACAAGGAGCGAAAGCAGAATCAGCGCTATAATGGGCAGGAAACCGAGTACCTGAAGTGAATTACCGATCCACGCTGCAAGTCCGGTTGATGTGATAGCTGCGGCAAGGCTAAGCCCGCCTCCAAAAAGAATCAGAACTTCCCAGGGCAGTTGTTTGGCATCATCCCAGGTGAGTACAAACTCAAACTTTTTGAAGTTTACCGGCAGTAAAAACATCAAGAAGGCACCAAAAATGGCAATACCGGTATCTGAAATATTTGGGATATACGGTTCAAGCAGCGGCCGTGTTACCCAGAGAGTTGCTGTCATCAAAAAGACAATACCCACCATTTTCTCAGGTGATGACATCTTACCCGATTTTTCGAGCTGATCTTTGATGAGGCCGTATCCACCCGGAATAATTTTCAATTTGATAGGGAATACAATGCGGGTAAGCATAAAATAGACAAGCGGAAGGGAAACAATCACAAGCGGAAGGCCAACCATCATCCACTGGCCAAAACCGATATCTACTCCGTAGGTTTCCAGCATGTAACCTGCCATAAGTGCATTTGGCGGTGTACCGATTAATGTTGCGATTCCCCCGATGTTACAGGCGTAAGCAAGCCCAAGAAGCATAACAACGGCAAAATTGGTTTCGAGCTCAGCTTTATCCATACTTTCGTCGGATTCTACCAGGCCGATTATGGATAACGCAATGGGCAGCATCATCATAGCGGTAGCCGTGTTGCTAACCCACATACTGAGAAATGCGGCAGAAATCATAAAACCGATAATAATGGATTTCGGTTTGGTACCCACCAACAGCACAATATTCAGAGCAATACGCTTGTGCAAATTGGTTCGCTCCATAGCAAGGGCAATGATAAATCCACCCATAAACAGGTAAATTAACGGATTAGCAAATGGCTGGGTTGCTTCGGCAATAGAACCCACCTGCAATACCGGGAACAGCACAATTGGTAACAGCGCCGTTGCGGGAATGGGTATAGCTTCTGTAACCCACCAAATTGCCATCAAAATACCAACAGCCGCAACTCCCCATGCTTCGGGAGAGAGAGCTTCGGGTGATGGGATGAGCAGCATTACAGCAAAAACAAGCGGCCCAGCAAACAGGCCAATACGGGGCCGCGAAAAGTACCCCCTGATTGATTCATCTGACATGGGAAACTCCCTCTTTAATTTTAGACCTCAAGGTGTAAAATAAAAAAGAAAGAGGAAATAATCCGAAAAAATGGAAGGGTTTTTAAAACATGAGATAATTGTCTATATTAAAGAGACAAATTTCCATTAAATCTATTGAATATGTCGGTAGAGTATAAAAATCAGCCAGAGAAAACCAAGGTAAACGAAGTTGCCGTGAAATATCACGCTTCAAAAGAGAACCGTTACAGCCTTGTAAACGAGGCGCAGAATGGTGTATCTGTACAGGCTTTTTTCGATTTGCTTGCGGTATCGGGCCTTACAAAAGAAGAGCTCTCCACCCTGCTCGATATATCTTTCAAAACCATTCAAAGGTATCAAAAAGAAGAGAAACCACTCAACGCCCTGAACAGCGAGCAAATTCTCAATATGATCACTCTTTATCAAAAAGGTGAAGAAGTTTTTGGTGAGATACCCTCCTTCGATCGCTGGCTTAGAAAACCTGCTTTTGGGCTTGGAAACCATATCCCGCTTAAACTCATGCAAACATCAGGCGGTATCGATCTGATCTACGAAGAGTTGCAGCGAATAGAGCATGGTATTTTGGCATAGATGGTAGTTTATCGCATCACTCTCACAAAATGGGCTGATTCTCTTGCCGGTTCCGGTTTCCCTGCAAGATGGAATTCAAAAGGTGTGTATGTAATTTATACGGCAGAATCAAGAGCGCTTGCCTGCCTCGAGAACCTCGTTCACCGTTCGGGCGAAGGACTCAACAACCGGTTCAGCGTAATTGAGATAGATGTGCCGGATAATGCCTCTGTGAAAACAGTTGAAGCTGAATCGTTACCGGATCAATGGCACCACATTACCAGCTATCCCGTTTGCAGGAAGATTGGAGATAGCTGGGCTGAGTCCGGTTCAACACTGCTGTTACGTGTGCCCTCCTCTGTAATCCGCGATGAGCACAATATCCTCATCAATCCGGCACATCCTGATTTTGAACAGACAAAGATCCGGAAAGCTATCCCCTTCAGGTTTGATGAAAGGCTGATTTAGATCTTTGCCTGTTTCGTACATATCAAATAGAAAAACGAACTCCAGCTTTTACAGCGAAACCGGTGGTGTTAAACCCATAAACTTCCGTAAAGTCCGTATTCAAGAGATTCTTAATATCGCCGAACAGGGTAAAACTCCGGTTCATCATTGCGTACTCCGCATAAAGATTTATGAGGGTATACGCATCAAGTGTAACATCCTCTTGCGCAAAGTTATTTGCAGGATTGAAGAAAAGATCCTGCCGTTCGCCGTTGTACTCTCCATCGGCACGGATAAAGAGCCGGTCTGTTACAGAGACTCCCAGATTCATACCTACACTATGTTTTGGGCGCCGGATAAGATTGCTAACCACAGCTTCTGTACCATCTTCAAAGAAATTGGTGATTTCACCATCCAGAAAGTTGTACCACGCGCCGGCAGTCACCCTGCTGTTTATCAGCCAGTCTGCCGTAAGCTCAACACCATAATCGTTCTGGCGGTCTCTGTTCAGATAACCCATCGCTGAAAAAACAATCAGATCATCAATTTCGCGATTGAAATATTGAGCCGTTAACTTCAGGGATTGATCCAGCAAATACAGTTCAAAACCTGCATTGTAATAGAGGCTTTTTTGAGGATCGAGATCGGGGTTGGCTCCGAACGGGCCAAACAGCTCATCAAGTGTAGGCGCTTTGAAGCCTGTGCTAACAGAGCCGTAGAGTTTCAGCTGATCGTTTACCATGTATGCCGGAGCAAAGCTAAAGGTGGAGTTATTGCCATATTCAGTATGGTTGTTGAGACGATAACCAAGTTCGGCACTGAATCCGCCAAGATCTCTGAAATAGAACGTTGCATACGGGCTTGTAATGGTTGCATCTCTTTCCGGCAAATCCTGAGAAGCAGGAATAGAGAATTGCTGAAAATTAAATCCTGCAAGCAACTTCAGGTTATCTGTTATGCTGTAATTTGAGAAGATATCGGCATTATGGAACCGCCCTTCAAACTCATCAAAACCAAATTGCGAATCGAAAGACCTCGATGTTCTGGAATAATTATACCCGGCATTAAATCTAAATGAGTTTCCGGAATATCTTGCCTGAATACCCGGGTTTACGAGTTCGAGCGTATAGAAATTATCAGCATCTGCAAATGAGCCCGCATCGTAATCGCCTTCATTTAGAGAGAAATTTAAAAAAGGCGATATGCTAAAATTATCTGATATGAGAATATCTGTTCTGCCAAAAAAAGAGTGCAGTTCATACCCGTCATTCCCAAATGGGTCCAAACCACCGGGGTTACGTGCAGCACTGAATCCATCGCTTGATTCCCGGTTATAGTTCAGCGTATATCTTATTCTGTTGCCTGCAGTGCCATTTACACCAAGTGTGCTGTTAAATGTGTTGTAGGTTCCGTACGATAAACGGCCGGCAGCCTGGAATGGGGCGTCCCCGCCTGTTCGGGTAATCAGATTCACAACTCCGGCTATGGCATCGGTGCCGTAAAGTGTAGACTGGCTGCCTTTTATCACTTCAATGCGTTCAAGATTATTTGTTGGCAGCAACCTGAGGTCGAACAATCCCCCAACACCTGATGGGTCGCTGATTGGTAATCCATCAACCAAAATCAATGTATTCTGTGCAGCTGCTCCCTGCAGGTAGAGAATTCTGCTGTTTGATGGTGCGCCATAGGCATCGTTCACGCGGATGCCGCTCTGCTGATTCAGGATTTGGGAAAGATCCCTTCCGCTGTTTCTTTCGATTTCGGCCCGGGTGATGATAATAACCGGCTTGGTGGTTTCGCGCTCTGAGAGCGGAATTTTTGAAGCGGTGATAACAATCTGATCAAGTTTTAATGTATCAGCCGCGGCTTCTGTTTGATTGGCTGATGCAGCTGGGGCAAACAGAAGAGCCCCAAGGATGAGTATTACAATTTTGCTCATGGTTTTTTGTTTTTTTAATGTTAACCGATGAGCTTTCGAGAAAAAATGATGGGTGTAACTGTCGGTGTATCGAAAATTAGATACAGTGATAGCACATTCCCGGCCTTTCCTCCGAAAGCCTGAATTTATAGCATCAGGCAGGTCTTCTGACTTACTCCCTCTGAACAGCCTTCCCGTCACATCGTGTGGACAGTGGCAAAGAATTGTGCAGAGTTTTCGGAGCTTACAGCTACGGGGATAGTTCCGGATTTACACCGGATTCCCTTTTCATCCCGATTGGGCATCCAAACAGGAACCTGTTGCTGCACAAGGGTACTGTGAAATTGGATGGATGTCAACCTGAAAATGAAATTGAGATAGATCAAAAGTGATATTCTCAGGATTTATCGAAATTTATTTTCTCATGTTGCTTCAGGTTTACTTCTTCCTGAACTGAGAATGAGTGCCATCGCAGTATGGCGGATTCTTTGTCTGCTTACAGGTGCAGAGAAACGCCCTACCGCTCTCTTCAGGGGTAACGCAAACAGGAACAAAATCGGTAGCAGAGTGAGAACCATCACAAAATGGCTGATTTTTACTTAATCCACATGCGCACCAGTAATACTCTTTACCTTTTTCAGCGTCGATTTTTATAGGCTTCAGCCCGGCTATTTTTGGAGTGCTCATTTCTCAGTATTTAGATTATGTTTGAATTTCTTCGGAAAACATGCATTTGCTATAGTTACGTTCACAAAAAAGAATCAAACTTATGATAAATATTTTTATGCCTATCTTCATATTCAATAAACGGTAACCATCACTATCCTTTCTGAAATCATGCAACCGACTTTCAAAGAATATCACCACTTTACGTTTTGGTTGTCTCTCCTTTTTTTAATGGTATCTGTTCTTACCATTGCTTGTGGTTCATCTGATTCCACCAGAGATATAGCACCCCCTGACGAATCGGCCAATCCCTACTCCCTTGGGCGGGTTGGAAACCCCGAAAATATCGAAGCCAGCCCTAAGCCCGGCGTTCTGCTTATGGGAGGCAGTACCGATGTGGATGAAGCGATGCTCTGGCTGCTGGAGCAGTCGGGCAATGGGGATATCGTAATTATACGGGCAAGTGGCGGAGACGGGTACAATCAGTACCTGCTCGATCTTGGTAATGCTAACTCCGTCGAGACATTATTGATCAACTCTGCAGAAGCGGCTAATGACAGCAGGGTAGCCGAAACCATACGCAGTGCCGATGCCCTTTTCATAGCAGGGGGTAATCAGGCGAACTACATCAATTACTGGAGTAATTCAAAAACAGAGGATGCCATTCAGCATCTTATCCACGAGAGAGGCGTGCCAATTGGAGGTACGAGTGCGGGCTGTGCCATAATGGGTGAGTTTGTTTTTTCTGCCCTTAATGGAGGAGTTACATCTGAGGAGGCTCTTACCAATCCTTTTGATGAACGGCTTACGGTGGAGCAATCAACCCTGATCAATCACCCATTACTTGAAGGGGTAATTACGGATCAGCACTTTAGCCAGCGTAACAGAGAAGGCAGGGCCGTTGTATTTCTTGCGCGTATAATTGATAAACTGCACGCAGCTGGTTCATACAAGCCCTTAAGTGTGATTGCTGTAGATGAGCGCACAGCAGTTGGAATAGATGAAAGCGGTGAAATGAATGTGATGGGGGACCATCGTGTGTTTTTTATACATCCTGTTGAAGATAATGCCACCCCTGCGCAGTTGACTGAGGGTACTCCATTCACATGGCTTGAAGAGGGATTTCCCCTTGGTGTTTTTATCGCAGACCGGTTTACAAATTTCAGCCATACTAATTCTGAACTGCCCCCTGCCTGGAGCCAGATGTGGAATGTTTTCGAGGGTGAGCTGATCCGGGAAGCGGTGGCGGGGAGTGAACCGGCCGATTAATGCCACTTACTCATCAATCAAAACAGGTTGCCGATTAACTGCTTTAATCCGGGTACAATTTCTCTGATTACATACAGTTCAGGATTATGATAAAAAGGGCCGATACGCATGTGTAACTGCACTACCTGATGAAGCAAAGTTCCAAGAATGGCATGACTGAAGCCCATCAGCAGAATGTTTGGCTGAAGATAATACACCAACGACCAGCTAATACCCGCCGAGAGCGTTATGATCATCAGTTCGGGGTTTGGATAGTGAAATATCGAAAAGGTGGCAGATGTAAGGATTATGGTAAACACCATAGGGACAGTCCTGCTGTAATGGCTGAAAAGATGGCTGAATGCTTCTTTAAAGCGTATCAGAATAAAACCAAAAAAAATCGCTGCCTGTATAATACCTGAAAAGATGTAGCCCCCAAACTTTATAAGAAGGCCATTCAATTGTATGCTTTCAATCAGATTCGAATGGATACTAAAGGCATGCGCAACCAGTATTGCAGATGCAATAAGTGTTACTGAGGCATACATTTTCCATGATTGCCTGAAGCTACCGGCACGTTTTCCATCCGAAAAAGATATCCATCCAATCTTCTGTTTTGGCATCTTATGCAGAATTGCAGGCGAAAACCAAATCACATAGGCTCCAAGTAAAAACCACAACAGCCATGTAAACAGAATCAGAATTGGCTCCTCACCTACTCGGGGCCCTACCATCCAGTTAAATGCCTGAAAACCGCCAAATACAGCCACTATTTCCAGCAAACCCCAAAACGGATGTATTCCACGTTTCATCACGGTACGTATTGTTGCTTTTTATGTCTGTTTGTTTGAAAAAATCTGGTCTGCATGGCTACCAAAAACAGCATAGAACCAAGAAAGTTTGCTATCAGGTCGCGCATATTGTTGTGATATCCACCCACACCAACATCTTCCACCGTTAGCATGACCAGGTATTCAAGTATTTCTACAAAAGCGCCAACTCCAAGAGTCATCATTACAATCACAATATTTCTGAAAACCGGTATGCGTACATTCATGGCATGAAATATCTCATTAAATGTAGCAGCCACAATAAATGAGTTTATAAAGTGCACATACTTATCAAAACCAATACCCAAGTAAACAGCATCATAAAGCCTGCCGCCTTCAATGGGTATAAAAGCTCCCGCAAAATGGAGTAATATGGCAATTTGTATCAGTAAGAGCAGATATACCGGTGCAGTAAACCGCCGGAAATACCACCAGCACAACACCACAAAAATGATAATGACAACTGCATAGATGTAAAATTCATAGATATTAGCAGGCCCTCTGTACTCTATAAATCTGTCGTAATACACAAAAACTGTCATCCCCAGAAAAAGTGCGATGTTGAATAATGCAAAGTAGTCTAAGCCCTTGAATACCCTCTCTGTTCTCATGTTTATTCCATTTTTGTTAGCATATACAGAACATCATTAATAGTAAGTACAACGTGCCCGAATTCATCCATCTCTAAATCTCAATAAAACAATCTATTTGATTCAACAAAACTCACGCTTGTTTCTTTAAAATTTAAGATAATTTTATCTAAAAATAAGTGTCCGTGATTAGTAAAAAAAGTAAATTAAAGTATAACTAAAGAGGCAGTTATGGAATCAAATCAAGACAGTATATCATTACCGTTGTTGCCCTATCGGTTTCGATACGCGGGGTTTGTTTTGATTGTAATCGGCTTTTTTGCAACGTATCTCTATTTTTGGGGTGGCCGGCCACGGTTTTTTGAAATACCTGTTCTGGCAGTTGTCACCTCCTATTTAGAAACAAGATGGTTTGTAGTGGCACAAACCAATGCCCTGGATGAATTAGCCTTCCTGAGTTATCTGTTCGGGCTGCTTTTCATCGGTTTTTCAAGAGAGAAAAACGAAGACAGTATAATAACTGCTCTTCGAGCAAGGTCAATTTTCTATTCCACCTACGTTGCGGCTGCCTTATGGGCACTTGCTTACCTAACGGTATTTGGGTGGCCAATCATTGCAGTATCAGCGGTAACGTTTGCTGCCTTTTTGATAGTACACATAACGCTTTTCCGCTTCATGATGATTCGTCACCGGAAAAAAGAATTTACATCAGTAATTAATCACTCAGGAGTAACATGAAATCAACAGTAATTAAACTCGTAATAGTTGTAGCAGCAGGCACTTTCGGATTGATGTCCTGCGATATTCTTGGCGGGGGTTCGAGCTCATCAAGCACAACACCCATCGGGGGGGATCCAACACCAATTGGAGAAGTTGGGAATACCTTCACAGTACCAAGCATTCCCGGAACATCTGACCGCATCATAGAGGTAATTGAGAGTGATGGTGGTAATTCTGTAATTAGCTTCAGTGCCAAAGTAACAAACCCAACAATTCTACAAGTGGCAAATCACCGCCAAAGCTTTACTGCAAACGGCGATCAGGTTACCGGGCAGTTGAAGTTCAGAATAACTGATAAGGGTGTACAGAGCTTCACATCAGATGGAAAACCGTTTACGATGGTTCGATATGATGCGAAGGTAGGTGATAAATATGTACTCAAAAGAAGCGGAGGAGATTTAGTGCGCAGAGTGGTCCATAAATCCAGCGATAATGATTTTTACTGGGGTTTTATGATGATAAAAACCATACAGGTAGAAGAGACCGGTTTCAAAACCCCCGGTGTTTCCAGGATTAAATACTACTTCAATCATCGCTTTGGCATGGTAGGGATGGACGTATTTTTTGAAGATGGCTCTGAAATGCTGATGTGGGTGTTCAGCCAGAACGATAATTGATTTACCAAACTGTGTCTTGTAAAATTTGCAGGCACAGTTTTACATTCGATACTGTATAGTTTTTTAAGCAGATTAACATCTTTTCGATAGCCATAAAAATTTAAACCATTAAAACGATGCGGGGCTTGCTGTTGTTTGGAGTGGCGTAAATTGTGATCCGAACTATAGCATGAATCTCTCATACAACTACAGGGTAGTTTTCCGTTATCTGCTGGCAGCCGGCCTGCTTGCTGCAGGGTTTGCTCATTTTCTTTTTCCAGAGGAATTTGTTCCGGCAGTACCCTCTCCTTTTGTGAATGCTCTGCTTTGGGTCTATCTAACCGGTATTGCTGAAATTCTTGCAGTTATTGGCCTGATGATTCCAAAATTCCGGCGTCTCACCGCATGGACGTTGGCACTCTATTTCATCGCCCTTTTGCCTGCACACGTGGAGATGCTGCTGATTGATCACGAGATTTTTGGCATCAGTGGCGACAATTTTATGATTGCCCGGATTTTCTTCCAGCTGGTACCCATCTGGATGGCCTGGGTATCGCGCGAAACAGAAGTAGCCGGTATTTGGAAAGGACTCGACAGGTTTGACCTGCTGCTGAAAGAACGATGGGAAAAACCTTTCAGCTGGCATTCACGTTGGCTTCTTGCCGCCGCATTTTACAATATAGGTTTTGGAATCTGGGCAGGGCTTTTCCCTCAGCAAGCTTTTCAGCTTTTCGGGATGGATACGAATACCCCGCTCTTTCTCTGGCAAACCATCGGCATGATTGTGGGCGTTTACGGTATAGGCTATGGAATTGCCGCTCTCAATGAACAAAAACATATCCCCATCGTTTTAGTTGGCCTGCTCGGAAAAATCTTCGGCCCTTTGGGCTTTCTTTACACCTATCTGGCGGGTGACATTTCACTATCTTTCGGAATCATGATTGTCCTTAATGACCTGATCTGGTATCCCGCATTTTTCGCAATAACGTTCAGATATTTCAAAAGATCTGACCATTTAACCAGGCTACAATCAGACAGTACCCGATAACCCAAATTGATTAAAAACGTTTAGTATGTCTACCGGATGGAACTTCGATAACACCTATAAAAATCTATCAGGAGGGTTTTACTCTAATGTGGAACCCATGCCCGTTGAAAAGCCGGAATTGATTTTACTGAACAACCGCCTCGCCGATGAGTTGGAACTGAACTTTTCTGGAATTGAGCCTGAAGAGCTGTCCGCTTTGTTTACAGGAAATTCACTGCCGGATGGATCTGAACCGATATCTCAGGCGTACGCTGGGCATCAATTTGGGCATTTCACCATGCTGGGTGATGGCAGGGCCATTATCATCGGTGAACATGTTTTACCCGATGGAAAACGGTTCGACATACAGTACAAAGGGAGTGGCAGAACACCCTATTCCAGATCAGGTGATGGACGTGCAACCTTATACTCCATGCTTCGGGAATATCTGATCAGCGAAGCGCTCTATCATCTTGGTATTCCGGCATCAGGCAGCCTGGCTGTGGCTAAAACCGGGATGCCTGTTTACAGGGAGACGATTCACACCGGAGCAGTGCTTACAAGAGTAGCATCAAGCCATATTCGTATCGGTACATTCGAGTATGCATACCGTTTTTTATCGCACGAAAAGCAGAAGGAATTTCTGGATTATACCATCAAAAGGCACTATCCGGATCTGCATGAAGCTGATAATAAAGCCCTCGCCCTTTTGGAACGCGTTTCAGATAAATTGCTCAGTTTGGTACTTGAATGGATGAGGGTGGGCTTTATCCACGGCGTGTTGAACACCGACAATATGAGCATCGGCGGGGAGTCGATAGATTTTGGGCCGTGTGCATTTATGAATGGATTCGACCCTGGTACTGCGTTCAGCTCGGTTGATATGAACAAGCGGTACTCATTCAGCAATCAACCCGGTATTGTACAGTGGAACCTTGCTGTATTCGCTGGTACGCTGCTTGCTTTTATTAATGCTGACCGAAATAAGGCAAAAGAAGCAGCTGAAGCTGTTCTGAAACAGTTTGAACCGAAATTTGTGGAAGAGTGGCACCGAATGATGGGTAAAAAGCTCGGTTTCCGGCATATCACAAAAAAAGAGGCTGACCTGATAGATCAACTCATCTCATGGATGGAAAAAACTAAAGCTGATTATACCAACACCTTTCTTGTGATCGCCAAATCAGCTGAAACTCCTGATCACTTCCGGACCGATGAGGAATTTCGTAACTGGCATAGTAACTGGGAATCTCTTATCACAACAGATCATAACGGGTTAAACGAAGCTAGTAAACGAATGTCTCAATCAAATCCGGTTTTCATCCCGAGAAACCACCTTGTGGAAGAGGCACTTTCTGAAGCCTCTAATCATGGGGATTTCTCCTCATTCAATTCCCTGTCAGATATTCTCAGGCAGCCTTACCGGCAAGATTGGAGTGCAGCAGATCTGCAACAGGTACCCGCAGGTTTTGATAAAGAGTATCAGACGTTTTGTGGTACGTAAGATTACTTTCTGCTATACACTATTTTTCATATTCAAAACAAACAGAGTATAAATCAAATTTGCTCCATAATGTACTCAATTGCCCGCTCCAGCTGGGGATCACGGCCGTTTACCCTGTCATCAAACGTTTTCGGGATTTCGATATCGGGCGCCACGCCGGTAAACTCCAGGTTGTCGCCTTCGAAAGTGTACACTCCCCACGATGGCAGGCGGTAGGAGGAGCCGTCAACCAGGCCGCGGCCCGACGTGAAGATGATCCACCGATAGGTCTCCATCCCCATCACCGTACCAAGGCCCAGTTCCTTAAACCCGGCGGCCGTCATCTCGGCATCGCTCAGCGACTGTTCATTGATCAGCAGCACAATCGGCTTGGCCGATGGTGTGAAGTTCGACTGCGAGGCGAGACGACCCTCCCGGTAGCCCCACTTCAGGTAGGGTCGCTGCGAGAGAAACCGTAGCACTTCATCATGCACGTTTCCGCCGGTGTTGTACCGCAAATCAAATATGAGGGCATCACGCTCTTCGCCCTGCTGTACCATCTCCTGCATAAAATGCTGCAGCTCGCCCTGACCCATGTTTTTCATATGCACGTAAGCGATTCGCTCATCCGACTGCTCATCCACAATCTGCTGCCGTTCGAGCATCCACTCATCATAGAGCAGGTTCCGCACGGCAAAATAGCTGACCGGCTCCAGCTTCAGGTCGAACTCACTGTTTCCGCGGCGGAACGTCAACGTGATCTCATTCATGGAGGATGGAAACGAAAAGTACGACTCACGGTTTTTGTCCGGATCCACCTCATTGCCGTTCACGCGGATCAGCCGGTCTCCCGTTTCCGGTGTGGATTCCGATTTGAAGGCCGGCGAATTCCGTACAGTCCGCTTCACAACGTATGGGTTATCCGCCTCAAAGAGGATACCCGTAGCCAGGGTTACCGACCCATGAAACACCTGTTCCTCCTCGCCAAACGAGGAGAAACCGATATGGGAGGTGTTCAGCTCGCCCAGCA
>REDS01000129.1 GCA_007693395.1 Balneolaceae bacterium | reverse complement strand
AAACAGATTGAATCGAAGTTTTTCAGTAAATTGTAAAACGTTTTGGACAGCTATGATTAAAATTATATAACAAGTAACATACGCGCAAAAAATGTTAAGCGAAAATATTAAAATTTTCTTATGTTTGTATATGATAATCTAATTACAATCATACATGTTAATTTGCATGATTATATTTTCACTTAATTTTGTAACATTTAGCACCTTTGTGGATCATATAGGTGGATAGTTTACACAAAACTTAGACTCATTTTTAATAAACTGATAAATATCAATAATTAATAAACAATACGACTCATTATGAAAACACTTAAACTTACTCTCACAGCTCTTTTCTTTGCACTGTTAACCGGTTGCGCTGGCCTTACTGATGCCACCGTTGAAGATGCTGATGCACAATTCAATGCCAACGATTCTCAAATTCTTAATATGGAAACTCCAGATTTTATCCGAGGCGGTGACCAGGAAGATATGATCGATGAGAGACCTCGTAATCGTTACAGAGACAGAGACTAAAAAATACCCAACTATTTAAATAACTATATTACTGAATACTTCACCCTAGTGTTAGCAATAAGATTTCTGTGCAGAAATACTTAACAATAGTATTATTAAGCCTTTTTACTTCTCTTCATGCAGATGAAATTAAGTTACAAAATATTTCAAATAGTGAAGCTGATGTTTTAAATAATTGGCTCATGGCTTCGATTAAAGCGAACCAAATTGCATATGAAACCGGCGAATCTGCGTTAGACGTAAAAAGTGAACAATTTTTCGATTTATATCAATCAACTCAAAATATTGCATATTTAACCTATGCTTATCATGAGGCGAACAGTATTCAAAGAGCTGAGCTATTCGCTTATATTTACGATAATGATGATTTAGTTCAACAATTACCTGACCACTTTTTAAGTTACATAAATAATACAATTGATAGTTCATATTATAAAGTTAGAGACTTTTCTTTATATGATATATATACATTCACTACTACGAGTATCCCATCAGAATTAGAGACTGAGGCCAGAAAATTACTAGAACACTGGTATGATAGACTGGAATCTGCACATCAAAATGTTCCTATTGAAGAGAGCTTTAAAATACAAGCTTTGATTCATGGATACGACAATCTAAACAATTTCCAAAAAGTCCACGAGCTTGGTTCAATATTGGTGAACGAAAATCCCTTTCCGAGTTCATACTTTAGTTTAAACTTATTTGATATAATCTCTTACTCTTCAAGAGTTTTGGGATATTATTCTCAAGCTTTATCCATCAATCAACAGATACTTCAACCAATCGCAAATGAATTAGGCAATGATCAAGAGCTATTAACAATTAAATTGGATTATGCACTTTTACTATTCAGGGTAGGAAATGTTAATGCTTCATTAACTGTATTCGAAGACGTGTTTAACCAAGATTATTCAATTCTCGATTCTCGCTATCAGGCAACTCTATTTAATAACTTAGCGATTAGCTATCTGAATGCCGGTCAGTTTGATAGGTATGTTGAATTTCAACTTAATGCTTTTGAGATAGCTTCTTCAGAGAATAACTACAGCCAACAGTTATCAATTCTCAGAAATTTATTTATCTATTACAGACGTCAAAATGAGACAGAACTTGCTTTTAACTATCTTAATCAAGCTTTGCAAATTGCTCGTGACAATGATCTGACAACAGAAATAGCTTCAATTCTTATTTCTCTTGGTATTTACAAAAAAACTGTTGAACAAAATTTTGAAGAGGCGTTATATCACTATTATAGTGCATTGCAATTATCAACAGAAACCAATAACTATCAACATCATTACATGAGTTATCTTGAAATTGGAGAAACTTATCTGTTGAAACAAGATTGGTATAACGCTGAATATTATTTTAAAAATGCTCTACAACTCACGTTTTCAAGAGAAGACACAAGGAGTTATACTCAAGCAGCTATAAGATATTCTAATATGCTTATACATCAAGGTAGATATGAAGAGACTGAAAGATTACTGTATAAGTTAGATCATAAAGACCTTGCTACTCAATTTTTTAATATTCAGATCTTATATCAAAACGTCAAAACCAGACTTCTTAAGCAAAAAAAACATATCGATAATGCAGTAGCTCTATCAACAAGCAGTATAACCGAAATCCTCGATCATCTCCGGGAATCTTCAGATATGCAAACCGGCCATATGCGAATGGATGAAGAGTTTTCAGAAGCTTTTAAACTTCATACTATGCTAATGTATGAAACCGGCCAATATGAGAAAGCTCTTTCTGTGATAGGTGAACTGAGAAACATCTCCAGAGCCGGTTTTTATAACAATCCGCTCCTCAAATCGAAAGTGCTTTCTGAAGAAGAACTGATTCAGGATTTTAATCTGAGTACCAGAATACAACAACTAAGAAGCCGCTATCAAACTGCCACAGGCGAACAGAGAGTGTATCTTGGTAACGAACTGTTAAATGCAATCTCAGAGCGTAACCGGCTGCAAAGCAAAGCTTTCCCAAATTACAATGAACGCCAGTATGATCAGTTATTCCGAAGCCTCCGCAGAGAACTGAAACCTGATCAGATGATATTTTATTTTACGGTTTTTGATGAAGATATTTTCCAGTTTGTGATCACCCGAAGGGATATCAAGATGAATATTTATACTGCCAATGATAACTATCTGGAGTTACTGCGGAGCGGCATCAATACCATTGGCTACAGAAGCACTGACTTGCACAAATTGCATGATATATACACTGCATTTTTTGATGGAAATATACCTGCCACTGTTTCTCACATTTATATGATTCCGGACGGTGATTTTTACAGGCTGCCACTCGAGATTTTACCTGTAAACCGTGCTAATACTACACATAGCTTTGGTACTGCGAGATACCTGATTGAAGATTACAGCATAAGCTACCTGAACTCCTTAACTGAGTTGATTAATGAACGACAAACAGAAAGAACTGATTTTGCTTACGATATGGTTGGATTTGGAATAGAAAACTTCGAGGATGCAGGGCATTCATGGTTGCAAAATCTTCCGTTTAGTTCTACTGAAATTAAAAACAGTTACGAAAAGCTTTACTCATTCAATAACAGAAGAATTTTTCTTGAGAGTGAAAGTACAGAACAAAACTTCAGAAATATTGCCGGGAACAGCAGAATATTGCATTTAGCAACACATAGCATGGTGAATGATGAGAACCCTCTGTTTTCATCATTATTTCTCTTTTCTGATGAAGATCCAAACTCACCATACGACGGAATAATCCACGCTTACGAACTGTTTGATATGAACCTGAATGCTGACCTGATCTTTCTTAGCTCGTGTGAATCGGGAGCAGGCGGATATTTGCAGGGCTCAGGCATTCTTGGTTTTTCAAGAGCGTTCTCTTTTGCCGGAGCGAGAAGCCTGGCTATGAACTTATGGCCGGTTCGTGATCAAACTGCCTCTGATATATCAATCAACTTTTATGAATGGCTCAACAGCGGTGAAAACAAGGCTGAATCTATTCGCCAGGCAAGGCTTAAGTATCTGAATAACACAAATAGCGACCCTTACCTTTGGGGTTCTTTTGTTATTTATGGAGACATCCACTCCCCCCTGCCGCGCAAGAACTACTTTGCAAGCATATTCTTTCTCTCTCTTGGCTTTGTAATAATTTTTGGAAGCAGTTTTATAATTCTTACAGGTAATAGAGGTTAATGAAATCTCTATTACCTATTAAGAAAATATAGAGCAAGAAAGGAGTTTTAGTTTACAAAAATGGTTGCAATACACTTAAAAGTTGCTCAGCATATTAGTTGCAATTCTGCTGTAAGCACCATCCAAATCGATAACCATTATTATATTTTCTTTAGCTGCATCAATTTCATTGAGATGTAGCTGAGAATTGGCAAGATACCAAAGAGCTTTTTCTAAATTCAGTACATCTATCTGATCATTATCAGAAAGTTGAGAAAATATTTCTGCTGCTGCCTGAAATTCACCAAGGTTGTAATGCATAGATCCTCTCACTATTTCAAGTTCAGCTTCCTGATCACTGCTTAATTCAAGATTGGATGCTTCATTGAGCTTTTGCGTTGCCAGATCAATATTCCCAAGTGCTGCATAGTTAACAGCTCCCTGCAGATATGACTCGAATGATGAAGTAACTTCTGCTGATCTGACAATATCATATTCAATTGAGGTTATTGGTGTAACACTGGTACCAAATTCATTTGGCGGGAATGCATTATAAAGAACAAGCATACCGGCAATAAGGATAGATGCCGCAACGAGATAGGGCTTTAAGATACTAAGAATGCCGATATGTACTTGTTCATTTTCTTTGCTAATGGTATGAACTTTTGGCTTACCTGTTGATGTAAATGCACCTTTCTGCCCCATTGATTTGAGAGAAGCAAGTGTTTCAAGGTATTCGAGTTCCTCGGGCCTGCTCAGAAGCTCTGCCCATAGTTTATCAATTTGTTCTTCATTTAGATTACCGTCCAGATACTCATGTATGGTAAACTTTATGTCGTAATTACTGTTCATGGTGTATAAGTTAGGCATTATTTCCTTTTTTCATCCTGCTGTCAATCTCTTCAATTGTTCCAAGCAGGTACTCTTTATTAAATGGTTTTTGTATGTATGCATTAACCCGAGATTCAAGGCACGCTTCTCTAACATTTGGATATTCGTTGGTTGTAAGGGCAATAATAGGGGTGGATTTATAATTCTCCAGATTTCTGATCTTCTTTATTACATCAAACCCGTCAATTCCCCTGCCAAGGTTTATATCCATTAAAATGAAATCGTACTGCTTGGATTTGGTTTGTTTTAGGGCAACTTCACCATTTTCCACACTTTCCACATCAAATTCGTTTTTCAGATAAATAGAAACAAGCAGCCTGATTTGAGCACTATCTTCTACATGCAGCATTTTAGGCTTTTTCTTTTCTGTAACAGCCTCTGCTTTATCCCTGTTGGTAATTGATATGCTGCGGGTTGTAATTCTATTTTTTACCAGTTTAGGGCCTGAAAAATCGCTGAGTGTGAGATGTTCTTCATACATAGAGGGAGTTTCAAGAGCGTGAGCTAAAGAACCTTCTATGTAATTATATGAGAAAGCTTTTGGGAAAAGAACACAAGTTTTCATAAAACTAACTTTCATTACAAAAATACTTAATTGTCTGTTTTGCGGTGTTTATTATAATGATCCACGAAAGTCCCTTTTGTTACATTTTTTTTTGAAAAAATTTTCCTGTTTTGAGAGTTTCACCGATATGATAATGCGCTTTATCGCCAAAACTGATTACATTGATCAATTACCCCCATTCATAAAACGTTACTCCAATGAAATTAATAGAAGAAATAGCTAAAGAATTTCTCGCCCAAAAAAGCATGACGGTTGCCGGCGCATCATCAAAAGGGGATACTGCAGGCAATATAGTTCTCAAAAAGCTAAAGAAATATGGCTACAAATTAAGCGTGCTACACCCAAATGCACAGGAAGTTGACGGGGTAAAAAGTTATCCAAACATCACCTCTTTACCGGAGCTGCCTGATGTAGTTTTTATTGCCACTCACCCTGATGTTACACCGGAATTACTGCACGAGTGCGGAAAGGCGGGAATTAAACGGGTTTGGATACACCGTTCTTTTGGTGACGGAAGCTATCACTCAGAATCAGAAGAGATTGCAAATCTGTATGGAATAACACTTATCCCAGGGGGCTGCCCAATGATGTTTCTTGAACCTGACATCATTCATCGCTGTATGCGCTGGTTTCTCTTAACTACCGGGAAAGAAGCCTTGCCAGTGATACATGAGTGAAACTTTCTATATAGGTATAGGTATCACGATGCTGAATTATATTTTGAACGGTATTACCTTTTCTTTGATTTTTATCCATTGATCACGAACCATATTTAAATTTAGTTTTTTGAAAAGGCCGCTTTTATACTTCTCATGTTTTGCTGCAATTGTACTAATCCTTTGGATTTTGTACATGTTTCAGACAGACTCATGGATCCTTTTTAAAGATAACTGGTTCATGACCGTTACGATGGTGGTTGGTTCGTTTATTGCCGGTGCAAGTTCAGAGGGAGGCGGGGCTATTGCGTACCCGGCTATGACCCTTTTATTTAATATAGAACCGGATGTAGCCCGAAACTTTAGTTTTGCAATCCAAAGCTTCGGTATGACATTTGCTGCCATCTGGATTTTTCTCTCAAAAATTGAGATCGAGAAAAACTATCTAATCTTAGCCGGATTTGGTGGTTTTATTGGAATAATTTTGGGCTCGTACACCATTGTGCCGCTTATAAAACCAGATTATGCAAAGATGATGTTTGTATCGTTCTGGCTCAGTTTTGGCATAGCTTTATGGATAGTAAACTTTATCAGCAAACGAAAAAGTGTTCGCCGGCTGCCCGTTTTAACGAATGGTCAAAAAATTGAACTGCTTGCTGTTGGAATAATTGGTGGTATGTTCAGCTCCGTTCTCGGAAACGGAATTGATATCTGTACCTTTTCTTATGTAGTGCTTAAATATGGCTTATCAGAAAAAGTAGCCACGCCAACTTCTGTAATTTTAATGGCTTCAAATGCTATTATTGGCTTTATGCTCCATCTTTTTGTTCTGGATACCATGCAGCCGGAGGCTATAAATTACCTGCTTGTCTGTATCCCCGTGGTTATTTTTGGTGCCCCACTCGGTGCATTTGTAATTACCCTTATCGGCAGAAAAACAATCGCATCTATTCTGATTTCAATTATTGTGATTCAGTTTTTTACTGCCCTCTACGTGATACGCCCCGGCAGTGAACTTCTTCTCTTCTCATCCTTCATTTTTTCAGTGGGCCTGTTGATTTTCTTTGTTCTTACCCGGAAAAATGGAGCTCATGTAAACTCATAAAATGCTCTTTACCATCAGCACAACTATAATCACAATCAGTATGGAAAAACCCAACTGAAGAATACGTTGAGGGACTTTTTTTCCGATCCGGACACCCAAAAATCCCCCAATGAATGCCCCGAATATCAACGGAAGGCCTGTACCAAAATCAACATATCCTATCTTGAAATCGGTAATTTCGGCAGGGTTGCCGGCAAGAAATGCATATTGCAGCCACCCGGAAAGAGAAATAAACACAATAGCCAGCGATGAAATGCTCACAGCTTTGGCCATCTTCAGTTTCAGAATAAGGTTCATGGCCGGTACCATAACTACCCCTCCCCCTACTCCGGCAAGTGAGGCTACAAATCCGCCAAGGCTGCCTGTTGCGGTAAATGGTAAAAATCCACCTTTCACTTTTTCTGTCTCATCAACATCTCTCTTTTGCCCTCTTTGATAAAAAAGAGATGCCACAATGAGCATTAATACCGAAAAAATGACTACAAATACCTCCTCTGTGTAAACCTCCGACAGCACAACACGCCTGCCTGCATACACACCTATACTGCCAAGAAGCCCTACCGTTAATCCCTCTTTCCAGTAAAAATTTCGCTGATTTCTCTGCTGTATAGAACTGCTTACCGATGCTGTAAACGTACAAAACAGAGATGTTGCAATTGCCCAGATTGCCGGTTCGGGCAGAGATTGCGCTGAAAAGAGAAGAAAGAGAATTGGAGTGAATAAAACACCGCCACCAAGGCCAAACAACCCGGCCACAACACCCGCCAGTATACCCAGAAGTATCAACAGCAAAAAAATCATCAAATCGTTATCTCACCGGCCATATATGTTACTGCTTTGCCGCCAATTTCTACCCTGCCATCCTTCTGATTACAGATTAACTCTCCACCCCTTGTTGAAATTTGCCTGGCTCTGAGCTCACTTTTGCCAAGCCTCTTAACCCAGAATGGTGTTAGCACAGTATGCGCAGAACCCGTTACAGGATCTTCAGGCACGCCAACAGCAGGCGCAAAAAATCGGCTCACAAAATCAGTTTCGGGATCATCAGCCGGGGCTGTAACAATAACGCCCCTTACCTCCATCTTTTTCAAAAGTGGCATATCCGGTTTAATATCTTGTACATCACGCTCGCTTTGCACGAGAACTAACATATCGATATTAACACCTGTATAAATTGGTATTATGCCTATTGCTTCGGGCAGAAGTTTTGGCACAGGAACCGGTTTGGGAGGATTCGATGGAAAATCCATGATGTATAGATCATACCGCTTCGTTACCTTCAGTTTTCCGCTTTTTGTATGAAACGTAATTTCCTGCTTAGAATAGTTGAATTGCTCAAATAGTATATGAGCCGACGCAAGAGTTGCATGACCGCACAGATCAACTTCTGTCTGAGGTGTGAACCATCTCAGCTTATACGAACCATCTTTGCTTTCAGAGAAAAAAGCCGTCTCTGATAAATTATTTTCAGCTGCAATCTGTTGCAAAATCATATCTTCAGGCCATTCATGCAGCGGAATAACAGCTGCCGGATTTCCCTTAAACACTCTGTCTGAAAAAGCATCAACCTGAAAAATTCGCATACGTTTTTATTTTGAATGTAACGAATCTCTCTGTTGAGTTAAATTCATTTTTAGGAAGTTCAGCTAAACTACATTATTCAACTACTTTTTCTATCAAAAGATCACGAACTTTCTGCAATGCATTACAGAATGATTTTGCACCCGGAGCAATCATCGTTTAAGATCGGATTTCAAACCGTAAGGGAGACAGCACTTCGCAAAGCATTTACTCCCTACGGGCGTGAATACCTCAGAAAATTATATCCATCGGCAGATTTTGAGGAAGTTTCTGAACAGCTCTTCCGGGCATCAGAATGGATGCAACTGCTTCAGAGTGGTTCAAATCATCCCCTCTCTGTTGCTGATGATGTGCGCGATGCAGTTAAGGAGAGCAGAATTTCTGGCAACCTTCTTCCGCTTGATGATTTTGTAGTGATCCTTCAGAATGCGGCTTTGGCCCGAATAATCAAACAGTTTTTCGAAAAAACGGAAGATGAGTATCCTTCGCTGAGAAAAATCACCAATAAACTCGTAAACCTGAAACCGCTCGAAACAGCTATACAGCGGGTGGTAACAGACAGAGGTGACCTCCGTGATGATGCAAGTGCGGAACTGAAACGCATCAGAACGCGCATCAATCGCGAGCGTAATCGCCTCAGAAGCACCATCATGCAGGTGATGAGGCGTGCTGCAAAAGACGGGATGACGTCAGACGAAGGTGCCACCATCAGAAATGGCCGCATGGTGATACCGATTCAGGCAGAATACAAAAGAAAAGTTCAGGGTTTTATACAGGATGTATCCTCATCAGGCCAAACCGTTTACCTTGAACCGGTCGAGGCACTTCAAATCAATAACGATATCCGCCAGCTTGAAGCCGAGGAGCAGCGTGAGATAGAAAAAATTATTCGGCAGCTCACGGTGGAAGTTCGCAAATATGCTGATAGCCTGCTCGAAAATACAGTACACCTTGCACTGCTTGATGCCATTCACTGCCGCGTAAAAACAGGACTCGATATCGATGGCTCCATTCCGGTAATTTCAAAAAAGAATACCCTGGATCTGATCAGGGCAAAAAATCCAAATCTGCTGCTTAAAGACAGAACTCTTAAAGAAGCCGAGCCGGTTGTACCGTTGGATCTCAAACTTTCGGACAGTGAACTTGGGCTGATTATTACCGGGCCTAATGCAGGGGGAAAATCCGTGGCCATGAAAACTGCCGGAATTCTGAGTATGATGCTGCAAAGCGGCTACCCCATTCCCGTTCAGCCAGATTCGGTTCTGCCAATTATAAGCGGCCTGTTTCTTGATGTGGGTGATGATCAATCCATAGAAAATGATTTGAGCACCTTCTCTTCACGTTTACACTGGATGCAACAAACCCTTGATCAACTTCAGCCCGGAGCTCTTATTTTGATAGATGAAGCTGGATCGGGTACGGATCCTGAAGAGGGTGGCGCTCTTTTTCAGGCTTTTGTTGAGGAGGTTATCAACCGAAATTGCAGAGTAATTGTTACCACCCATCACGGTTCGCTGAAAGTGTTTGCACACGAACATCCAAACGTTGTGAACGGCGCGATGGAGTTCAACCAGGAGAACCTCTCTCCCACCTACAAATTTAAAAAAGGAATACCCGGCAGCAGTTACGCTTTTGAAATTGCTGAACGGATGCATTTGCCTGCAAATTTAATGGAAAAAGCGCGTTCTCTGCTGGGTGAAAATCGTGATAAAATGGGCGAACTGCTGGTAAGCCTCGAGAAAAAGATGCAGGAATCGGAAGATCTTGCTTCGGAATTTAACAGACGTCTTCAGGATATCGAAAAGCGTGAACGTATTTACAAAGAGCAGGCAGATAACACCGAACAGAAGCGAAAAAAAATACTCGAAAAGGCATACAAAGATGCCGGTGATATTATGCGGGATGCAAACCGTAGAATTGAAGAAGCCGTAGAAAAAGTTGTGCAGGAAGGACGCGAAAACAAAGAGAAGATTAAGGAAGCCCGAAAAGAACTGGAGGGTGCAAAAAAAGAGATCTCCCAAAAAAAACATCAATTTGAGGAGGAAACTGAAGAGGAGATACTCAGAAGTAAAGAGAAACCGGCTTTGGGCGATTTTGTGCTGATTGGCGATAGCAACACACGAGGTGAGCTTGTGGAAATTTCCGGGAAACAGGCAACGATTTTAATGAACGGTATGAGGGTAAAATCGAAACTGAATAAACTTGTAAAAACCAATCCGCCTGCGAAAAAGAAAGCGCCGCGTTTTAAGCGATCATACTCTACATCGGGCGATCTGGACCTGTCTGTAAAGCCAACTCTCGATCTTCGGGGCAAGCGGGGTGATGAAGCTATCAACGAACTGACACTCTACCTGGACAAAGCCATTGCACGGGGGCTTAGACAGGTTGAAATTATTCATGGAAAAGGGGAAGGAATTTTGCATGTATTGGTCAACGAATACCTCGACAAACGCATCGAAGTAGAATCTTTTGAAATTGCCCCATGGGAAAGTGGCGGTACCGGCTGCACAGTTGCGAATTTAAAGTAAGTTAAACCAGTACTCTTCATGAAAATACTATTTCAAATACTCTTCCTCTGTTTTATTTCTGAACTGGCAACAGCCCAGTTTATCAGCTGGCGGGATCTGGTTGAAGGTGATCTGCCTCAGCCCACAGAGCGAATTTACTATGGAACAAGTGAGCATATGTTTGGAGAGTTGTGGCTCCCAGATGAAGAGCCGCACACCTCAGTTATCCTGTTTCATGGCGGCTGCTGGCTCGATATCTATCCCGGTGTGGAAATTATGAATCACATGGCAAATGCTTTAAAGGAAGCAGGTTTTGCTGTTTGGAATGTGGAATATGCACGGCTTGGTCAGGAAAGTGGGGGTTATCCCAATACGTTTCGTAGTGCCGTTTTTGGGACCGATTTCTTCCAAAGAGTAGCGGCCGATCACAATTTGAACAGAGAGAGGGTGATTGTTGCAGGCCACTCAGCTGGAGGACATCTTGCCACCTGGCTTGCCGCAAGGCATAACATTCCGGAAGAGAGTCCGCTCAATATGGATATTTACAGTGAACTTCATGAGAGAGTCGAAATTCATGGGGCTATTTCATTGGCCGGAATAAACGACCTTCAGAGATTTAATAACTACGGCGCGACATCCTGTGGTGGAAATATAGTTGAACGGCTTGTTGATTACGAAAACAGGGGAACCGACGCCTATCTTGATACATCCCCCGCAGAACTGTTGCCTTTAGGTGTGCCATTTGTGGAAGTTTCTGCGGCTTTTGATGTTCCTGTCCCTCCATTTTTTGGATATCATTTTGTCAATCAGGCGAAAGACGCAGGTGATGATGCTACGCACATCCTGCAAACAAATGCCGGCCATTTTGAGATGATCGCCCCCTGGAGCGATGAATGGCAAGAGATTCTTAATCTTTTCCTAAACTTGCTGGATTAAGTTAACCCGTGGCTTATCTTAGCCATTCAGATTTAACAACCAATTATTGAATCATCATGCGAAATTTTCTGCTTTTAACTTTTGCCATGTTATTACTAACTGCCTGTGCTGTAGAAGAAGCAACCTGGGATTTTGACCTTCAGGGCCATCGCGGTGCACGAGGCCTTCTTCCCGAAAATACCATTCCAAGTTTTTTGATTGCCATTGATCATGGTGTAGATACCATCGAGTTTGATCTTGTAGTAACTGCAGACAGACAGATACTGATCTCTCATGAACCCTGGTTTCATCATCACATCAGCACCAAACCGGATGGCACACCTGTTACCGAAGATGAACAGATGGAGTTCAACATTTTTGAGATGACATATGAAGAGACCCGCCAGTTTGATGTAGGAAAACGGGGGCACGTCAACTTTCCAAATCAACAACCACTTGAAATTAGAAAGCCATTGATGAGAGATGCCATCAGAGCTATTGAAGCATATACACAAGAGCTTGACCTGCCCCCTGTAGCATACAATATTGAAACCAAAAGTAACCCCGAACTGTATGGTGTAATGTACCCGCAACCGGAGGAATTTGCTCAATTACTTTATGATGAACTAACCATGCTTCATAAAGAGTTCGATCTTTTCGACAGAATTATCATTCAATCTTTCGATCCCGCAACTCTGATTGAGTTTCGAAAACTGAATGAAGAAATTGATCAGGCTATTCTTGTTTTTGATGAAACAACGATGGATCAGTTTATTGATATTCTTGGATATACGCCTGAAATATGGAGTCCTAACTATAACCTTGTTACTGAAAGCATGGTTCAAGAAGCCCATCAGCGCGGTATGACTGTGATACCGTGGACCATCAATACCGTAGCTGAAATGCGAAGGCAACTGGAAATGGGTGTTGACGGAATCATTACCGATTATCCTGACAGTGCTACTGTTTTAAGGCCTGTTCCATGATTTCGCGTAAAGAAGAACTTATCTCAAAACTCTCTATGCAACCACACCCTGAAGGCGGTTTCTACGCTGAAACGTACCGAAGCGAGGGGGCACATCAGGGAGAATCAGAACAATTCCCTAATGCAAGGAACTTCAAAACAGGCATCTACTATCTGCTTGGTAGCGGAGATACTTCGCACTTTCATCGAATAAAATCTGATGAAATGTGGCATCACTATGAAGGCTCATCCATCACCATTCACATGATTCATCAGGATGGGCTGTACAGGGCAGTGTATCTTGGCAAGAATTTTGATAGTCAGCAACTGCCCCAGCTTGTAGTACCCGCAAATACCTGGTTTGGTGTAACGGTAGATGATGAGAATAGCTACGCACTCTGTGGATGTACCGTTTCACCTGGATTTGATTTCCGGGATTTTGAAATGGCAGGGAGATACCAAATGCTGCAGGCTTTTCCGGAGCATGAGGCTATCATCAAAAAATTAACGAAGCCCGTTCTTTAGTTCAGGGCTTATTCTAAAAAATGTTCCCGGGCATAAATCGTTTGTATATAATTAGATACAACCCTTTTTGTTCGTCTCGTTTTATAACTCAGTAATGTTCAACTACATTCAAAAAAAAACAGATGTGTAAACTCTCTCTTTTTTGTTGTCAATTGAGAAACATATTGGTATACACTTAGTTTTTATCTCAAACCCTGGTTAATTAGATTGTCAACAACTTCCGGTAGTTTGTTCCAATCTCCATTCAGGTCGATCACGTCTTTGAATCCTGCTTTCTGCAATTTCCGTGATACTCTTCCACCAGCTGCTATCAACTTTAGAGTGGCAAGGTTTAAATGAGGAAACGCTGTTTGTACCCGAAGTATGGAAGATTCATTGTGGAACAGAATGGCTTTAAGGCCGGAATTACGAACCTGGTTTCTATAATCCTCTAATGTTTCACGATCAAGGCTGTCTTCAGAAAAAACCTGAAACTCTGTAAATGGCATTTCGAGCTCAATCAACAGGCCCGGAATTTCGTCCGTTTTATGATCACCTGTTGGGTATAAAACAGCACCCTCATGCGAAATTCGCAGCAAAAATTCGATCAGGTCAATTGAGCGGGCATTATCTTTAGGTTTTACTGCGGGAATGTGGAACTGCTCCAGATATGTTGCTGCAGGCTGATCCATCACCAAATTCACAAGATTTTGTATGCGTTCCAGCTGACCGTACTCTTTCGCCCATCGCAAAAAGTAGTGAGCATGTAACCGGCTCCCATAGATTACATAAGCGTATAAATCAAGTTTCCTTTCCACTTTTGCATGCATCTCTTCATCAATAGAGTAGTAATAAGTTTCGAGAGGAAGGTGTAGTAACGCAGTGCCAGTTGTTGTACCTGAAGTGATTATCTCAGGTACTGTATCAGGATGTGCAGTAAATAGAATTTTCCCCATATTTCAAAACGTTTGGATTAAAATACGTAACCTGCTCCAAAATATATTCTCCAGGTTTCATTAGAAAATCCAATGTCGCCTCTTACAATCAAATCCGGACTTAAAAGTGTAACGGCACCTCCAATACCAAACACGTGCTTCCAGTCATCAAAAAAAGCGCCGGAATCGAAATCGGAATAAACACGACCGGTATCCCAAAAGGTTTGCATCCCTATATCAATTCTATCATCAAATACACTGAAAAGCCACGTACGGAGTTCGAGCATGCTCAGAACTGAACTGTCTCCCCTGAAGCGGTTTCTATGAAAGCCCCGAAGGCCGTTTTCACTGCCTATGACTGGTAAAGCCCAAAATGGTGCGTTACCAAGAGTATGCTCGGCCACCAATCTATGAGCTATTGTAATGTTACGCCTGAGCGGTAAAAAATGACGAAAATCGCCACTTAAGCTGGAAAAATTAAAATCACTCAATAGAAATGACTGGCTTTTATTAAAACCAACTTCATAACGCATCCCGGAGCTGGGAGAAAATTCGCTGTTTCTGCTGTCAGCAATAAAGCCTAAGCCTGCTTTCACCACTCTTGCTGATCCAAATCCAACGGGTTCATCACTAAAAAAGAGGGATTCATCATCCGTGGAAAGCCCGTTTACATGCCAAAAAGTTAGACCACCAAAAAAATCGAGGTTACCATTTTCACCAAATTCAAAAACTCCCTGACGAACCTTATAGTTAATAAAAAATTCTCTGTTTTCGTAGTAGTTGAAGCCTTCATCATATGCGGCTGTTGAAAATTCAGAATCGTTGCCAATACCAAAATAGTGACCTTTTCTCTCCCTCTGCCCGATAAAATCCAACCGGCTTCTCAATTCAAACCCAAAAAGCCTTGTACGCTCATACTCCAATTTAGAAATTATATCGCCTCTGGTCGAAAAAGTTACGTCTGTTTTGAGTGTACTGAGAAATGGATCGCGATTGATATCGTAATTTATTCGTTGCAGAAAACCGCCTCCAATAAATCCCTGATCAGAACTAAAGCCAATCAGGGGCAGCACAGAATAATAACTGCCAATTTTGGCATCGGGTGGCAATGGGTCACGATCGGGAGGAATAACCTGGCCATTAGCTTTATTGGCAGTGCTCAAAAATAACAGGGCTATAAGTAACGGCAAAAACCTCATTTAGAGCAAACCCTCTTCTTCCAATATCTCAAGCGTGGTTACGGCGTGCCTGAAGTGAGGAATCACGATACTTCCACCTACTATAAGCGCAACGTTAAGTGCATCCACAATCTCATCTTTTGTTGAGCCTGTTTTTGCGCACTGCTCCAAATGGTAGTCTATACAATCGTTACAGCGAAGCACCGCTGAGGCCACCAGGCCAAGTAACTCTTTGGTTTTACCTGGCAGAGCACCATCCTTATATGTGTTTGAATCGAGATTAAAGAATCGTTTTACCCCCAGATGATCTAACCCTAATACTTTATCGTTAGCAGCCTCACGGCTTTTTCTGAACTCTTCAAGCCGATTCGATTTTGTGCTCATAAAACTATTGATTGACAAGGATTCATTTTTCATATTCTAAGCTGAAAGGTAAGAATTATCTCATTTGTTTAGCAGAAGAAGATCATACAAACATAAACTGGTTGCCATGGGCGACAGCATGGCTCAGGGGTTCAAAAATGGAGGAATCTACAGAACAGACCTCAGTTTTCCTGCACTCCTTGCAAGATCTATGGGCAGCACTGTTCAGTTCGATCAGCCTTCCTTTTCTGCCCAGGCCGGTATCCCGATCAACATTGAGATATTAATACGTGGGCTTGCGGAGAAATATGGTGATGAGATTTCCCTGAGAAACTCTTTACCTGCAGCAAGAGAGATGTACAGAACCCTCAGCCGGATAAAATCATATTGGGATGGACACCTCAAATCGCTTCAGGTAGATCAACCTACACCCTACCATAATCAGGCAATTTGGGGATTCTCCATAAGCGACACTATGCTGATCAACGATCAGTACAGCCGCGACTATATCGCAAATATGCGGCCACGATATTCGGTTTTTAATGTACTGCCTGATAATGCCATGTACACCACAGCACGGCTTGTTCTAAATCCATCGTTCAGCACAAAAACCGAAAATAATACCATGCTGAACAATGTTGATCTTTTACAAAATGATGGCGGTATTGAAAATCTGATTGTATGCATAGGGCACAATAACATTGTTGGCGCGGTTACAAAACTGAGAATAGATTTTTCTGATGAAAACGACCTGAACAATTACTACTCCGAGAGGAAGTGTACCGTTTTCAGGCCGGAACATTTCAGAGAAGAGCTCCGCACACTCTATTCGCACGTTTCCCGCATGAATGTAAAGAATGTATTTGTACCTACAATTCCATACGTAACCATTCCACCCGCCACACGGGGAGTTAACAAGAACGGACAGTCTTCAAATGGAGGGTATTTTGATTATTACGCCCGTTTCTGGATTTGGGATGAGGATTTTGACCCTGAAAAACATCCCCATCTCACAAAAGACAATGCCATATTACTCGACCAGATTGTGGATCAGTACAATGAGATCATCAGGCGGCTGGCCGAGGAGTTTGATTTTAGCGTGGTACCTGTTGCCCGATATGTTAAAGCTGCTGCAAGGCGCAGGCACCCGAAACTACATATTGAGCCGTACCCTCCTGAATTTATTGAGGCGTTAAAGAGAAATAATAAAACGAACTATCTTGTCAACGAAAACGGCTATCCGCGAATATCAACGGACTATCTTCGCCTTGATGATAAAACCGGCAGACTCGATCGTGGGGGAATTTTCAGCCTCGATGGCCTCCACCCAACCACCATTGGCTATGGATTAATTGCAAACATGTACCGGATGAACATGGAAAAACGCGGAGTGAGGTTTGATCACCCATTCGACTGGGACTATGTAATTGAAAACGAAACACTTGTAACTGACCCACCTCCATTAATGCACGACTTGAGGAAACTACTGCGCTTTTTAGCCATGACCGGCCAGGAACGACTAACATTTTTTGGCAAAAATGTTCTCGAAACTCTGCTGGAAACATTTTCTTCCAGGCCCGAGCTCGATTAACCCTCAGCCACTCTGTCTGCCAGTTTCAATCCGTTTAAAATACAATCTGGCACAGAGATACCATGCCTGTAGTTACCTGCCAGATATAAACCCGGATTTTGATCTTCAATGGCATTGAATACCTGTAAAATTTCATCATAACCTACATGGTATGCAGGAATAGATTTAGGCCAGAAAATATGATCTCTGAACACAGGTTCTCCATCAAGACCGATAATATCTGTGAGTTCATCAAGAACAATAGGAAGAAGTTTTTCGGTTTCAAGAGTTGCGAGCTTAGGCTGCCGCCCTCCTCCCACAAATACTGTTAAAAGGTGATGTCCTGCAGGTGCTCTTTTATCAAATAGTGTTGACGAAAAGAGTGCACCAAGAATCGAACGTTTCTCTTTCTCAGGAACCAGAAAACCAAACCCGTCAAGCGGATGGCTAACCTGATCTTTTCTGAATCCAAGGCAAAAAACAGAAAGCGGCGGGTAGTAAACTGATTGAATTTTCTCCATCTGCTCCTTTTCTATCGACAAAAAATCGGTATTCCATTTATAAAGCGGTGTATTCAGAACTACAGAATTAAATGGCCCATACTGTTTCTTATTCGAAAAGAGATGCCAGCCATCAAGCTTCTTTTCAATACTCAATATTTCTGTGTTCAGATGGATATTATCTAACGTTGATGCAATGGCAGTTGGCAGCTGACCAATACCCCCACTAAATGAGATCAGCTCTCTTGTGATTCGACCGGATTCTTTTCGCTTTTTAGCACCGGCTAAGCTTCCCCAGATCAAAGAACCGTATTCCTGCTCCAGATTGTGCATAATCGGGAATGCGTGCCTTAGCGATAGTGCATCCGGACTATTCGCAAAAATACCTGCAACAAACGGATTTATGGCGTAGTCAAGAATCTCTTCTCCAAGACGACGCTCAGCAAATTCTGCAACGGTTTGATCAGGGTTATTACTTTTCGAAATAAACGGTTCTGCAAGCACTCTGAGTTTTCCCTTCAAACTAAATAGTGATGTTTTGAGTGCTTCCGTTGCTGAGCCCGGCAGAGCTTCTAATCTGCCGTTTTTGAGTATGTATCTTTTTTCCGCGTTTTTGTTAGCTGTTACCTTTTCACCTATTGCACCGGTTTCTTCGAGGAATTTTTTTACAATTTTGTCTTTTAACAACATAGTGTTGGGCCCGTATTCAACCTGCCAAAGTCCAGATTTCACGGTTTTTATTGCACCACCAGGTAAGCTGTTTTTTTCAAATACTTCATAGTGGAGGCCCATTTTTTGGAATTTATGTGCAGCGGTTAAACCGGTTATCCCTCCCCCAATTACTGCAATAGAGCTGTTGTTAGTCATAAACTTTTTTCAAAAAATTTGATTCGCTACTTATTTAGAATAAGTCTAAACAATGCTTGCCTTCTAATTAAGACAATCTTAACTTAGACTTATTCTAAATAACAAAAGATAACCCTGACCAATAAAATATGAACATTAAAAGTTACAGATTAGTATTTATGACCTTGATTGTGTCATTAAGCTACTCTTTATCTGCATTAGCTTATGATACTGAACCTGCTCCCAACGACACAACATCGACTATAGATAAAATCATACTCGATCGCATCACTGTAGTGGGTCAGCCTGTTTGGATGAGCCGAATCCCCGGTGCTGCAAATTATATAACAGCAGAGCAGCTGCAGCGCCAAAATCATACCGATATCAATAGAATTTTGAGAAATGTAAGCGGTATGAACATACAGGAAGAAGATGGATTTGGACTCAGGCCAAATATTGGTATTCGAGGAGCCGGCAATGAGCGAAGTACAAAAGTAAATATAATGGAAGATGGAATTCTTGCGGCTCCTGCCCCTTACTCTGCACCTGCAGCCTATTATTTTCCAAACATGGCACGTATTAGCTCCGTTGAAGTTCGAAAAGGATCTTCACAGATAAAATACGGACCAAACACCACAGGTGGTGCTATAAATCTTATCTCAACACCAATTCCAACGCAATTTAGCGGTTCAGCACAATTAAGCCTTGGAGAGAGGAATGCAAACAATTTTTATGCTAATATTGGCAACCGTGGTGAACGCTTTGGCTACCTTCTTGAAGTAAACCAGGTTGGAGACAATGGTTTTAAACATCTCGATAATGGCGGTAACACAGGTTTTGTAGTGCGTGATATTCTTGGAAAGTTTATGTATCAAACATCGAATAATGCGTCAGTGTATCAGCGGTTAGAGCTGAAATTTGGTTATCATGATGAACAATCTGATGAAACTTATCTCGGCCTAACCAGGGACGATTTTAACAGAACACCTATGAGACGTTATGCGGGTTCGCAGGCAGACAGAATGGACACTGAACATATTCAGTTATCTGCCAGGCATTTCGTTCTCTTTTCGGAGAATACTGATCTAACCACTACCATTTACAGAAATAATTTTACGCGGGCATGGTATAAGCTGCATAACATGAATACCGGTGCCGAAGGTGTCGAAACCGGAAACCTTTCTTCCATTCTGCGTAATCCTGAAATTCATCAAAATGAATATGCCATACTTGCCGGCGCCGACAGTGCCCCCGATGCTTTAACTGTGCGTAATAACAACCGGGAATATTACTCCCAGGGAATTCAATCCATTCTGGGTGTGAATTTCGATATTGGAGATGCTCAAAATCAGCTTGAGTTTGGAATACGTCTGCATCAGGATGAGGAAGACCGGTTCCAGTTTGAAGATGATTACCAGATGCTAAATGGTAACATGGTTATGACAACTGCCGGAATTCCGGGAACGCAAGCAAACCGGGTTGGATCGGCAACTGCATTATCTCTATTTGTTCAAGATGAAATTCAATGGAATAACTGGACCTTTACCCCCGGTTTACGGTTCGAAAACATCTGGTTTACAAATCGTAATTACGGTGCAAGCGATCTCGAAAGAACCGGTTCTGATCTTTCAAAAAACGAATACTCTGTACGTATTTTATTACCGGGCATAGGTGCCACCTATCAAATGAGTGAATCGCTGACCCTGCTTTCGGGTATTCATCGCGGGTTCTCACCTCCAAGTCCTGGTTCATCAAGCGAAACGCGTTCTGAAGAGAGCATTAACTATGAACTTGGTTTTCGTTATGCCAGCGAATTGATTCAAACAGAAGTTATCGGTTTCTATAATGACTACGACAATCTTTTAGGGTCTGACTTGGCAGCTGGTGGCGGCAGCGGTACTACTGCACAGTTTAACGCCGGCGAAGTTAGGGTATTTGGCCTGGAGTTTTCAACTAATTTCGACTTTGCGCCATTTTTTGGTACTACATCTGCGTCTGTACCATTTAACATTAACTATACATACACCAATGCTACATTCCAAAATACATTCAGTAGTGGCTTTGGGCCGTGGGGTAATGTAACTGCGGGTGATGAAATACCATTTATACCAAGAAACCAATTTAACAGCGGACTATCATTTATATATAAAGGTTTTGATGCAAACATAAACACATCCTACATGCCTCAAATGAGAACGGCTGCCGGAAGCGGCTCTTTTGATCCTTCATTCAGTACAGACAGCTTCTTTGTTATAGATCTCAGCACTTCGTACGAAATTCATCAGTATGTAAATATTTTTGTGCAAGTTCGTAATCTTCTCGATGAAACCTATATCGTCTCAGACAGGCCTGCGGGTATTCGCCCCGGTTTACCCCGCACACTGCTTGGTGGAATGAAATTCTCTTTTTAGAATGTAATCAACCGGCTTCAAAAAGTGGCTTTAGCACAGTAAAGCCACTTTTTTTGGTAAAAAATAAATTAGTTCCAAACAGGGAGTTATTTTTTAAAAATTGGATAGTACTCGTTACCTTCATCTCAAGTTAAAGTTTGGAGTTTATGAATATATCGGTTTTGGGATGTGGCTGGCTGGGATTTCCGCTGGGTCAACGTCTTCATGCACATAACTATTCTATAAAGGGATCAACCACTACAGAGTCGAAATTACGAACGCTTGAGCAGAATGGAATTGAGCCGTTTCTTATCAGCCTGCCGGGGTCGGTTAATGATGAAACCATCATTCCGTTTTGGCAAAGCGATCTTCTCATACTGAATGTACCACCCCGGCTGGCTAAAGGTGAAGCTGACGGTGATTTTGTTCAAACCGTAGAACAAATTATTCAGAAGTGCAGGCTACATAACTTGCCGTGGATCATATTCACCAGTTCCACATCTGTTTACAGCGAAACCGGTGGCATTACTAAAGAAGAGCATACAAAGCCCGGCAGTGCATCCAGGCCGGCGGGTGAAGAGTTGCTTAAAGCTGAGGAGTTGATAAGAAATTCCGGAATAGATTATACTATTCTTCGTCTTGGGGGTTTATACGGTTACGGGAGGCACCCTGTAAAATATTTGAGCGGCAAAAAAGATCTTGATGGTGCTTCAAAGCCGGTAAACCTTGTTCATCAAACAGATTGTGTAAATGTAATCTGCGAGGTAATCCGCCAGAAAAAGCGAAATGAAATCTATAATGTGGTATCCGATGGCCATCCGCCACGCAAAGAATTTTATCAGAGTGCAGCCGAACATTTCAACCTCCCTAAACCTCACTTCAGGCAATCAAACGGCAAAGAGTACAGGGTTGTATCGAATCAAAAACTGAGAGAAGAGCTGCTTTACGATTTCTCCTATCCAAACCCGATGGATCACACACCTTGAGCCCTGCTCAGCCATTCTCTTTTTTCATCACGTAGATATCTTCAGCTATTGCAAACCCAATGGTTGTGAAGCTCTCATTCTCAATAGATAACTGAAAGGGGCCGTTAAAAGGCTCTTTTTTTGTGATTTTAATTTTTACTCCGGGAATGAGTCCCTGTTCTTCGAGGTATCTGAGCAATTCGGGATCCTGGTTTTTCACCCGGATAATGATGCTCTCTTCATCAAGAGATAGCCCTGTAAGGGGCTCAGAATCAATAACCGGCATAACCCCCTCTTTGGTTGGGATAGGATCTCCATGAGGATCTACAATGGGATTATTCAGCATTTCTGCAATTTTATCTTCAAACTGTTCTGAAATATGATGTTCCAGTTTTTCTGCTTCCTCATGAACTTCATCCCAGGAGTAACCAAGCATCTCTTTTAGATAGAGTTCGATTAAGCGGTGATGACGAATAATTTCAAGTGCAATTTTTTCGCCGGCAGCAGTAAGTGTGGTTCCGTAGTACGATTCGTAGTTCACAAGCCCCATCGCGGAAAGTCTCTTTAGCATGTTGGTAACAGAAGCATTTGCAACACCCATCCCCTCTGCCAGACTGGATGTAGAAACTCCTTTTTCTGATTCCTGCTCGAGCTTGTAAATTGTTTTAAGATAATCTTCAACTGACTGGCTGCGGGCCATGTTTTCGAATCCTGAAGTTAGTTTTGTCTTTTATAATCAGATCTATCTGTCTTCCATGTAGTCATCAAACGATTGCGAGAGAAATGCATCACTGCCAACAAAGTTCAGCAGCTGTGAAAAAATCCCTTCGTTAAGGTAGCCTGGCTGTGTACCAATAATTGCGCCTTCATGGTTCAGAAAATACGTGGTAGGCACACTTCTGTTTTGCAGGGCCTGGGCAAACTCTGATTCTGTCATCTCGTTGCCATGGAAATTCACCATTTCATCGGATTCAACATTTATCCGTACCAGAATAAAGTATTCGTTAATTGCATTTACAACATCGCTGTCTACATAAACTTCGGAATGCATTCTCTGGCAATATGGACACCATGCTGCATACACATCGATCAGAATTTTTCTCTCTTGTTGAGGTGCAAGTTTTAGAGCTTCTTCAATAGAAACCGGGGTAACCTGGGCGGTCTGGGAGAACGTTTTAGCTGGAATAATTACCAATAACAATACAAAAAAGAGGCATAATTTTTTCATGCGAAGAAGATAACTGATTTCAGATTGTAATTCACTTCTTCTTAACAACGATCATTGTGAGATCATCGTGTTGATCAAGTTTATCTCCGAACTTATTCAAATCCTCTTCCAGTCTTTGAATCAACTCTAACGATGAGTATGAATTATACTTTATGATGAGATTATGAAGCCGGTGATCGCCATAAAGTTTATTGGTTTTACTAATGGTTTCTACAACACCATCGGTAAATAGTATTAAAATATCTCCATAATCCATCGAAATCTCATCCTCTGTGATGTGTTTTTCGAAAAGTTCATCATTAGCCATCCCTACTGCAAGGCCTGAAGGTTGGTATGGATACAATTTTTTGTCCCTGCTATTATAAAACAGAACCGGATTATGCCCTGCTCTTGAAAAACGAAACCTGGATTCTGTAATGTCCAACACTCCAAATATCAGAGATATAAATGTGCTTTTATCTGCATTTTTTCTGAATAGTTTATTCGTTTTCGTTAGAATTTTTCTCGGTGAGGAGAAATCATTGCATAGCGCGTGGAGTACCCCTTTTATGAATGTCATGTAAAAAGCAGCCTGAATACCTTTACCGCTCACATCACCAATGGTGATTGCAAGTTTTTCATCAGATAGAGATATAAAATCAAAGTAATCGCCACCGGTTTCGTACGCGGGTTTACAAATTGCGGCGATATCAAATCCATCAACCAGGGGGCGTGCAGCGGGCAGGAACGACTGCTGCACCTGCCTCGCAATCTGCAATTCCTGCTTAATTCGGTCTTCCTGAGCAAGTTCACGAATGTACCCGGGCACAAAATCGGGAAGTTCATTGCCGGTTTGCCCTTTATAAATATTGAATGCCCCAATTACATAGCCCGTTATCAACAGCAGAGCAAACGGCAGAAAAACCACAATATCGGGAGATGGTGAGAACAACCAGCCCGGGGCTGTGGTAATCACTGAAAAGAAGACAAAGAGAGAGATAAACGTAGTAATGAAATCATTCTTCAGATATATAATACCAAGAACCAGGCCCACAACACCGGCGGTGAGTAATTCCGGCAGCAAACCACCCACATCGAACGGGAAAGGATAAAACACTGTAATCATAACCGCAGGCAGCAGAACAGCCATTATATTCGACTGAAACGCAGACCTGAACTGCCCGAGAAAAATCAGAAATACGATCTGAACAATGATAAATGCAATGGCAAAATTGCTTAGTATTTCCGCTATATAAGGGAGGTATGTTGTATTCGCAATAAAGCTCTCAGGAACGGTGATGTATGCACCCGGCACCAAATAGATTGCTAAACACCATACTGCGGATAGAATAAAACCGAGGGATATACCGCGAATAATATTCACACCTACCGGCACATTGAAAAAGTGGCTGGTTCTTATAAGATCGTACGTGCGAAGTTTTTCAACCCAAATCTGTCTGGTTATTGAATCGGATATTGCCGTTACGCTAAAAAATGCTATGGATGTGAATGCAGCAAAAAAACCGATTGTAACAAGCATCGGCAGGATAAATGAGAATGTAATTGTGCCGAACGATGAAATATGGCTGTACAGCTGCTGAAGAGTTATCAAGAAAGGAAAAAGCAGGCCTGCAAGCACCGCGATCAGTATGGCGGCTTTTGTATCAACAAGACGAAGCCTGAAGCGGTTAAACAACAGCACAAATATCCAGAAAATGGCAAAGAGTATTACAATTGCACGGATACCTGATACATAGGGGCTGAAATCTATGGACCCATCTTCAGCATGAAGAAAATTGTGCCCCATCTTCAGAATAGAACCGTTTTCCAGTACGGTAACTTCTACCTGAACATTTTGGCGAAGCTGATTGGATTGGTACAGGTATGTAACCACTGCAGCCCCGGTATCATTGATCTCAATCATTTCGGTAGATTGGTGGCTAAACCTACCCTCCGGCCATCCTGACTCTTTCATGTACAAATCAGCCAGTTGCAAAGCTGCGTTTTGATTGAAACCCCGCGTTAAGAACTGCTCAAGCTGTTGATCATCAAAATCCGGCAGCGAACCCTCCGATTCATCCTGAGGAAACAGTTCAGACCCTGCTGCACGCGCTGCCGGTATAAAATCATAATTATTTTGCAGGCCAATAAACTCACCTGCTTCATTCAGAATTACTGTAACTACTTTGGCAGATTCGCTCATAAACCCAAAGACTGCATCCTGTTCAAGATCTGCCACCTTGAGGTTTACCTGCCAGTAAAAAGCAGGATAAAGTGAGCGATTAATGCTGTGAGAGTAGAACTGATTGGCTGAAGTTTGGTTTTGAAGCGAATCAAGAAAACTCTGATCTGTCTTGAAACTGGTTATCGCTCTTTCACTGCTTCTGTACCCAAACCGGTTTACAATCTGTACACCTCTCTCTGATGCAGTGGATAAACCCAGGCTGCTGTCAGCGGATTGAAGAGGATGAAAATCTGAATACAACCAGAAAAACAGAAAAGCTGCTACCAAACCTGAAATCATCAGGATTATGTCTTGTTTTGCGGTATCACTTCCCGGAATCAAGGTTCTGTTTCTGCTTATTTATGTTGTAATTTTCTTTTCTGAGGTTTCATATACTACACAACTTTTTACTTTTTTGATACAGAAACTAATCACACAGTATTAGTTATTCTATCAAGTGCAAGCTATGTTATAGCTAACTTACAGCGAATAAAAACAGTCTTTGTTTCAATAATTCTGATCATTCTGAATATTTTCATTTATGTGTTTAATCGTTTTTGCAATTCAGGCGCATCCTGACTATCCATTCATTTTAGCAGGCAACAGAGATGAATTCTACAACAGGCCTGCGGAAAGCGCTGCATTTTGGGATACTGAGCCTGAAATTTTAGCCGGGAAAGATGCAAAAGCAGGGGGCACATGGCTTGGTGTTTCTGAAACAGGACGAATTGCTGCTCTCACCAATTTCAGAGATATGTTCTCAATTAAAGAACATGCACCAAGCCGCGGCGATATCGTGAAAGATGTGTTAACCACCCCGGATAGCGTTCCTGATTTTTTAGAACAGCTGATGGATACTGCACAGAATTACAACGGTTTTAACCTTTTGGCGGGCACACCTGATGAATTTTACTACTACTCAAGTGTAAAAAACAGCTATCAAAAACTGCCGCCCGGTGTATATTCTATCAGCAATGCGCATCTGGAAAGCAACTGGCCTAAATCTGATTGGGCTGAAAAAGAGTTCAGAAAGATTCTAACAACAGACGCAGGTCATAACGATCTCTATTTCGAAATACTAAAAAATACAACTACCTACCCCACTGGGATATTGCCACAAACCGGCCTTCCTGAACAACTTGAAATTGCCGTTTCTGCAGTGTTTATCAAGACAGATAACTATGGAACCCGATGTTCCAGCTTGATTAGAAGAAGCGCAGATGGCTCGATCTATTTTGAGGAGAGAACGTATAGCCCGGGCGATTCAAGTGTAGTTAACCGGTCTGTTCACACTCTTACCTGATTTACGCACGGCAAAATGCTGTCAACCCAAAACCATTCTTTTTTATAAATATCTAAGCCGTTCACCGGCTGCACGTTTGGCATTAGGTGCTGCATTTTGCCCGGCTGCCAGTTGATAATAGGATTTTGCTGTGGCTCTGTCTTGCAGTCGCTCGGCTGCACGTCCGGCAAAATAGGCAGATAGCGTATGGAAGTGCCTCTCTTTCGCTAATGTAAGAGTATTTCCAAGCTCAACTGATTTTTCAAATGCTTTGAAAGCAGGCTCAATATTTCCCATAAAATAATTTGCTCTGCCATACCAGTAGAGAAGTTCCGATTCTAACAGCGGATCTTCAGCAAGTTTATTTTCTGTCCTATGAGTCATCGTCTCATTATAAAATCGTACAATCTCTCTAAATTCATGTAACTGACCCAGTGTTACCATATACTGGCGCCGGTAGTAGCTGTTATCGGGATACTCATCAACCAGCAATCGGAAGTACGATTTAGCCTCATCAAACTGCTCTTCATAGTTCAACAAGATATTTCCCAAAAAATAGGTGGCTTCCGGCCTTGCAAATATGGCGTCGGTTGATGCCTTTCTTAATGTATTTAGCCCCTCTTCCCTGCTGCCCGCAGGTAAAAACATCGCGGCGGGCCGCAAAAAAGGATAGGTTTCGGGTATGTATGCGGAATAATAGAGTTTCATTCCTTCCGCAAAAAGATTATCGGGCAGGTCAGGATCAATCTCAATCAATCGTTGATGGGCCTGATACCCCCTTCTGCCAACTTGTACGCTTGTAAGCCACTCTTCCCTGTTAGCATGCAGGCGTGCTATGTAACTGTTAGACACCGCCCTTATAATTAATGCATCTTTATGATCGGGTTCTCTGCGTAACAGGCGTGAAGCCTCAAAATCGGCCTCTCTCATCAGGTTAATAAAATCTTTATCGTGCGATGTATCTACCAAATCCTCCAGAACCTTCCACCAAAGTTCCATACCATCCCAAAGTAACCAGATGGGATGATCGGGGTAGATCTCTTTCCATATGAAAAGTATGTCCCTGGCTTCATCATTATCTCTGTTATATAGTGCATTAATTGCATTTCGGGCATCGGCTCCAAACCGGTCATCATCAATCAGAACCTTCGTCTGCGCTGATGTAACCGGTATGCTGCCAAAAAGCAAGAGCAATAGACAAATCGCCGGAACAGCGATTTTACAGGATTTAAGTAATGGCATATAACGTGCTATTTCAGATGATCTAAAAACCACCCTTCCGTCAGATCAATCACTTCTTCGAATTCAGGTGGAAAGTCTTCATCTTCAAACGGATGTGAAACCTGAAAGGTATGCCCTGCATTATCTATGAGCCGTAATTCTTTTTCATCAGCCGGGCATTTCCTGTAGAGTGTTTCTGTATCGTGGCTTGGAACTGCCTCATCCTCTTTACCGGCAATAAACATAGATGGAATGTAGATCTCCTCAACGCGTTTGATGGCAATGAGCCTCTCTGCATTTTGTATGCCATCATCATAGGCAATTTTGTCGAGTGGCAAAATTTCGCCGGTTCTGGAGTTTTTTATCTCGGTATATCCCTTGTTTTCCCAATCTTTTTTCATCTCAGGGCTCCATCTTGCGTTATAATCCGCCACTGCCGACCATGTTACGAGACAATGGATCTCTGAAAATTCAGCGGCAGCTACAACTGCGTTATGACCTCCGCGTGAGTGGCCTATTATTCCTACCCTGTCTGTATCCAGAATTATTTTATCGCTGGAGATGGTTTTGTCCTTTAGTGCCGCAATTATAGAGCCGGTATCAGCAAGGTCCTGCGTAAAGGTTTGCCTGCGGAATAGCTCTGGCTCATCAAAATTTTCCATGCTCTCTCCAACGCCATTCAGCGACATGTTAAAGGCAACTACAGCAAATCCAGCACGGGCAAATTCTTCATACGCATCAGGGAAAGCACCCCAGTCTTTAAAACCTTTGAAGCCATGCAGAAATAATATCACCGGAAGTACGGTTCCTGCAGACGCTACCGGAACCAGTAGATCATAATGAATAGGCAGATTCTCGGTTGATGGTATCTTGCCGCTTATTTTCGAAATACTGCTGAATCTCATTTTTCTTCTCTGTTAAAATCTAATGTTTCTAACTGAACAAGTTTACGCAGATCGTTGATCTCTTTTTGCTTCAAATACCTCCATCGCCCCATACGGAGTCCTTTCACATTCAATCCGGCATAGCGTGTGCGTTTAAGGCTCTCCACATTTGCACCGATATGATCAATCATCCGCCTGATCAGATGATTTCTCCCCTCAAAAACAGAGATTGTTACTACTGCAGGATTGAATGGATCTTGTTTTACCCGCGAAGCTTTTACCGGGCCATCTTCAAGAACAACTTCTCCCCTCAAATTGTCAACTTCGTTCGGGGTGAGTGGCCGGTTTGCGGTTACTTCATACGTTTTCTTAACCTTAAAACTGGGATGCATTAACCGGTGTGCAAGGTCACCATCATTTGTTAGTATCAGCAAGCCTGTGGTGTTTCGGTCTAAACGCCCTACCGGATATACCCGGTGGCCTGTTGCATCTTCTACCACATCAATTACAGTATTCCGGTCTTTTTCATCGCTCGTAGTGCTGATGGTATCGCGTCCTTTATTCAGCAATATGTAAACAAATGGCTCAAGTGATAGCTTTTGTTTTTCAACTTCAACACGGTCGGAAGGCTTAATCTTAAGGCCAAGCTCCGTTACCACCTGCCCGTTAACCTTCACTTTCCCGTCGGCAATCAGCTCATCAGCCTCTCTGCGCGAACAGTAACCGGCGTGAGCAATAAATTTGTTGATACGTATCTCATCATCAATCACCTGTTTTTGTGATGCAGTTGCCGAACGATTTGTATAGTCTCTTTGCCGGTTTTTTTCCCGGTTGATGACGGGCCGTTTTTTCTTAGCGCCATCCTCACGTTTGGGTTTTTCCTTACGATTTGGCCTTTTTTTACGCATAGTGTAGTTTAACTAATTTGATTGAATTTTTTAAAAATTGGCAGCGATTAAATCAGATAATCTCAAAGCCGTACTCAGTTTTTCTGCGTATAGGCTTTTATTCTATTGATGAATTATTCTTTTTGGGAACCGGATCTGCGCCGGAGGTTCCCCAAGGATGACACTTTCCGATTCGTTTAATCCCCAGCCAGAAACCTTTTAGAAAACCCCACTCTTTCACTGCCTCCATCATGTAGTTGGAGCAGGTTGGATAATGCCGGCAATTTGAGCCCAGAAATGGAGATATAGCAAGCTGATAGAAACGAATCAGTTTAATCAGCAGCCAGCTTAATGCATTTCCTATATGCTTAGCGATCAATTTCAAAACGGGTACCGCCTTTCTCGTCCTTCAGGCGAACGCCAATCTGCTGGAGTTCATCCCTGATTTTATCCGATGTGGCGAAGTCTTTATTCTGACGTGCTTCCTTTCTGATATCGATGAGCAGCTCAATAAGTTCTTCGGTGATACCGTCGTCATTTCCTGCATCATCTTTGAGGCCAAGAATGGCATATACAAACTGATCGAACGTTTTAACCAGCTTATGCAGGGTATTTCGGGAAAGCTCTGTTTTTGAGAGCTGACCATTATGAAGCGCATTTATTTTTGATGACAGATCGAACAGTGCCGCCAAGACTTGTGCCGTGTTAAAGTCATCATTCATGGAATGGTGACAGCGGTTACATAGCTCAAGTACATCTTTATCAAGCACGCCTTCCTCTTCAGAAAAACCACCCGACTCTTTCAGTTCTTTTAGCAGCGCCACGGCCGTCATTAACCGGTGAAATCCTTTTTCGGCTGCCCTGAGGGCATCATTTGAAAAATCGATCTTACTGCGGTAATGGGATTGCAACATCAAAAAGCGAACAACCATTGGGCTGTAGCCTTTGGTAAGTTTTTTATGCCTGCCTTCAAACAGTTCATCTAAATTGATGAAATTCCCGGCTGATTTACTCATCTTGGCACCATCTATGGTAACCATGTTGTTGTGAATCCAGTAATTCACAGGATCGTGGCCATGAGCACTTCTGCACTGGGCTATTTCAGCTTCATGATGCGGAAACTGGAGGTCGAGGCCGCCACCATGGATATCAAACTTTTTCCCGAGATATTTCAGGCTCATTGCGCTGCATTCAAGATGCCAGCCGGGATAGCCATCGCCCCAGGGCGAATCCCATCGCATAATGTGTGTGGGTGAAGCTTTCTTCCAGAGGGCAAAATCGTGGGGGCTCTTCTTTTCATCTAAACCGGCTGTATCGCGGCTTCCAGCCTGAAGATCTTCAAGAATTTTACCTGATAGCTGGCCGTATGGATTGTCCTGCCGGTATTTTTCTATGTCGAAATAGATATTTCCATTCACTTCATAGCCATAACCGTTTTCAAGAATGGTCTTGATTAATGAAATCTGTTCAATGATATGGCCGGTTGCTCTAGGTTCAATATCTGGATTTAAACAGTTAAGTAATTCAGTGCCTTTGTGATAGCTTATGGTGTATTTTTGAGCAATCTCCATTGGTTCTACCTGTTCGAGGCGGGCTTTCTTTGCAATTTTATCTTCACCCTGCTCAGTCTCTTCCTGCTCAAGATGGCCTACATCTGTAATATTTCGCACATAGCGCACCATATAGCCGAGAAACTTCAGATAACGATAAACCACATCAAACGTAACTGCCGCCCTGGCATGGCCTAAATGCGGATCTCCATAAACTGTGGGGCCACATACGTAAAGGCCTACAAATGGTGGGTTAATAGGTATAAATTCCTCTTTCTTTCGAGAAAGGCTGTTATAAATAATTAACTTGGATACGTCTGTCTCTGACATGGATTTCATGAACAATAAAATAGTTTGAATTACACTTCGGTTTCAGCCTGTATGTAATCAATAAACTCTTGTTTTGTATCCTCATGCGAAAATTTACCGCTGTACTCTACGGTAACCGTTGAGCTCTGTTTGTCTTTAATGCCGCGGGTTGAAACACACAAATGTTTGCTTTCAATAAATACGGCCACATCATCAGTTTGCATGGTTCTTTTGAGCTCTTCGGCAATTTGCAGGGTCAACCGCTCCTGTACCTGCGGACGGCTGGAATAATATTCAACAATTCTGTTGATTTTTGAGAGGCCTATCACATTGCCAGAACTGATGTAAGCAACGTGTGCTTTACCTAAAAAAGGCAGAAAGTGATGTTCGCAAAATGATGTAACATCAATATTTTTTACAACTACCATATCAGAATAGTCAAACTTATTGTCGAACTTGCTGGCACTGGGTTTGTTTTTGGGATTAAGGCCGCTAAAAATCTCTTTTACGTACATTTTAGCCACCCTGCGTGGCGTCCCCTTGAGGCTTTCGTCATTTAAGTCCAACCCAAGCACATGCATTATTTCAGCGAAATGCCCTTCAATTCTCTCAATTTTTTCTTCTTCAGTAAGTGAAAAAGCATCGCTTCTCAGGGGAGTATCGATGGATGTACCAACGTGGTTATCTCCAATTTCTTCGGCTATTTCAGAATCAATTTCCAGTGTACCGGCCCTGTTTTTTTCTTCTTTACTCATTAACAATTTTTCAGATGGTTTTAAAAAAAATCATAGATATCAAAAATAAGGGTTCCATAAGCAATATCATAATACTGCGAACATCCCTTATCTTGGCTTACTGGTAACATGAATAGTACTTTTTTAACACTTAACAAGATTAAACAGTAAGATATATCAATAACATTTTCTGAGATAATATCGGTCGGGCTAACTGTTTAAATTATTATTTAAAACGCAATGTTCATTTGCAGGCAGTGTGCTTTTCAGGCAAATATTTCGTTTATTACTTAGTGATAAATATCTTTTACTATGAATTATAAACAGCTGATAGACAGACTTTCTGAAAAATCCGGAAACTCCAAGGTGAAAACCAAAGAGCTTGTTCAGGATACAGTGGACGTACTCACAAAACAGCTGTGTGACGGAAAAGGCGTATCAATCCCCGATTTGGGTACATTCAGCACAAAAGTTAGTGATGAGAAAAAAGTTTACAATCCCCACTACGATGCTTACATGATGGTGCCTCCAAAGCGTGTTGTTGAATTCAGCCCTGCTGCCGGCCTTAAAGAAGAAATTAAGTTTTTGGAAACCAGAAATGAGTGAAAAAATCACCTTTAAGGATCTGGTTGAACAAATCTCCAGACAATCGAATCAGAGCCAGAGCTCTACCAATAGCTTTATACATGAACTGGTTCAGATTATAGAGGGTGGGCTAAAAAAAAACGGCTCCGTAAGCATCTCAGGTTTTGGCAAGTTCGAGCTCAGGTGGATGAATGAACGTACCGGAACAAATCCCCAAACTGGTGAAGAAATTGTAATTCCGGGGCAGAATAAAGTTGTTTTCAAGCCTTATAAAGCTCTAAGAGAAGATGTTAACAAGCCATATGCAAGCCTTAAAGCGAGAGTTCTTGGAGATACTGCTTCAAATGCTGTAGAAGAAAAGGAAGAACCTGTACCTGAAGAGGCTGAAACAATAGAAATTCCCTTTATTGCCGCAAAAGCTAAAGAGGTAAGAAAAACATCTGTTCCTGTTGATGAACTACTGATAGAACACGATAACCCTCACTTTCCTGAAAATGACCCTTTTGCCACTTTGGTTGCGGATGAAGATGCTGAAGCTTCTATCCCGGCAATCCTCCCTAATGAGGAGAACGTTGCCAAAGAGGTACAAAAGGCCGGATCATTCAAATGGTCTTACGCTGCAGCGGTTATCATAGCACTTATTGCATTTATCATTCTGTTTCTGATGTTTCAGAGAATGGGTGACACATCTGCGCCGGCAACTGCTGATCAAACAGAACAGCTTTTAACTCCTGTTGAACCAAGTGTTGTACCAGATACAGATGCAACTGCTGAGCCCGACCCTACTCCAACAGCGCAACCCGAACCTACTTCGCCTCTGCAAACTGAATTTGAAATAGAAAGCCACACCGTTGTACCAGGTGAATCATTATGGTCTATTGCTGAAGCTAATCTTGGCAATCCATACTTATGGCCCATTATTTATCAGCTTAACGGAGATATCATCACAAACCCTAATCAGTTACCTGCGGTAGCTGAGCTTGATATACCAATAATTTCTGATCCGGAAAACCTCAACGAGTTTGAAAGAGAGCAGGTAGCGCTCGGTTACTTCGCATTATACGACTGGAACAGAGAAAACAGCCCGGAAGACGCCCGCTTTTTCCTTTGGGCTGTGGGGGTATTTTCGCCCGAACTTCTGGAGGAACCTCCCTCAGAGGTTGATCCGGACGATCTGACATTTGCCCTGAACAGATAGGTCACATCTAAATAAAACTTTTTTAAATACGGAGAAAATATGATACGCCATATCGTAATGTGGAAACTTAAAGAACAAGCAGCAGGAGCTACAAAGCAAAAAAATGCTGAAAAATTAAAACTGATTCTTGAAGGCCTGCGCACCAATATTGATGAAATAAAGGCAGTAGAGGTTGGCATTCAGATTAACCCTGATGAAAATGAGGCGTACGATGTAGTTCTCATTATGGATTTTAATACAGATCTCGATTTTCAAATGTATACACGAAATCCACATCATAAAAAAGCGATGGATTTCATTGAGAAAACTACTGAAAAGCGTCGATTTGTTGATTATAAGGTAGATCTTTGATGCCCTACTCATTGCAACCAATAAATGGTTCATCAGATTTTGACTGCCACCGAACATTCGATTTAATCTGCAACGAACTTTTTGGTTTTATAGAGCTGCGTAACGAAAACCTTGTTGAGACAACTCATCAGAGCAGGAAAAAGCTGAAGCTATTCAGGGCTTTTGCTAAGCTGATTAAACCTGCCAGAAATGATGCAGATTACAAAATAGCTAATTTTCTGCTAAGGGATTGGGGAAGGGTTTTTTCTGACCTGCGCGATGCCCATGTGAGAAGAATTCTAATGCACGATCTTCATATCAACCCCGATTATGAGGATGAAAAATATGTGGTTGAAGAATTACTGAAACGCAATCGGGCAGAAATTACTACACTCGAAAAAAACACGTTGCACAGCATTGACGAATTTACACTTCTTGAAAAAAACCTAAAACAGAACCCGGAAATAAGCCACTATTTTTCTAAGCCTGCTGACATAAATTTAGTGATCAAGGGTTTTCAAACCAGTTTTTTAAAAAGTAAGGAAGCTTTTTATTTTGCATTCACTTCTGCCGATGCAGAAGATGTGCACGAATGGCGAAAGCGGGCGAAAGATATACAGTACCAAACTGAATTATTGATGCCTGCCACAGAAAAGGACGACATACTCAGATTTCACACTCAGATATCAGATATTTGTGAGCATCTGGGGAATGCCAATGACATGCATATGCTCTATGTTTGGGCTGGAAAAAACGTTGTACTACATAATTCAGACCAATACGCTGCATTACTAAAAAAAATTAATGAAGCAAATACAGTCTCTTCAAAAATGGCTAAAGAGAGTGGGAATTACTTTTACGATGACTATCCTGAGCCTGTTTTTTTACTTGAAAATAAATGAGCTTTGGCATGGATTACGATGAGCCTGAGCATATTGAAATAAACGGTGTTCTTGATCTGCACCCATTTCGTCCGCAGGATCTCTCCACACTCATAGATGAATATATTTACGCCTGCCTTGAGAAAGAGATCTACTCTGTTCGGTTCATTCACGGAAAAGGAATGGGTAATGTCCGGCGCAGTGTGCACGCTCTGCTCGATCGAAATCCACATGTAACCGGGTACCAGCTGGCTGATCAAAGCGGTGGCGGATGGGGGGCAACGATCGCAAATCTGAAGCCGGATGTATCAGGCCAAAAAAAAGAGGCCTGAATGAGGCCTCTTTTTGAAATAAGGATTTGTAACTGAGACTACTATTAGTTCAGGAACTGATCAAATGTAAACGAAACATAGTAGATTGCTCCGAGATTTGGCCCGCCGTAGTTCAGGAAGTGCCTGTTGTTGGTGATGTTTGATCCACCGAGTTTAACCACCGAACGAAGGTTTGGTACTCTGTAAGAAACCTGTGCATCCAGAGTTGAAATAGCAGGCACGGTACCATCTGCAAAAGAAGATGTCCAGTCAAACTCATCCTGCCATCTGAAAGTAAGGTTGAAACCTAAATTGTTGGTTAACCTTCTGTTACCGAGTGATACATTTACTTTATGCTCAGGAGTATTGAAGTCAAAAATAAAACCCTGATCCTGATCGGTAATTAACTGGTTCCAGTTGTAATTGGCTGATAAAAGGAAGTTCCTTGGCAGGCTGTAATCAAACCCAAATACAGCACCCTGAGAACGCACGGTTTCATCCACGTTGGTATAGAGCTGGAATGTGTTTTCGGCACTTCCAGAGAGTAGTGATCCTGCAATTTGCTGGTCAACCATTGGATCTCCCGTAAACGGTGCTGCTGCTCTTCGAACTCTGAACTGAGCAATAAAATCGTTGTAAATGTTGTAGTAGTACGCTGCATCAATTAACAAACGATTTCCAAGCAACCCTTTATACCCCACTTCGAATGACTGAATCTGCTCAGGTTTTACTTCCCGAAATTCGGTAAATGGTACAAGATTCTGTGCTGCCGCAGGGTTACCGGCCAGTAATTCTGCAGTAAAACGCTCAACCGATTGGAGTGTAAATGCATTTTCAGTTACGTTGTACGGAGCAACGGTCTGATTCAATCCACCCAGTAATCTCGCAGTAAGAACATCCAGATCGATAAACTGCCCCTGCGTGGTTGGATTTCTGAAGCCTGTTTGATACGAAGCACGGATGTTTTGGCTGTCTGCCACGCGAATAACCGATGAAATTCTTGGGTTAATCTGGCCATCGAAATTCTCGTTCTTATCATATCGGAGTGACCCTGTAAGACGAAGTCTGTCGTCAAGAAGTGAACGGGATGCCTGGATGTAACCGCCATACTCATTGATGTCGATCCCGCCATCAGCATCAGCAAAAATAGTTCCGTTTGAACGCAGCTGATATTGACGGAAGCTCAGGCCAACCTGAAGATCCAGAAAATCGATTTCGTTTTTAAAATCATACTGCCCTTCTACATGAATAAAGCGGGACTGATCATTAAACCTTGCTCCTTGTGGAACTACACCGTCAAGCGCAATCTGTTTTGCATTTTCAAACTCAGGTGTGCCCGGCTCAAAACGGTTCATATCAGCTGAAGCTCTTGCAGCATTATGAAGATTATTAAGGATTGATGGATTGCTAAGTATCGCATCGATAGTAGCCTGATTGAATGCCGGATTTCCCTGAACCTGATTGGCCGCCTGAAGCATTCCGCCTGCAAAGGCTGCCGCATACTGTCCAAACCACTGGGTAGTTGGCATATATTGATCATTTATAGAGAATCCAACAAAATCAGCAATGTAAGAATCACCGGAATCTTCGAAAGTACCATAAGCACGTACCATGAAATTGTCTCCTTCAAACTCAAGTTTGTGCTGAGAAATGCTAAAATTGCTTAAGCTATACCGCTGTGCACCACTATATACTGATGTTCCATACCCGTAATTAAATGTATAGCTGGCTTCCAGATTATCTGTTAATCTATAGTGAAGAGAGGTACCAAGCTTGAGATTTTTTGCATCGCTATCTACAAGAAATTCTTCTCTGTAGCCTGTTCTTGCAACAGGTTGTACCGGAAGTGCAGAAAGGTACTGCTCAGCGAGGCCTACCGGTATACCTGCAGCCTGTGCAAGCCCTTGAGCAACCTGAGTTCTGTTCGGGCCGGGCAGTCCCAAAAGAGCAAGATTAAAAGTTCCATCATCACCGTAGAGGTGCACACCATCAAAAGCCGGATTTACATCAACTCCGGCAGGTGCAAGGGAAGCGTTCTTGTCGCGAAAGTTAATTCCTACCCAGTCGTCCGCCTGCATGTAGCTGAAGTTCACTTTAAAAGCGAAGCGATCGCCAATTACATCAGCATAACGTAACGATGTTTCGAACATCGGGCGAGGGTTACCCGGCTCACCAAGCGCAGAATTGCCATCGATATGATTAACACCATTCTGAACGTGAACGCTTAAACCCGGGTACCGAAATGGGTTCTTACTGTTCACAAGCAGAATACCATTGAAAGCATTGGGTCCATACAGTGCAGAAGATGCACCCGGGAGAAATTCAACGCTTTCAACGTCAAGCACTGAAGGGCCATTGAGATTACCAATAGGGAAATTCAGAGCAGGCGCCTGTGTATCCATACCATCCGTAAGCTGCACCATTCGGGTATTGCCTGTAGAATTAAAGCCCCTGGCATTAATAATCTGGAAGTTAATACTGCTCGTTGTCATATCAACACCTTTAAGATTTGCGAGCGCCATGTAGTAACTTGGGGCAGGTGTTTGATTCACAGCTATAATATCCATCTTTTCAATAGAAACTGGAGCATCTAAAATACTTTCCTCCACCCTGGAAGCAGAAACCACAATATCGGTTCCAAGAAATGTCTCTTCACTCAGTTCAATGCGCAGATCGCTTACATTTTGTTCCGTTATTTCGAACCGCTGAGTTGTGTAACCAATGATAGACACAGATACCGTGATTGGGGGGGCACCATTGTAACGGAGACTAAACTCTCCGCGAGCATTAGTAGCAACACCAACCATGCTGCCCACTACTACAACATTAACACCAGCTAAGCTTTGGCCTGTAGCAGCATCAACTACAACGCCTGATATTGTAATTCTGTCGTCTTCATCATTTTCTGCAGCGAATGTTTGCTGTGGAAGGATCAGACAAAAAGCAACAATTAGACACAACCATTTCCCAGTAGAATTGTAATTTTTTTTCATCTTATGGTAGTTTTATTCGAATTATTTTTAGCAGAGCAGCTTCTATCCTTTTGAACCTACTTGTTTGTCAAAATAACCGCCATTTATTGCTACATGCAAGCGCTTCCACTATTTTTTTTACAATTTGTTGATACTCAATAATTTAATGATCATAATCTCTTATAGAACAGCGTTAATAAGACAATCAAAAACTCAACACATACACACTATGAATAAGCCCCTTGTAACACTCTTTATCATTTTGATGATGTTTCCTTCCCTTTTATCAGCAACGGATAATACAATCACTATACAAGCCACCGGTGAGGTAAATGTAACCGCTGATATGATTCTGTTTAATGTGAACATTACTCAGTTCAACACAGATGCCAGAGAGGCATTTGCAGAACATAAAAGGCAGGAAGCTTACCTTACTTCCCTGTTGATTGAGGAGGGCATTGATGAGCGGTATATTTCAGCAAATCCCGTGAATATCTCTTCAGTAAGGCGGGGAAATAGCGTTTCCGGTTTCGAAACACGACAGCAGGTACAAATTGTACTTCTTGATGTAACACAGTTTGAGTTGATGCAGGTTTCTATGATTGAACATGGGTTTGGAGCATTTACCGGCAACTTCACATCCAGTAAATCTGATACAGCTCAAAAAAAAGCACTTAAAAAAGCGGTTGATGAAGCCCGAAATAAAGCCATACTACTTGCTGATGCAGCGGGTCTTAAAATAACGGGCGTAAAGAGTATTCAATATGGCTCAACCGATGGATTTACCCCCCGCTTAAGAGGCGTTTCGATGGCAATGGAGTTGGATAGCAGCGGTTCGTTACTCCAATTTGAGCGAACCATACCTGTGCGGGAGTCAATCACAATTATTTTCGGTACCGAAAGCTTGTAGTACTATAATACAGGCAGAAGATAGTTCCAGAGGTTTTCTGCCAAAATTTCATGCCCTTCCTCAGTAGGATGTATGCCATCGGCAAGGTTCAGATCGGGATCGCCGGCAACTCCTTCAAGTATAAATGGCATAAATACTACTTCATACTTTTCGTAAAGTTCGGTGTAGATTTGTCTGAATCTTTCGGTATAGTCGCTACCCATATTTGGTGGTGCTTCCATCCCGGTTAGAATAATAATGGCATCAGGATATTTTTCTGCCACTTTATCCATTATTCCGGCAAGATTTTCCTTTGTACTTTCGGGATTTATTCCTCTCAACCCATCATTCCCGCCAAGCCCAAGAACAAACAGATCGATATGTTGCTGTAAAATCCAATCAACTCTTCTCAACCCTCCGGCAGATGTTTCACCGCTTAGCCCTGCATTCACTACTCTGTAGCTAAGCCCTTTTTCATCAATTTTTCTCTGTATCTGTGCCGGGAAAGCATCTTCTTCATCAATACCATAACCTGCTGTTATACTGTCTCCAAAAAAGAGGATGGTTTTTGCATCCTGAGCAGCTGCTGAAGCAGCAAAAAATAATGTGAGTAAAAAAGTTGTAACTTTAAGGATATTCATTCGTTTTATTCCAAATTAAATTCTTTCTCAGGAATGGTTTACGGCCAATCCGGTGTTGCGTTAGTTCGATTATAAATTAATTACTGCGATGAATCAGAGTGCAATTTTAGAAATCAAAAACCTAACCAAAACGTTTGCAACCGCCGGACACTCATTAACGGTTTTACACGGGGTTTCGTTTTCAATCGAAAAGGGAATAACCTGTGCTATAGTTGGCCCCTCTGGCAGTGGTAAAACTACTCTTTTAGGCCTCTGTGCCGGCCTTGACAAACCTACATCCGGTTCAGTTTCTCTGAGTAATCAAAAAATTTCTGATTACAGCGAAGCTAACTTGTCAAAGATAAGAAACGAGCAGATTGGATTTGTGTTCCAGTCTTTTCAACTTATTCCCACACTCACAGCACTTGAAAATGTTATGGTACCAATAGAACTACGCGGTGTGCCTTATTATAAAGTAGAAAAAAGTGCTCTGGAGTTACTTGAAAGTGTTGGCCTTAAAGACCGTACAGATCACTACCCTACTCAATTATCGGGTGGTGAACAGCAACGAGTAGGCATTGCAAGGGCATTCATCCATCAGCCTGAAATTTTGTTCGCTGACGAACCAACCGGGAACCTTGATGGAGAGACGGGGGCTCAAGTGGAAGAGATCCTTTTTAACCTGAATAAAGAGAAAGGAACCACGCTCATTATTGTAACTCATGATATCGAGCTTGCTTCCAAATGCGACAGAATTATTGAGTTGAAAAACGGACATATTCTTAAGGATACATACACCTCAACAACAGAACCGGAAGCTGTTCAAATGGATGCAGTCTGATGAATTTCTTTCGGGAACTCTTATCACCCTACAGCTGGAAACTTGCGTACAGGGATTCTAAATCACAGTGGAAGAGCCTTATCATATATACATCGTCTGTAGTAGCCGGTGTGGCCGCGTTGGTGGCGATACTCTCCTTTCGGAACGATGTACTTCTTACCGTAGATGACCAATCACGCGAGCTTTTAGGTGCCGACCTGGAGTTACGGTCAACACAACCGTTTCATAATGATGTTATTGCTTTTATCGATTCTACAGGTGGCAGTGATGCCTCTGCCTGGGAGTTCAACTCTATGGTGCTTTTTAATGAAGCTGGTGCTACAAGGCTTTCACAGGTTCGGGCTATAGAAGGAGTATTCCCTCTATATGGAAAACTTTCAACAGAGCCAGCAGAAGCAGCTTTTAACTATCAGCAAAATAACAGTGCGCTTGTGGAACAGTCTGCAATGAGCCAGTTCAATATCTCTGTGGGCGACACCATCAGGGTTGGTAACAGAAACCTTGCGGTGGAGGGTGCACTTTTAAGTGTTCCCGGTGAAGCTGCAGCATTTTCTCTTGTTGGGCCAAGAATTTATCTGCCAAAACGTGCCATTGAGGGCACAGGCCTTCTGGACAGGGGCAGCCGCGTGGAATACAAGCACTATTTTCAGTTTAACGACGCTGAAAGCCTTACGGCCTTTACCGAAGCTTTCCGCCCCCTGGCCCGTGAGCATCAGGTGCGGATGGAAACAGTTGAAAGCCGTATCTCCACATTTGAAGCAATCGTAAACAATCTCACACGATTTTTAGGATTGATCGCTTTCATCGCTCTATTACTTGGCGGGCTTGGGGTAGGCAGTGCGATTTATATTTATATCAAACGAAAAACAGCAACCGTTGCCACACTCCGGTGTCTTGGTATGACAAAGGAGAAGATACTCGCCGTATTTGCAATTCAGGTTGCGTTACTTGGCTTTATGGGGGCACTGTCCGGCACTGGTATTGGTATCATTTTGCAGTTCTATATCCCCACACTATTCGCTGATTTGCTCCCTTTTCAGATAACTCAGGCCATCTCTTTTGAGGCCATTTCACTCGGGCTATTTACAGGCGTACTTATCAGTGTGATTTTTTCCCTGATGCCACTCGCCTCAGTCTCTGCCATTTCTCCACTATTAACACTGCGAAGTACAGATTTTTCTCCGATAGGCTCTCTCCCAAAAAGAGTGAAATTTATCACACTTTCCATATCACTGGCTGTACTGATATTTATTGTTGGCCTTTTAACCGATAGTTATATCGCTTCACTGGTTTTTACGCTTAGCCTGTTTCTTTTTGTGTTACTTCTTTGGGGCGTGGCTGCATTTCTCATAGCGACAGTAAAATCACTACGGCTCAAATCATTTTCTTACACTGTTCGGCAAGGCATGGCCAACCTCTTCAGGCCCAACAATCAGACAAACATGCTGATTACAACCCTTGGAATGGGTATGCTTTTGATTGGAACCCTTTACCTATCGCAGGATATGCTTCTTCAGCGCATAAACCTGGAAACCGGTGATGATACACCTGACCTGGTTTTCTATGATATTCAGATGGATCAAAATGACAGGCTGAATGAATTAATTACCGAAGAGGGTGCCACAGTGATTCAAAATGTACCAATTGTTTCTATGCGTCTCTCTTCCCGGAAAGGGCAATCTGTACAGGAGATACGGCAGGATACAACTGTAGCCATTAGCAACTGGGTGCTATCGCGGGAGTACAGGGTTACCTATCGGGAGGAGCTTAATGAAGCTGAAACCATACTCAGAGGTGAATGGATTGGCCAGGCAGAAGGTCTGAGTTCTGTAATACCGATATCTATCTCGACTCAAATTGAGGATGAGCTCCAGCTTCAGATTGGAGACACGCTCGGATTTAACGTACAGGGCGTACCGATTACAACAACTATAGCAAGTGTGCGTGAAGTAGATTTCCAGCGGCCCGAACCAAACTTTTTTGTGGTATTCCCTGCAGGTGTGCTTGAACAAGCACCACAGTTTTTTGCATCTACTGTAAAAATTACCAACGATGCACAATCTGTAAGGCTGCAAAGCGCCGTTGTAAATGAACTGCCAAATGTATCAGTAATAGATATCTCCGTAGCGCTGGCAAGCGTTCGGGAGTTTCTCGATAAGGTTTCTATGGCTGTACAATTTATGGCGCTCTTCAGCATATTTACCGGCTTCATTGTTCTGGCCAGTTCAATAGCAATCAGCCGCCGACAGCGTACAAAGGAATCTGTATTGTTGCGTACACTTGGTGCAAATAACAGACAGGTGGGTTCCATTCAAACCATTGAGTATGCATTACTTGGGCTGCTGTCCAGCCTTACGGGCTTGTTACTTGCGATAGCTGCAAGCTGGGGACTTGCTTACTTCTATTTCGATCTTGCCTTCGTGCCAGACTTTCTCACGCTAACAGCCATCACACTTTTTATTATGCTGCTTGCAATTCTTATTGGCTGGAGCGGGAGCAGGCATATTTTCAAGCACTCACCACTCGAAATATTGAGACTGCAAACCGACTGACCCCACTATTATGACAAATCAAAAAGTCTGGATTATATCCGGCGTAATATTGATTGCCTGCATTGTTCTTACAGTTTTTCTCTACATTCGAACCGCAAATTTATTTATCGCTATACTGATTGCACCACCCGTTATACATTACGCCCTAAAATATAAAGGGAGAAAAGGGCTTTCAGACTGAGGTTTTACGAAAATTCATAATTAAGACAGCTTTATCTGTTTACGTTTTAAGCTTTTTTGAGCAAATTACAAGAAAGCTCTTAAAGTGATGTTAACCATAAACTAAAAACAGGATTACTATGAAAATTCTCGTCCCCATTGACTTTTCTGACCGCAGCAAAAAAGCACTTGAAGTAGCAGACACGTTTGCCAAACTGTTTAATGGTATGGTTACTCCGTTTTATTCTCATCTTCCTATTTCTGAGTTGGATGAGCCCTACGCATTAGGCATGGGAAGCAAAATGTATCAGAAGTTTGATGAACTTGAAGGCACATTGATCAACCGTGTAAAAGAGATCTCACAACAGCTTGTACAGACAGAAAATCTCGCTGAACCCGTAGTTGTTTTAGGCAATGCCGCTCAAAGCATCATTGATGCATCCGATAATTACGAATATGTGATCATGAGTAGCCACGGGCGAACAGGATTTTCAAGGTTCCTGCTTGGGTCTGTGGCTGAAAAAGTACTCCGCCTTTCACACACACCTGTCATGATTGTTGAAAACGAATCGGATGTAGGTAACTTTGAAAATATTCTTCTTACAACCGATTTTTCAGATAATGCAGCAGAAGCATATCCTCATGCCATAAAGATTGCAAAACAAACTGGTGGAAAAATAGATCTGGTACACATTCTCAGTTTTGATCAGTTTGATGAGAAGGAGAAAGATCTTTCTCTGAGGAAAATCAGGGAAGAGCGTCTCAAAATTCTGAAAAAAGAGTATTTCCATGAGATATCAGACCAGGTAAACCAGCAGGTAATCATCTCTCAGAATACCCCGCATGAAGCCATTTTTAAGCATGTAAGTGAGAACCCATACAATCTTATAATTATGGCTACTGTTGGAAGAACCGGTATCAACTATCTAATGATGGGCAGTACAACTGCAAATGTTGTAAGACACGTAAAATCTGCCGTGCTAAGTGTTAACCCCAAAAAGGGTGGTTAATTTATTTCCAAAAAAAAGAGCCTGATGTTCAGATCAGGCTCTTTAATTGATGTTGGGGTATTATAATTAAAAATTGAAACGTAAAGTGCTAAGCAGTTGCCACCGATCAACGGATCGTGATACTTCTTCTGAGCGGAAGTTAATGCTTGGGGGATTATCCGGCAGTAAGGAATAATCATACGATGCATAATCGTAAACTGCTGAAACCTCTTCCCAGATTGCATATTGAGCTGCAAACTCCAGACGCAGGTTCGGAGTAATTGAAAAACCTGCACCAAGTGCATATACATTTCTGTCATTTGAAATCTCTGCAAATCTGCCAGGCAATCGGCTGTAACCTGCCCTTAGGTTAAATTCTGGCGTAATATCGTACGCAATTCCTCCCCTGAAACTCCATACTGATCTGAAATTATCTTCAATAAAATCATTTTCAATCAACTCATCTTCAAATAAACTACTCTCTCTGAAATCTATTCGAGTGTCTGAATAATCAACATATTCAGCAGAAAAAGAAGCTGACAAGCCATTTAGATTTTGCATGCCAAACCCTAAAGCAGTCCTTGCCGGATATTTCACTCTATATGAGAATTCACTATCCGTAAAATCAGAAAATTCAACACCGTTATTAAAAGTGGTTCTTAAGTCTGCTCTAAAGGTTTCATCCACATCAATTGTTGTGGGGAAAGTGTAACTAACACCTATATTAAACTGATCAGAAATCTTGTAAAGCAACCCTGCCCGCGCACGGAAACCGGAAAACCGGCTTCTCAGCCCGTCATCGAGAATGATATTATCAACATCGGTATCACCAAAGCCATCCCCATTGCTATCAATTATGGTGCTGGAGTAGTCGTTAAATTCATCAATTTCCTGAAATATGCGGCTATAGTTAAATCTGCCCGATAGCAGCCCGATACTGGCACCAACCAGAAAATTTTCCTGAAATTCAGTGGCAAAAAACATAGAGTATTCACCACTGTAACCACGCTGAATAATCTCACCTTGTTGCCTTAGGCCAAGAAAGTCCCCAAACCGATCGAACCCAATCCTGAAAATAGACTCATCCCAGTCTCCGAATTCATCACCCTCGTCCGTAGCAAATGTATTGAATGCGATCTCCTGATAGGGCGAGCCATTGACTTTAAATTTATCGGTTATTGTACTGTTTTCATTCCGAGCACGAAAACCGAGTGCCCGGTTGTAAATGGAGTGTTGCGAATATCCTGCACCAAACACAAAACTACCCTGCACTGTTGGGAAAGAGTATAAAAATCCAAAGTTCGAAACACCGTTTTGGCTATCATTGAGATCACGGTTTTGGCCAAGATAAGTAGCATCTTCATCAACTGAACGATAAGACAACCCAAACTCGCCGAAACTTTGCTGATGAAGAGCCATACTCGCCGGGTTATCCATAAAACTGCCAAAACCAGATTTAAATGCCGTGCCCGGCATAATTATGGAAATAGGATCGTTTGCGGCTCCCTGATCGCCGAATAGCGTAGCCTGATAACTATACAAAAGTGCGTTGTTAGGGTTTTGGGCATTCAGGCTACTAAAGCCCACCAAAACGAATATCGTGATAAGTAAAGGCATCATTTTAAACATAATTCACCTATGGTAGACAATTATTTGTGATCATCTTTTGTTTGCAGAGAAGAAAACAAAAAGTATCTGAGTTCAGCTACAAATTAGTTTCTGCTGCCTCTGTTACTGCTTGAGCGTGAGCTTGTAGCCCGGGTATTTGAACTACTGGATGAAGAACGCACAGTTGATCGGTTATTTGAAGAGTTAGAGCTTCTGTTTACAGTAGATCTGTTTGTGCTTCTGTTATTGGATGATCTTACTGTAGAACGGTTATTCACAGCACGGTTCACTGTACTTGAGGTAACGGCATTGGAAGCGCCACGTAATACTTCTCTTGCAATTGCACTACGGCGAGATTGTGTATTGTTGCTGGCTCTGTTGTTTACATTAACCGTTTGAGTTGTGGTAACACGGTTTCTGACTGATTGCACAGCCTGCTGCTGTCTTGTAGCAGGCCCTTGTACACTTACAGCATTTCTTTGCTGATTCTGAGCCGAGGAAACCGAACCTCTGTTTACAGTAGAAGAAGAGCTTCTTACTGAAGAGCTGATATTGTTGTTCGTTGTTGATCTGTTAACAGAAGAGCTCGTGTTCCGATTGCTCGTGTTTCTATTAACAGTACTTCTGTTGGAATTTGATGAATTGTTACGATTAACCGTTCCACGATTCGAATTTGAGGAACTGTTTCTGTTCACTGTACTTCGGTTAGTATTCGATGAATTATTTCGATTAACCGTACCTCTGTTGGTGTTTGAGGAATTATTTCTGTTTACCGTACCTCTGTTGGTATTTGATGAGTTATTACGGTTCACTGTTCCACGATTTGTACTTCCGGAATTGTTTCGGTTAACCGTTCCGCGATTTGTGTTTCCTGAGTTATTTCGATTAACAGTGCCTCTGTTAGTATTTCCAGAATTACTTCTTGTAACCGTACCTCTGTTGGTAGTACCACTATTATTCCGGTTAACAGTTCCTCTGTTAACCTGCTGTGTTCTTGCAGTAGAGCGAACATCTGTTCTGTTTCTAACATTAGGTGCCGCTGAAGCACGGGCATCAGCACGTGTATTTCTATTTAATGTTTGTGTACCGCGTGATGTAAGTGCAGTGCTTCTCGGTCCATAATTCACAGCTCTTGTAGAACGGCTTGTATGATAATAAACTGTTGCAAAGTGTGGCCTGTGGAAGTTACTCCAGCCCCAAAAACCTCCATAGTACGGGTAGTAGCCGGGATAAGCGTAGAAGGAGTAGAATCCAAAGTGGTATGGACGGTGCCAGCCACTGTGAAATGCTAAACTAAATCTCCAGCTTGGATATCTGTGAAACAGAAACGGACTGTGATAAAAAGAGTAGAAATGTGGATGGTAGAAACTACCATAGCCGAAGTGATGGTGATGCACAACTGATCTTCTGAACTGAGGAGAATGAGTAAGAGTAGCACCATAGTTCAAATACCAATCTCTGGTAGCATAATCTACAAAATAATATGCTTCTGCATCTTCCCAACCGTCTTCGTAACCCAGTACATAGTCATCTTCATTCACAATCTGAGAAGATCTCTCATGTACAGATGCCTGAGTAGATACTGCACGGTCTGCAGGCAGCCTTTCTGATGGTGCCGGTGCACGCTCAACAGTTTGAAGCTGTGTGTAGCATCCGGTCAGGAACAGAGCGGTTGCTGTTAAGATGATGATGTGTAATGTTTTTGAAGATTTCATGGCTAACTCCGGACTTTAGGTATTTATCTTATCCACTTATAAGATACACTAAATGTTTCATTATCAATATCACATAACCATGTGATACATGTAACATCCTTGTTTTTTTTGATTGATCTTAATCTTACAACGATTTGTGATATCAGTTTGTTCCTCATTATGATCGCACAGTAACAATACGATTAAAATACCCAAATTGTTGCTGTACCTATCTCTTCGGCGCTCAATAATCAAAAAAGATAAACAAAGGATGCCGCCATGCTCAAGCGACGAACAAGCCGATCCGCATTTTCAGATTGTATCGTAAAATCAGGTGGTGATTCAGGTAACGTCGAATAATCATATTGGGCAAAATCGTACACAGACGATACCTCCTCCCACCGTTCCAGCTGAAAGGCCATATCGAGTATTAATCGGGATGTGATGATGAAACCTGCACCAAAAGAAACTACTCTTGTCCCTCCCATATTTGTATTAAACCGGCCTGGTAAATTTGCATATCCGGCCCTCAGTGTTACGAATGGATTCGCATCATACGAAAGACCCGCTCTTACATTCCATACGTTTCTAAATACTTCATTGATCTCATCATTATCACGCACCTGATCGTCGAACAACTCGCTATCTCCATAATCAAGCTCCGTTTTTCTGTAATCCACGTAATCAGCTGCTAAAGAAATAGTTAGACCGTAGTAACGGTCTAAAGCCAGGCCGAAGGATGTTTTTGAAGGTGTTCTAAACCGATAAGAAAATTCACGCTCTTGTGTCTCTTCAAATCGTACCCGATTATTCATTACAGTAGCCAAATCTGCATGAAGCATTTCATCTACCTTAAATGATGTTGATGGAGCATAACTAAGCCCTGCATTGATAAAAGGTGTGATTCTGTATAATACCCCGGCTCTTACTCTGAAACCATCGAAAGTGGCCGCAATTCTGTCATCGAGAAGTACTCGGTCAATATCAGTATCTGGCTCACCATCTCCGCTTGTGTCGATAAAATTGGAGTTGAAATCATTTAAAACATCAATCTCCTGAAAATCTCTTTCGTATTGATAATTTCCTCTAACCCACCCAAGACTCACTCCCACCATGAGGTTTTGTCGAAATTCTGTGGCTCCAAAGAGGGAGTATTCCCCTCCATACCCACGCTCATTGATCGTAAAAACCTGACTGATCCCCGGATATTCACCAAAGTTGTCAAACCCAATCCTGAAAATGGATTCATCCCAGTCCTGAAATTCATCCCCAAAATCAGTAGCAAATGTGTTGAACGCCATCTCAGAATAGATACTTCCCGGAGTTTTAAAAAAGTCGGTAATTGAACTGAGTACATTTCTTGAACTTACCGACAGGCTTCGATTATATCCTGCAAACTGAGTATAGCCGCCCCCGGCAACCAGCCGACCAATGTCAACGGGAAATACATACACAAAACCCGCGTTCGTGATGCTGTTCTGAAAGTCAGACGAATCATATTCTCTGATTACACCTCTGTATGCGGCTTCTTCATCAACCGTTCGAGTTGTAAATCCAAACTCAGCGAAAGATGTACCGAAAAGTGAAACTGATGCGGGATTATCAAGATAAGATCCAAAACCGGAAGCATAGGCTGTTGCCGGCATTATTATTGAAACAGAATCGTACGGTCTGCCAAAATCACCAAACAGAGTTGCCTGATTTGTGTTGAGCCAGGGGTTGATTGAATTGAGATTTTGCGCCTGTACTAAAGATGATTTTACTATAAAACCAATAAAAAACAAGCTGACTGAGACCAAAACCCGAGTAAACCTAAGCATCCAAATCCGAGGGGAATTTACATGAGTATTTAGTCCAGTTTGTGAGATTATTACCGGCAAATGCTTCTAATTACTTCCTCGTGATGATGACCCTTCACCTGATGACCTGCTGCTACCGGATGAGCGTGTAGCACCACCCGATGAACCCCTGTTTGTTGATGTGTTTCTTACTGTTGAACTTTCTGAAGATCTGTTCGCAGACGCCCGGTTTACAGTGCGTGCAATAACAGCCGCTCTGTTCGTAACACTGCCTGAATTTCTGTTACGCTGCTCCCACGTACTCCAACTGCTTAGTGGGGAGCGTGTAGGCCCACTGCCAAGTGTTGAACGTGAAGAACGATTCCCAAGCCTGCTTCTGTAATCAGAACCTCTTCTGTCTTTCACATTTTGTTGCCTTTCATTTAATGTAACCGAGTCGATGGATGGAGCCATAATTCTGTTACGGGAAGAAAGTGAGGAAAGCTCGTTTCTGTCTGATGATAACCTGCTGCTAACCTGGTTCGATCTGTTTCCTGAATTTATACCACTTACAGATGTACCTCTCAAAGCATCGCTATTGCTCGCATAACCCCTTCCCTCAGTTGCATAAGATCCCTGCCAGTCACTGGGATGTACAGACTGCCAATAATACCAATTAGCCCACCTGTAGTGGTAAAAACTCCACATATATTGATTAGCATAATACGGTGGATGGTAGGTGCTATAAAAATTGCCCCATGAACGTGATGAAACCACGCTGCGTTGAAAGAAGTTGTTGGAATATCCAGGATAGCTATAGAACATTGATCCCCTGAATGGTGAGTAGAAATAAGTGCTTGTAGGGTGATGATAGGAAAAATGTGCCATTGTCAGAAAGTTTCTGTCTGTTGCCAGATCAATACCATAATAGCTGAACCAATGTCTTGTAGTATAATCGATGTAAAAATTAATTCCATCAATTTCAAACCAACCATCTTCTGCGTAAAAAGCCTGGTTTTCAACATCATCGCTGGTTGCATTGTACTGCGTGTAACACCCTGAAAAAACCAGCAGTGCCAGTAAAAAAATTGTGATATGTATCTGTATTATTTTCATAGTGGACTAATATGATGATTTTGATATGGCTGTAAGTAATATACAGTGTTATCACTTATGAAATATCACATATCCATGTGATATCAAATCTCACCTCTCAATGATTT